>QHSA01000068.1 GCA_003220315.1 Candidatus Rokuibacteriota bacterium
CTTGTCGCGAAAACCAGCGACGAGTGAGAGTGACGCGCGGCGGGACGGTGTCGCTTCGCCGCCCCGCCGCGAGTGCGCTTACTTCGTCAACGCGTCCGCACCGGCCTTGGCGACCTGTGCATCCTGCTCGGACGTCGCGCCGGACACGCCGACCGCGCCAACAACTTTTCCGTCCACCAGGATCGGGATGCCGCCCTCGAGCGGGCTGGCGCCGCTCAGTCTCAACAGCCGGAGGTTGGGGCCACCCTGGCCGACGAGGTCCTGGAACACCTTGGTGGGACGGCGGTAGAGGACCGCCGAGTACGCCTTATCCGTGGCCGCTTGGATGCTGCCCAGCTGCGTGCCGTCCATGCGCTCGAGCATGACGAGGTGGCCGCCCGAATCGAGGACGGCGATGACCATGTTCCACTTTTGCTTGTACGCCTCGGCCTCTGCGCCGGCCATCACCTTCTTGGCCTGCTCGAGGCTGATCGGAGCGCCATAGGGGATCTGTGGCGGCGGCGGCGCCACCGGCTGCTGCGCGCCAACGGGAACACACGCGAGCAGCAATACCGTCACGACCACTAGCGACAGAAGCCTTGCCGTCCTCATGGGGTTCCTCCTGCTGGAGAGCGGACGTTAAAGGGATGACAGCACATGACACGGTCTCTCGCGCCGGGCGAACGACCCGGCAGGCACCTCCCGACTTCCGCGCCCAGTTCAATCAGAGTCTCGACGGTCGCCTCGAGCTCGGCCTGGAATGAGGGGCGGGATCGGCGCTCCGCCGAACGGCGTCGGTAGAAACCACGCCGCCCCGCCGACCAGTAGCCCCATCAGCACCCACCATCCGACCGAGGCGACGGCAGAGGTCGAGAGGCCAGTACTGAGCGTATGCCCGAGCCGATGCACCCCGTCGATCATCCAGTGCCAGCCCATGTGGCCGAGAACGGCCGACAGAACCACCACACCGAGGCTCGCGCCCAGCACGCGAGTGAACAGAATACCCAGCGCGACGAGCGCGAGCAGCAGAGCCACGGCTTCGCCGAGCGCCACGCCCACGTTGAACGACGCGAGTGACACGAGCGTGTGCGCTCCGGCGAATTGCCGCTCGTCGACGAAGAGACGCCCGAGCCCGAAGCCGCCGATCACGCCGACGAGAGCGCCGGTGAACCAGCGGCGATGCAGACTCGGCGCGACCACATTGTCCACGGCCAGCAGCACCACCGCCGCTCCGACGCAGGTATCGAACAGCGCCGGCAACCATCTGATCTCGTGAGCCGTGCCGACCGCGCTTGCGATCAGCGTCATGGCCTGACTCCCGGTGAGGGCCATCACGACTGCCAGCAGCCCCCAGACCTGGCGGAACGGCGCGACGAGACACAGCAGGAAAACCAGCCGATCGGTGGCGAACACCGAGCCGAATCCAAGCATCACGAACATTCGCGCCGCTTCGTACCCGCGCGGATCGAGCGACAGCCGGCCGGAGCCTCCTCGAATCTCGTAGGTCCGGGAGACGCCGCTGACGGGCAGGTATTGCACGCGGAGCTTGATGCGTTGACCGAGTCCGGGCTCCACCTTCATGTGAATCGCAAAGTCCGCGGGCGCCGAACGGATCGGATACTCCAGGTGGGCGTCGAAATAACCCTGATTCCAGAACACGTCCGTGCTCACCGGCAAGCGCCGACCAGCGATGTGGGCCGCCGCGCTGGCATAGCCGTCGAAGGAGCGCTCCGACGGAAGGGAGATCTGCGCGGCGCTCCGTGTCGGAACGAGGCGGTCGCCGTCCTCGAACAGCTCGATGTCGCGCCCCGTCGCGGCGGCCGCCTCGTTGAGCCACTTGTCGATCCGCACCAGGTCCAAATAGCCGGGCCCCCGCTTGGGCGGATTGAGGTTCTGCAGCAGGATCAGCGGGATTCGGACGACGAGGTGAAGGTGGTCACCCTCCGGCTTGACGAACCCCTCGAGGAGAATCTGCGGCGGAAGGTCGCCGCCGTTCGTGTGACCGGGCCGAGGCAGGAGCAGGAGCACAGCGACGAGTGCGACAGATGGGAGGTAGTGTCCGAGACGACGCATATGAGCTAGCGTCGCCGCCCGGTCTGGATCACGCCCCACGGCATGCCATGAGGCGTGATCCCAGAGACTCGCGCGGCTGGCCTGACGTCAGTCGCGATCCGGGGAGTTCCCCTCCGACACGAATCGTTGCACGCGCTTCCCGGTATCGACCTCACCCGTGTAGATCGTGCCGTGCGCGTCGATGTCGAGGACGTGAATCCAGTGGAACTGACCCGCATTCCGTCCATTGTGGCCGAACTGACCGACGATCTCGCCCGTCAGGCGAAGCATGTGGTAGACGTGATTGTTTTCTCCGTCGGTGACATGGAGAAAGGTCTGCCGGCGATCGAGAGACGGGGCGATATCCCACATCGACCCATTCCCGAGCGTGTTCGTCTTTTCGAAGAACTCCTGGACGAAGTCGCCGTTCTTCTTGAACACCTGGATCCGATCGTTGACGCGATCGCACACGTAGACGAGGTCGGCCACCAGGCGAATACAGTGGACGGGATTGCGGAAGTCCGGGTCGGGCGGAGCCGACGGACTGTACGCGCCAGTGACGCAGGCGCGGGTGTTGCCAGGGCTCGCGCACGGCGGCGCGCCGTATGCGCCCCAGTAACGCTTCGCCGCCCCCGTTTTGGTATCGAACACAATGACTCGTTTGTTGCCGTAGCCGTCCGCGACGTACAGTTCGTGGGCTTCATCGTCGACGCCGAAGTCCGCGGGTTGCCTCACGTTCACCGTGTCGCCGTTGCCCGTCGACGCGCCTGCCTTGCCGATCTGCATCAGGAAGGTCCCGTCGGTCGCGAACTTCAGGATCTGATCATCTCGACCCTGAGCGCCGGTCGCAGTGACCACGGCGCCGCCGTTCCCGGACAGCCAAACGTTGTCGTCCTTGTCGACGTAGATGCCGTGTTCCGTGTTGGGCCACTGGCACGACGGCGCCTTACACGTCGCATTGTACGCATTGTTCTGGGTATCCGCCGGACCACCCCACGCGCGGAGCAGGTTTCCTTTCCTGTCGAATTGCATGACCGATGGCGCCGGGACGCAACAGTCCGACCGTGGAGTCAGCCGTGGTGTCGTCGGTGGAGTCGTGATGGGGAAATAAGGAGGAGGGTAAGGGACGGCGCCTGCCTCATCGTTGGTCAGAGTGCGTGGCCGCTGGATGATCCAGATGTTGTTGTGGGAGTCGACCGCCAGACCGCCGACCTGCCCGATCAGCCAGTTGTTGGGCAGTTGCTTCGGCCAATCGGGATCGACGACGAACCGGGGCGGGACCTTGCTCTCACCGCGATCGGCATCCGCCTGGCCCGGGAACAGCTGCCAGACGCCGAGAGCGAGGAGCGCTATGACGAGTAACGCGAGATAGACGTACCGAGCGAGTTTCATCGCTTCTTCCACTCCTCTCCGGAACAGGTGTGTCGCTAGTCATGTCCGTCCGTCGCTGGCATCACCTCCCTCGGCTCGCGCTGTAACGAGCCCGCCGAAAGCTGCCTGCCGGCGCGAATCACCAGGACGGTGCGTAAGGGATCGAAGTCGCGCTTGGGGCACGCGGGCGAACCTAGCAGCGTGACCCAATCAATGTCAACCGGGATCTCCGATATGGACCTATGCCACTGCGGATGATTGTCGGTGGTGATGACTTCGCAGGCGAACCGCCAGCGCTACAAGCAGGACCCCAAAGAAGATCGTGTAGGCTCCAAGCATCCACAGCAGAGTGAGGAGTCCCGCCCCCGGCCAGAGGATGACGAGAAGGCCGAACAGGACAGACAAGACGCCATTCAGGACCAAGAGCCACTCGCCATGGGCACGATGGAGGTGAACCGCCGCGACAATCTCCAGGATGCCCGTCACGATCCCCCATCCGCCGATCAGGTAGAGCAGGGCCAACGCGGTGAGTGCGGGCTGCACGAACGTGACGACCCCGGCGGCAATCCCGGCGAGCCCTTTGAGGACAGGCGACCACCACCGCTCATGCCGCTCGGCTGCGCGGACCCCCGCGATAATCGCGAGCACCCCATCCACCAGCGCGTAGGCGCCAAAGAGGACGACCAACGCGGCCAGCGTGACTCCGGGGAGCACGACCACCGCGACGCCCAACAGAATGGCAAGGACTCCGCGCAGGGCCAGTGCCCACCAGTTTCGCAGCAACACGGTTGTCATTGGGACGCACCCTCCACACGACAGAGAACGTTGACTACTGGATCACCTGACGGAGCCTGTCAACAGGAATGAGACATTGGGGTCGGCGAGTTTAGTGTAGGAGCACCTCCTCATCCCTGCCCACCCGTTTACAGAACCGCGGAAAACATCACCAGAGCACCGCCCTCTTCGCCTCCACGTTCTCCAAGCCGGAACCGAATATTCATCTCGTGGTACATCATCGCGGTCGTGCGACTCGGCAGCGCTGCTACTGAGGCCGCGTGAAAAGTTCGACCTCTCGGACAAGGGGCGAGGATTCGAGGCCCGCGCGCAAACCAGGATGCTGCACGGCGGCCCGGAGGCCGTCAATAATCCCCCACGCCTCTCGGTGGCACGCGTACGACTCCGCTCGCCGCCCGCGAGCGGCGTGGAGCCGGCCGAGCGCCGCTTGGCTCATCCAGATCTGGCGCGGTTGGCCGATGGACTGAGCGATCGCGAGTGCCCGACGTAGTGCCTCCTCGGCCTCCTCCCAGGCGCGCCGGACAGTCGCGCTCTCTCCTTTGATCCGCCAGGCCCAGCTCTCGTACTTCCTCGACTTGGTCGGCGTTGCCATTTCAAGGCTCTGATCCGCGTGGCGTCGAGCGCGGTCAGGGTCGCCCCGCAGCAGGGCGAGCTGCGCCAGGCTCGCGAAGCAGTGGATGCTGTAGCGCCAGGTCATCCAGCGGGACGGCGGCGGATGCTGGACGACGTCGTGGGCTTCTTTCAGGGCCTCGCCGGCGCCCGCGAGATCGCCCTGCACCATGAGCGCATCCGCCTCGTTGTTGCGGATATAGGCGCGCCGTTCGGCGCCGGTCCCGTGACCGGCGCGGGAGGAGCGTGCCGTAACCTCATACGACTGCTCGGACAACTCGACGCCTCGGGCGAAGTCTCCGCAGTCGATGTGGAGCCATCCGAGGGTGTTGAGGAAGCGGGGAATGAAGGCATCATCGCCGATCTTCTCGGCTAGGGCCAGCCCTTCGCTGAGGGCCGCCAGCGCGGCGTCGTAGTCCCCGATCTCGCTCCAGGAGGCGCCCTGGTTCCAGAGGCACCGGAGCAGAGGGATTACGAGGCGGTGTTCTCGCGCGATCCGGACTCCCTCGCCGCCTAGGTCCAGGCCTTCTCGATATTGCCCCTGCCAGCTCCGCCGCAGCGCGAGCAGGTGCAGCGCCAAGGCCTGGCGACTGGCGTCGCCCACCGCCCGCCCGATGTTGAGGGCGCGTCCGACGTCCTCCTCCGCGGCTTCGAGGCGCCCGTTGACGGCGTGCACGTAGCCCCGGATGAACAGCCCTCCCGCGAGCGGGGCTGGCGCCCCGACGGCCTCCGCGATCTCGATGGCGTCTCCAGCCCGCTGCAGCGCCGTCGGGAAATCCTCCGCCCACTGCAGCGCAGAAGCGACCTGCACCAGCGCTCCAGCCTCCGCTGGACGGTCCCCGACGCGCCGTGCCAGGTCCACGAGCGCCTCGGCCTCCGCGCGCGAGCGGTCGAGCTCGAAGACGCCGTGGAAGAGGTCGGCGCGCGCACGGTGAATGGTCATGAGGGTCGTCACCGGCACCCCGTCGCCGAGCCGGCGGGCGGCCTCTAGCGCTTCCCCATACAGCTCGATGGCTTGGCGCAGGCCGAACGCCTTCGTTGCCTTCTCCGCGGCCTTGAGGAGGTAGTCGAGCGCCCGCTTCCAGTCCTCAGCGCGCAGGAAGTGGTGGGCCAGGACCTCATAGTGCTCGACGAGACGGTCGGCGTACAGCTCCTCGATGGCGAGACCGACGAGCTGGTGGAGCTCCTTCCGCCGCTGGACGAGAAGCGAGGCATAGGCCACGTCCTGGGTGAGGGCGTGCTTGAACATGTAGGCGAGCTCGGGGAAGACGCGCCGTTCGTGGATCAACTCGAGCACCGTCAGCTCGCGCAAGAAGTCCCCCGTCCGCTCCCGGATCTCCGCGAGGCGATCCACGAGGCGACGAGTGAACTCGCGTCCGATCACCGCGGCGAGCTGGAGCGTCCGCTTGGGCGCCTCGGCCAGCCGGTCGATGCGCGCGGCAATCACGTCGTGGATGGTGCCGGGGATGGCGATCTCGCTCACGGGCCTGGTCAGCTCGTACCGCCGTTCCACCCGTCGCAAGATCCCGCTCTCCTCCAGCGACTTGACCAGCTCCTCGACGTAGAACGGGTTGCCTTCGGCCTTGCCTGCGATGAGCATGCGCAGGTCGTCCGGCAACTCGTCGACGGCGAGGACGGCCGCGGCCATACGCGCACTGTCCTCGATCGACAGCGCCGCCAGGACGATGCGGGCGAAGTAGCTGCGCTCGCCGAACGGGTTCGCGTAACCCGGCCGATACGTGAAGATGAGCAGCGCCCGCAGCGCAGGGACGCTGTCGACCAGCGTCGCCAGGAACTGCTCGCTGGCGCTGTCCATCCAGTGCAGGTCCTCAATCACGAGCACTTGCGGCCGCCGCTCGGCGGCCCGGACCAGCAGGCGTCGCAGAGCGTCGAAGGTCTCACCGCGCCGCTGGGCTGGGCTCATGGCCCACACGGCGGCGTCGCCGGGGTCGACGGACAGCAAAGCGCGCAGATACGGCGCGACGGGGCCAGGATCCTCACCGACTTCCGCCACCCCGCGCTCGATCTTGGTGGCGATCGCCGCGTCGGCGTCGCCCTCCTCGACGCCGAACCGGCGCCGGAGCAAGTCCACCAGCGGATGGAATGCCATGGCGCGGCCGAACGAGAGGCAGTGACCCTCCTGCCAGGCCGCTTCGTCACCGACCCGCCGGCGCAGCTCGAGGAGCAGGCGCGACTTGCCGATGCCCGCATCGCCGACGACGAACGTCACCTGGCCGCGGTCAGACCGGGCGCGGTCGAAGGCGTCGAGAAGTAGGCCCAGCTCGCGCTCGCGCCCCACGAACGGCGTGAGTCCTCGCTCAGCCTCGACCTCCAGCCGCGTGCGCGTCTCGCGCGCGGCGACGACTTCCCACGCGACGACGGGCTCGGCCTTGCCCTTAAGGCTGATACCGCCGATCGGCCGCGTCTCGAAGTAGCCCCGGACGAGACGATGGGTGGCCTCTGAGATCGTCACCCGCCCAGGCTCTCCCGCCTGCTGCAAGCGCGCCGCCACGTTGGTGGTGTCTCCCACTGCCGTGTAGTCCATGCGCAGATCGCTGCCGATGCTGCCCACCACGACGAGGCCGGTGTTCAGGCCCTGGCGAGCCCGGAAGGAGATGCCGCGGGGCACGAGATCCCTCTGGTAATCCTCGAGCGCCCGTCCGATGCCGAGCGCCGCCTGGACGGCACGGCGTGCATGGTCCTCATGGGCGATGGGGGCCCCGAAGAGCGCCATGATGCCGTCACCGAGAAACTGGTTGACCGTGCCCTCGTAGCGGTGCACCTCGGCCAGCATGAGGTCGAAGGCTCGGCTCATCAGGCGGTGGACTTCCTCAGGGTCGACACGCTCGGACAGCGAAGTGAACCCCGAGACGTCCACAAAAAGCACCGTGACCTGCTTACGCTCGCCCTCCAGTGCGGTCCGCGAGGTGAGGATCTTCTCGACGAGGTGCTTTGGGGTGTAGGACTCGGGGGAGGGGAAGCGTGCCTGCCCGGCGGACTCACCGCTGACTGGAATCCCGCATTTGTTGCAGAATCGGGACCCGACCGGTAAGTCGTTGCCGCACGCGCCGCAGGTCGCGCCCAAGCGCGCTCCGCAGCCCAGGCAGAAGTTCGACCCGGGCGGGTTCTCATCTTGGCACCGGGGACACGTCATGCCCGCGCCTCCAAGCAACCGCGCCGGTGAAGACCGGAATGGTGGGCTGAGGTTAGCTGCCCGGGTCTCTCGTGGTCAAGGACATCGGCGCCGCGAGTTTCCTCTGTCGCTCGAGTCTTGGGTGGGTTGATCCACACCTCCAGGGGACCCGCCGGCGGATGGGGGAGGCCGGCGGGGAAGCGTTCCGGATGCGCGGCGTACGCCGCGGCGAGCACCGTCGCGCGCGCCGCCACTCGCTGCTCCGCCAGGCCGTGATGCACGTCGGCGGGCGTCAGCAGGCGACATGCTTGCGATGGTTCTTGGATTCTGGCTTGCCGCGCGGTTACCCGTGTGGGCATCCATCCATTTCCTGCGATAAAAGCCTGGCAGCTCGGCGGATGATTTATTTCTGTGACATTCTCCAGCATATGTCCGGCCACGTTCACCGCCAAGCACGCTTTCTTCCGCTCCCCGTCTTTGTACTCATCGTTCTCTGGGGGTGTGCCGGTCTTCCTCCACAGCGAGAGTGGGTCATGCTCAAGACGAGCAGTTCGACCCGGTACTACTCGGTCCGCGGGACGACAACGGGCGCGATCTTCGACGACATCGAGAGGAACGGCCTGTTTGACACTAAGGCCCGCCGCGCGATCGGCCTGACGTCCGGGGAATGGAGCATCGACTGGAGAGGTATCGAGACTCGCCCTGCCTTGTGCAGCCCCGAATCGATGACGATTACGCTCAAACTCGTGGTCACGCTGCCGCAGCACGACCAGCTGAACGACCTCTCGCAGGACATCAGGACGAACTGGCAGCGATTCGCCGCGAGAGTCGCCGCGCATGAGCAGCGTCATGTCGACATCTATCTGGACGGAGCAAAGACGACGAAGACCCGCATGGAGGCGATACTGAAGAAGTGGTCCTCCTGCTCAGAGCTTGAGAACAAAATCCGACGCCTCTGGGCCGGCCAACAAGCGGAGATCGAAAACGCGCAGGATCAGTTTCACCTGGAGGACGAGGCAAGGATCCAGAACGATCAGAAGCCGCTGCAGGCTCAGATCGACATCAACCAGACGCGACTCACGGCCATCGACGCTGAAATCCGGAGCCTCGAGCAAACCCTCGGCGACCTCAAGCGGCAGCGCGACACGACGCACGCCAGCATCGATGCTGTCAAAGCTGAGATGGCCCAGTCCGGGGCCGCACCGCCAACGTGTTCGCAGTCTCGCCTCACGAACCGGATCCAGGCCATCTGTCAGCAGTACAACGCGCTCGCCGCAGCCCATAACGCACTCGTCGACCAGCACAACGGAGCCGTCTCCCGCCGAAACAGCCTCGCGGGCGAGCACAACCGGGTCATCGCAGTCACCAACGGTCTCATCGAGGCCCTCAATTGGACGAGATGAGGTTGAAGCTGGGACGCGCGAGACTTTCCTTTGGCCAAGCGGTCTGGTCCCCGATTGACCTGGACACAGATGGGGCTATCCTGCGAGAGCAGGACTGGAGGGCCCCATGGGCACCACGCGATCCGTGATCCTCAGCCTCGTCGTCACGCTTGGCATCCTCGTCACGCCGCTCGCCGCCCACGCGCAGCAGGCGGGGAAGATCCCTCGGGTCGGTGTCATTGCCAACCGGGCGGGCTACGACGCATTCCGAGAAGGGTTGCGGGATCTGGCCTACAAAGAGGGCGAGAACATTGCCCTGGAGTTCCGCTCGATCGAGGTGAGGGGTGTCCAATTGCTCGACCTGGCGACCGAGCTCGTCCGTCTCGGGGTCGACGTGATCGTGGCGGCGACCACGCCCGCAGTGCTCGCTGCCAAAGAGGCGACCGCGACGATTCCCATCGTCACGCTCGTGCTCGATCCGGTGGCGAGCGGGCTCGTCTCGAGCCTCGCGCAGCCGGGCGGCAACATCACGGGGTTGACCTTCAATGAAGTTGACACCAGCGCGAAGCGGCTCCAGTTGCTGAAGGAGGCGGTCCCCTCGGCCACGCGCCTGGCGGTCCTGACGAACCCGACCAATCCCAGCTCCGGCCCGGCACTGAGGGAAACGGCTGACGCGGCGCGGGCCCTCGGCATGCAGGTGCAGTCCTTTGAGCTGGGCGGGCCCGAGAGCTTCGAGCGGACGTTCGCCGCCATCACCACGGGCCGTGCCGATGCGCTCATCGTGTTGCCCGCCACTCTCCCGTTCGTCCATCGAACCCAGATCGTCGCGCTTGCGATCAGGAACCGGCTTCCCGCGATGTTCTGGAGGCGAGAGTTTGTGGACGTCGGCGGCCTGATGGCCTACGGACCGGACCAGCCGAAGGTGTACCGGCGCGCTGCCGTCTACGTGAGCAAGATCCTCCAAGGGGCCAAGCCTGCGGAGCTTCCCATCGAACAGCCGAAGAGCTTCGAGCTGGTCATCAATCTCAAGACCGCGGGGGCACTCGGCCTGACGATCCCGAACTCGGTGCTGCTGCTGGCTGACGAGATCATCCGGTGACCCGGCGGGCCACCTAGCGCTTCTTGCAATCTTCCTCGTTCTTGTGGACCAGGACCTTCCCCGAGACGACGTCCGGGTTGGACCGACGCCCCGGGACGATCGCCGTCGTGAACCGCTGGTTCTTGAGAATCGGCTCATCGCACTTCGCGCAAATCCAAGGCTGGCTCATCTGATCCTCCTGCCGTCCCCCAAGTTTAGAGCAAATCAGATGGTTCGGGGGCGCGAATTCCGCGCCCGCCGCCGGGCTGATTGCCTGCTGTAGTACCCTATCGGTACGCTCGATTCCGTCTCCACCCGGAGGCTTCGATGCGCACGCTGATCGCCGTCGCCCTCGTTCTGCTGGTCCTTGGGCTCTCGGCCCCGGCGCGGGCCGATTGCGCCGCGATCGAGCGCGCCCTGGCCGGTGTCGCCAGCGACGTCCACTGCGTGGCGAGCGCTGACCTCACCACCCGCAACGCGGACACGACGCCGCCCGACAACTCGCGCCCGGGGCTGCCGCCCAACGCCTTCACGCCGCGCACCGACGCTCAAGCCGTCTCCCCCGACGCGCCCTTCCGCACGCCGATCGACCCGGACCGCACCTTCCCGGGGCTCCAGGTCACGGGCGCCATGACCGACGACGCCAACGCCCGCTGGGTCCTCCGCCTGCCGACGGATTGGAACGGCCGCCTGGTCGTCGGCGTGCCGGGCGGTCTCCGCAGCGAGTTCATGGGCGACTTCATCTTCAGCGACCTCGTCGTCCAGCTCGGCTACGCCTACGTCTCGACCAACAAGGGCATGCTCAACTTCTTCTTCACGGCGCCGTTGGCCGACCCCGCCGCCTGCCGGCTCTCGCCGCGGAGCGCGGTCACGGGCACGCTCTTCACACACTTCTACGTCGACGACCCCGCCGACACGATCCGCGAATGGTTCGTGCGGACGCTCCAGGCCGCCGACGTCGCCGAGCTGAGCCTCGAGGCGCACTACGACCGCCAGCCCGAGCGCGTCTACCTGTTGGGCATCTCGAACGGGGGCCACGTCGTGCGGCGGATGCTGTCGGAGTTTCCCACACGCTTCGACGGCGGTGTGGATTGGGAGGGCGTCTACTGGTCGCCGGCCGGGCCGAACATCCTCATCGACCTGCCGGTCGCGCTTCGGAACTGGGAGCCCTACGTCGCCTCGGGATTCAGCCGGCAGGGCGCAGCGTTCCAGGCGATGCTCGGCGCCGGCTACCCACCCGACATCTTCGCCAGGCCGCCGACGCCCGGCAACACGTTCAGCCCCGTTGTCGGCTCCCACTGGGAGACCCACGCCAACAACTACTGGGACGTCACCACGTGCGTCTTCGTCCGCGAGCTGGATCCCCTCTATTCCATGAACCAGCTCGATCCGCTCGGCGGGAGCGACACGAAGGACTACAACTACCTGGCTCGCCGCAAGGCGTTCCAGCTATCGCCGCGGCTCGGCCAGATCTCGACGGACGGCGACATCTCCAGGCCGTTGATCACACTGCAGGGCACGATGGACGCGCTCCTGCCGATCAAGCGCCACGGGAGACCGTTCCGCGACGCCGTCGTTGCCGCCGGGCGCGCCGCGCTGCACCGGTACTACGAGATCCAGAACGGCAACCACATCGAGCGGTACCGCCAGAGCTGCTGCAACTTCACGCAGCTCGAGTTCGTCCAGCCTCACGCTCACCGAGCCTTTCAGCTGCTCGTCGACTGGGTGGAGCGGGGCGCCGCGCCCCCGCCGAGCCAGTGCGTCCCGCGCGGCGGCACGATCGTGGCGAACCCCGGCGTGGCGGGCCAGCCGGAGCGATGCGCGGCGCTGCTGGCGGAATGAACCGCGGGTCGCGGGGACTCAGCGCGAGCGGAACTGGAGCGCGTGGCCGTCCGGGTCGCGCGCGAGGAACGCCTCGCGGGACCCGAGCGGCCCGTCCGGGAGCGTGACCACACGGGGCGAGACGAGGGGATACCGACCGGCCAGGAGCGCCCGGTAGACCGCCTCGGGGCTGGATGTCGCCACGATCGTGTGCCAGTGGACGAGATCGTTGGCCCGCGCGTCGACCGGGTACGGTCGGCCGTCTCGCGGCGTCAGGTACTCGAGGAGCTCGACGGCGGGGCCCGCGGTCGCGCGCAGCGTGGTGATCCGGAGGCGAGCGCCGAAGACGTTGTTGAGCCGCTCTTGCTCCGGTCCGTGGTTCTCGCTTCCGCCGACCACTCTCATGCCGAGGACGTCCCGATAGAAGCCGAGGCTCGCCGCGGTGTCGCCGACCACGATCGCGGTGTGGTCGATGCCGAGGAACACGCGGTCACTCGGCCGGTGCCAGCGGGGGTCGCCCTTGTCGGGCGGGAACTGGAGGATCTCGAGCGCGTGCCCGTCGGGATCCCGGAAGTAGAAGGCGCGGATGCCGGCCGCGTTCGGGTTCCAGTCGGGAAGCCGCTGCGGGCTCGGGGAAACGTATTGGACTCCGTGGCGGCGGAGCCAGAGGTACGCCTGCTCCATGTCGTTGACGACGATCGCGACGTGCTGGAACCAGCGGTCGTTGCTCCGTGCATCGGCGAGCGCCGGCCGCCCGCGCGATGCGAGGTACTCGGTCAGTTCCAGGCGCTCGTCTCCGAGCCGCAGCGTGACGATCCGCGCGCGGGCCCCGAAGATCCCCTGCAGGCGCTCGAACGCGTCACCGGCCACCTCCACGTCCGACACCTTCTCGAAGAAGAGCACCTTGGAATAGAAATCCACGGCGCGGTCCATGTCGCCGACGGTCATACCGACGCCGGCCACGTCGTGCACGAGGGTGCGGGCCGGCTCCTGCTGCGCCTGGGACGGCGTGTGCCGGAGGCCGAAGGCCGCCCACGCGGCGAGGAGGATGAGCGCTACGGTCCTGCGAAGAGCAGGAGGCGTCACGACGCGTACCCGCAGCGGAAGATGCAGCGCCGCCCGCTGCCGTGGTCGAGCTTTGCGCACAAGACCGGGAGCCGGCCAAGCCGTACGTGGAGCTCGGCAGCGAGTAGCATGCCGAGCGGGGGGGCCACGAGGTAGATCCAGAACGCCGTCCAGAGGTTCGCCGGCAGCGCGGAGGCGAGGCTCCGCGCCGGATTCATGCTCATCCCCGAGAGCGGCGCTTCGAGGACGATCCACGTCGCGACGAGGGCACCCGCGCAGAGCCCCGTGAAGCGGGCGAGCCGCGCCGTGTTCGAGACCGTCAGGACGACCGACATGAGCGCGAACGAGATCAGGGCTTCGGCGGCGAAGGCGGCGCCGGCGCCCCACACGCCCGGCACCGTCGTCACGTAGCGCACCGCAGGGTGGGCCAGCCGGCCGCCCAGCAGCGCGGCGACGACGATGATCCCGATCACGCCGCCCGCCGTCTGGGCGACCGCGTAGAAGCCGGCGTCCCAGCCCGCGACCTTACCGAGCCGGAAAAACGTCAGCGTGACGGCCGGGTTGAAGTGGGCGCCGGAGCGCTGGCCCCACGGCGAATAGATGAGCGCGATCGCCGTCAAACCCATGGCGAGCGCCATGAAGACACGGCGCCCGATCGGGTCGGCGATTGCGTCGACGGCCGGTGAAGCCGGGTGGTAGAGGAGGACCCCGAGCAAGCCGGCGGAGGCCATGAACAGACCGAGCCCCGCGGCTTCGATCACGTATTCCGGCCAGTGGCGCGATAGCGCATTCGTCATCGGAGCGTTACCCTGTCCGGTGAGACACGCCGGACCGCGTCGACGATTCTTGAACACTTACCGGAAGACGACGGAGCTCACGCGCGCCGTCGCGACTTGGACCTCGCCGCCAAAGTAGTCAATATAGCGGTCGATCTGGCGCGGCTGATCCCTCAGGAGCGACGAGAGGTAGAGGATCGAGTCGGCGAGATGAACCAACGCTTGAGGTGCCATCGCAGGCCTCCTTTCGCTCGTTGAGACGCGCCGGGAGGGACTGGGGATTCGCCCAGCCCGTCCGGTGAACCCGCCTCGCGGGCACGCGTGTCAAAATGCGGACGAAGGCACCGACGAGGAGCAACCACATGGACGACCAGCCGCTCAAAGGTCAGAAGGCGCTCGTCACGGGCGCCAGCTCGGGGATCGGCGAGGGCGTCGCCCGCGCGCTCGGCGCCGCCGGCGCCGCCGTCGTCGTGAATTACGTCGCCAAGCCCGAGGCTGCCGCCAAGATCGTGGAGGAGATCCGGGGCAACGGCGTCGACGCCGTGGCGATCCGCGGCGACGTCTCGAAGGAGCTCGAGGTCGAGGCGATGTTCGCCGAGATGGAACGAACGTGGGGGGGCATCGACATCCTCGTGAACAACGCCGGCCTCCAGCGCGACGCCCCTGTCACCGAGATGACGCTCGAGCAGTGGAACACGGTCCTGGGCGTCAACCTGACGGGCGTGTTCCTCTGCTCGCGCGCGGCCGCGCGCTCCATGATCCGGCGCGGCACGCGCCACCCGATCTCGCGCGCGGCCGGGAAGATCATCTGTATCTCCTCGGTTCACGAGGTGATCCCGTGGGCCGGGCATGTGAACTATGCCGCCTCGAAGGGCGGAGTCGGCATGTTCATGAAGTCGCTCGCCCAGGAGCTGGCACCCCATCGGATCCGCGTCAACTCGGTCGCGCCCGGCGCGATCATGACGCCGATCAATCGCGAAGCGTGGGACACACCGGGAGCGCTCGAGAAGCTCTTGAAGCTGATCCCCTACGGGCGGATCGGCCTCCCGGAGGACATCGGCAAGGTGGTGGCATTCCTCGCGTCCGACGCCGCCGACTACATCCACGGTCAGACGATCTACGTGGACGGCGGGATGACGCTCTATCCCGAGTTCGCTCACGGAGGATAGGACATGGCGACCCGCTACGACGTCGCGATCATCGGCACCGGCGCCGGAGGCGGCACGCTCGCGTATGCCCTCGCGCCGACGGGCAAGAAGATCCTCGTCCTCGAGCGCGGTGATTACGTGCCCCGCGAGAAGGACAACTGGGATACGCGGGCCGTGAACCTCGAGGGCAAGTACGCCACCAAGGAAGTGTGGCGCGACAGGGACGGTCGGGAGCTCCACCCGCACACGAACTACTATGTCGGCGGCAACACGAAGTTCTACGGCGCCGCGCTCTTCCGGCTGCGGCGCGAGGACTTCGGGGAGGTCAAGCATGACGGCGGGGTCTCGCCCGCCTGGCCGATCGCCTACGAGGACCTGGAGCCGTACTACACGCGTGCCGAGCAGCTCTACCACGTGCACGGCGAGCGCGGCGTCGATCCGACGGAGCCGCCCGCCGGCGCCCCGTACCCCCATCCACCGGTGAGCCACGAGCCGCGCATCCAGCAGCTCGCCGACGACTGGGCGCGGCTGGGGCGCCGCCCGTTCCACGTCCCGCTCGGGGTGATGCTCGACGAGGCGAACCCGCGCAAGAGTGCCTGCATCCGGTGCGCGACCTGCGACGGCCACCCGTGTCTCGTCAACGCGAAGTCGGACGCTCAGGTGGTGTGTGTGGACAGAGCGCTCGAGCACGCGAACGTGACGCTCCTCACGAACGCGCACGTGAAGCGCCTCGAGACCAGCGCGTCCGGCCGCGAGGTCACGCGGATCGTCGTCGACCGCCAGGGCGCCACCGAGACGTACGCGGCCGACGTCGTCGTCGTCGCGTGCGGCGCGATCAACTCCGCAGCGCTGCTCCTGCGCTCGGCGAACGAGCGGCATCCGCGCGGGCTCGCCAACGGCTCCGACGTCGTCGGGCGCCACTATATGGGCCACGTCAACTCGGTCCTCATGGCCCTTTCCCGGTGCCCCAATCCCACGGTCTTTCAGAAGACGCTCGCGCTCAACGACTTCTACTTCGGCTCGGAGGAGTGGGACTATCCGATGGGCCACATCTCCTTCGTGGGCAAGCTCGACGGCGACACGCTCCGGGCGGGCGCGCCCGCCATCGCGCCGGGCTTCACCCTCGATCTCATGGCCCGGCACTCGCTCGACTTCTGGCTCACCTCCGAGGACCTGCCCGATCCGGACAACCGCGTGACCCTCGACCGTGAGGGCAACATCGTGCTCGCGTATCGGCCCAACAACGAGGAGGGCCACCGACGTCTCACCGCCGAGCTCAAGCGCCTGATGAAGGCGCAGACGAAGTGCACGGTCCACGGGCACGAGTGCCACGAGGGCCTCTTCGCGCGCAACCTCTACCTCGGCCAGCGCATCCCGCTGGCGGGTGTGGCGCACCAGAACGGCACGGTCCGGTTCGGTCGGGATCCGAAGACGTCGGTGCTCGACGTCACCTGTAAGGCCCATGAGCTCGACAACCTCTACGTCGTGGACGCGAGCTTCTTCCCGTCGAGCGCGGCGGTGAACCCGGCGCTCACGATCATGGCCAACGCCCTCCGGGTCGGCGACCACCTGAAAGGGCGGCTCCGCTGATGCTCGAGTGGGGCCGTGAGCTCTGCGGCGACCTCGACGCAGCCGAGCGCCGCGAGTGGCTCTGTACCAACGGGATCGGCGGCTTCGCCTCCGCCACCGTGGCGGGCACGCTGACGCGGCGGTACCACGGTCTGCTCGTGGCGGCGCAGGAGCCGCCGCTCGGCCGCACGCTCCTGGTCGCCAAGGTCGAAGAACGCGCGGCGTACATTGGCCATGCGACGGCGTTCGGCACCAACCGCTGGGCCGGCGGCGCGGTGGACCCGCACGGCTACCGCGAGATCGAGCACTGGAGGCTCGACGGGACCACGCCGGTCTGGACGTATGCCGTCGCCGACGCCCTGGTCGAGAAGCGCGTGTGGATGGAGCCCGGCGCCAACACGACGTACGTCCGCTATCACGTGGGTCGGGCGCGCGGGCCGGTATCGCTCGAGCTCAAGGTGCTCGTCAACTACCGTGACTACCACGGGACCACGCACGGTGACGGCTGGCTGATGGACGTGGCGCCGGTCAGGCACGGGCTCCGCGTCACCGCGTTCGACGGCGCGCGTCCGCTCCTGCTCCTCGCCGAGGGCGCCGAGGCGCGGATCGCCCACACCTGGCATCACAACTTCGACCTTGCCCGCGAGCGCGAGCGCGGGCTCGACGCGGTCGACGATCACCTCCACGCCGGGACGTTCCGGGCCGCGCTCGAGTCGGGCGGCGTGCTGACGCTCGTGCTCTCGGCCGAGGCGGCGCCCTCGCTCGACGGCGCCGAGGCCTGGCGCCGCCGCGAGCGCCACGAGAAGCGGGTCGTCGGCGCCTGGAAGCGCGCCCGGCCGGAGGCGCGGCGGGCGCCCGAGTGGATCGGCCAGCTGGTCCTCGCGGCCGATCAGTTCATGGTCAGACGGCCGCTCCGCGATGATCCCGACGGCATGAGCGTGATCGCCGGCTATCCCTGGTTCGGGGACTGGGGGCGCGACACGATGATCGCGCTGCCCGGTCTCGCGCTCACGACGGGGCGGCCCTTGGTCGCGCGGCGGATCCTCGAGACGTTCGCCCGATTCGTCGACCGCGGCATGCTCCCGAATCGGTTCCCGGACGCGGGCGAGGCGCCCGAGTACAACACCGCGGACGCGTCGCTCTGGTACGTCGAGGCGATCCGCGCCTACCTCGCCGCGACGGACGACGACGGGACGCTCAAGACGCTCTTCCCCGTGCTCGAGGAGATCGTCCGCTGGCATCGCGCGGGCACGCGCTACGGGATCAAGGAGGATCCCGCCGACGGGCTGCTCGCGGCGGGGGAGCCTGGCGTCCAGCTGACCTGGATGGACGCGAAGGTGGGCGAGTGGGTGGTGACCCCGCGGATCGGCAAACCGGTCGAGATCAACGCCCTCTGGTACAACGCGCTCGTCGCGATGGCCGGGTTCGCCCGTCGGCTCGGAAAGCCGGCGGGGCCGTGGGAGGCGCTGGCCGCGCGGGCGAAGGCGGGGTTCGCGCGGTTCTGGAACGAGCGCGCCGGGTGCTGTTTCGACGTGATCGACGGGCCCGGCGGAAACGACGACGCCCTCAGGCCGAACCAGATCTTCGCGGTGTCGCTCCCCGCGAGCCCGCTCCCGCAGGAGCGCCAGCGGAGGGTCGTCGACGCGTGCGCCCGGCATCTCCTCACGTCGTACGGCCTGCGCAGCCTGGCTCCCGGGCACTCGCAGTACCAGGGCCACTACGGCGGCGACCAGCGCGCGCGAGACGGCGCGTACCACCAGGGCACGGTCTGGGCGTGGCTTCTCGGCCCGTTCGCCCTGGCGCACGTGAAGGTCTACCGCGACACGGAGGCGGCGCGTTCGTTCCTGGCGCCGCTCGCGGATCACCTCGCCGACTACGGCGTCGGCTCCATCGCCGAGATCTTCGACGGCGATCCGCCGTTCGCGCCCGCCGGATGCATCGCTCAGGCGTGGAGCGTCGCGGAGACGCTCCGGGCCTGGCACGACCTCGGCCCGGCCTAGCGGCCCTCGGCCGAGCGAACCTTCCGTCCCCGACCTCGTGTCTTTAGGGTTGACGCCCCGATCCCCCTACGCTCGCGGGCTCAGTCGCAGGGGCGAGGGTGGCGAAGCGAGGTCGGATCACGCATCCAAGCCCGCAGAGACAAAAGGAGAATCGACGTGAGAAAGACCAACCTCTTCATCGCTTCTGCCGTAGCTGCGGCCCTGACGATGCCCTTCGTGTCGCTGGCCCAGGGCGGTCCGGCGCCGAAGCCGAAGTTCGAGGCCCAGAAGTGCTACGGAGTCGCGAAGGCCGGCAAGAACGACTGCCAGACGGCAAACTCCTCCTGCGCCGGCACTTCTAAGCGCGACAGCCAGGGTGACGCGTGGATTTACATGCCTGCCGGCGCGTGCGAGCGCCTGGTGGGCGGCAGCCTTCAGCCCAAGCGGGCCTGAGCGCCTCGTGGAATACCGAGCCGGTGGCATGACCGAGGCTGAGGGCCGCGTCCGGACCAGTGCGGGTATCGGGCTGAGGTCGCCGCACGTCGCCGAGGTCATGGCCACCCGGCCGGCCGTCGCCTTCCTCGAAGTCCATGCAGAGAACTACATGGGGGGCGGGCCGGCGCTCGCCGCGCTCGACCGGCTCCGGCACGACTATCCGCTCTCGCTGCACGGCGTGGGCCTCTCCCTCGGCGGCGCCGACGCGCTCGACGCGCGCCACCTCGCGCGCTTCAAGCGGCTGGTGGACCGGGTCGAGCCCGAGCTCGTCTCCGAGCACCTCGCGTGGAGCGTCGCCGAGGGGGCGTATTTCAACCACCTCTTGCCGCTGCCGTACGACGAGGCGAGTCTCGACGCGGTGTGCGGCCGTGTCGCGCGCGTTCAGGAGGCGCTTGGCCGCGCGATTCTCCTCGAAAACCCGTCGCGCTATCTCCGCTTCGCACACTCGCCGATCCCCGAGCCGGAGTTCCTCGCGGAGCTCGCCCACAGAACTGGCTGCGGTCTCCTCCTCGACGTCAACAACGTGTACGTGACCTGCCGTAACTTCGACGAAGATCCCGAGGCCTACCTCGACGCGCTGGAGGTGGCCGGGATCGGCGAGATTCACCTCGCGGGCCACGCAGAGAACGAGGCCGACGGCCGGAGGATCCTGATCGACGACCATGGCTCGGCGGTTGCTGATCCCGTCTGGCGGCTCTACACGCGGGCGCTCGAGCGGTTCGGCCCGGTCCCGACGCTGGTCGAGTGGGACACGCGTCTGCCCGCGCTCGCCGTTTTGCTCGACGAGGCCGCCAAGGCCCGACGCCTGCTGGAGGCGGCGGGACGCCGAGAACGCGATGCCGTCGCTGCGTGACCTCGAGCGCGACGTCGCGCGTGCCCTGCTCGGCGAGGCCGACGGCGCGGTGCTCGCATCGATCCTCGGCGACGGCCTCTCGCCGGCCGCGCGGCTCGGGGTCTACCGCAACCACGTCTTCAGCACGCTGACGGACGCGCTCGAGGCGACCTATCCGGTCGTCTGCCGCCTCGTGGACCCACGGTTCTTCGCCTACGCGGTCGACCGGTACATCCGTGCGTGCCCGCCTGCCGGGCCGTGCCTCTTCGAGTACGGAGAGTCCCTTCCAGAGTTTCTCGCCGCGTTTCCGCCGTGTCGGCACCTCCAGTACCTCCCGGACGTCGCGCGCCTGGAGTGGGCGATCAACCGCGCGCTGCACGCCGAGGACGCGGAGCCCCTCGATCCCACACGGCTTCGCGGGCTCTCGCCCGACGGCGCCGCGCGGCTCGCGCTCAGGCTGCACCCCTCGGCGTCGTTCCTCGAGTCCCGGTGGCCGGTGGACCGGGTCTGGCGCGCCAACCAGCCGGGGGCCGATCCCGACGGGATCGTGGACCTCGACGCGGGCGGGGTGCGGCTCGAAGTCCGCCGGCTCGGCGACGACGTGGTGTTCCGATCGCTCGCCGCCGCGACGTACGCGTTCCGGTCGGCGCTCGCCGCGGGGGGCGACCTCGAGCGGGCAGTGGAGGCGGCGCAGGCCGCCGGTCCCGAGTTCGATCTCACGCAAACTCTGCGTGAGCTTCTCGACGACGGGCTCGTCGTGGGCTCGAGCGCGCCACGCTCAAGGATGGGGGCCACCGATGCGAACTGATGCAGCGTCCATGATGAGCGCTTCGAGCGCGCGGGGCCGGATCGCCACGATCACCGACGTCCTCGGGCGCTTCCCGATGTCCATCGTCCAGGTGCTGTTCCGCCTGGCGGTCGCGAGCGTGTTCGCGAAGGCGGGACTCACCAAGATCGCGAGCTGGGAGCTGACCGTCCAGCTGTTCGCCGACGAGTACAAGGTGCCGGTGGTCGCGCCCGAGATCGCCGCACGGATGGCAACGACGTTCGAGCTCGGCTGCTCGGTGCTCCTCATCGCGGGCCTCGCGACGCGGCTCGCGACCTTGCCGCTGCTCGGGATGATCCTGACGATCCAGCTCTTCGTGTATCCGGGCGCCTACTCGGAGCACCTCACCTGGGCCTCGATCCTGATCTTCCTCCTGACACGGGGTGCGGGGCCGTGGTCGCTCGACCGACTGCTCGGCCTCGAGCCGCGCGAGTCGACCAGTCGCTGACGGCGGCGTGGCCGGGTCGGGCACGAGCGCGCTGACGCCGCCGGCGCTCCGGCCGTGGCAGCGCCTCGCGGTGAAGCTCGCGGCCGGGTTCGCCGCGCTCACGGTCCTTACCGCCGGTCTCGTGGGCGCCATCGTCCACGAGCGCCAGAAGCGCGAGGTCGAGGACACGGTCGGCACGCAGCTCCTCAACATCGCGCGGACGGGCGCCCTCCTCGTGGATCCGGCGCTCCACGCCGAGGTCCAACGGACCCTGGCAAAGGATTCCCGCGCGTACACGCGGCTCCGGAAGGCGCTCGCCGCGGTGCAGGCCGAGGTGCTCCTCCCGACGCCGATCCGGACGCTCTCGAACTACGACCCGGTGAAGCGCCGGGCGAGGCTCCTCGTCACGAGCGACGGCTCCGGACGGCCGGGGGAGCCGTATCCGCTCGCTGCCGAGCTGCTCGAGCCGCTCGGCTGGACCTTCGAGGACGGTGTCGCGCGCTACACGCGCATCTACCGCGCCCCGAGCGGCGCCTGGATCACGGCGTTCGCGCCGATCGCGGACACCCGCGGGCGGACGGCGGCTGTGCTGAGCCTCGACTACTCGGTGGACCTCTACTTCGACCGGCTGCGGGAGCTCGACAGCGCCATCTTGACGTCGTCGGCGGCCGGGGCTTTCGCGGCGCTGCTCCTCGGCCTGCTCGTCGCCCGGCGCCTGACGCGGCCGATCAGCGCGCTCACGCGCGGCGTCGCGCGCGTCGCGGCGGGGGACCTCTCGCAGGAGCTGCCCGTGCGCTCGCGCGACGAGGTGGGCCAGCTCACCCGCGCCTTCAACGAGATGGTGGCGGGCCTCCGGCAGCGCGACTTCATCCGCAACGCCTTCGGCCGCTACGTCTCGCCGGAGGTGGCGAAGACGCTGCTCGAATCGCCCGAAGGGCTCCGGCTCGGCGGCCACAAACGCGTGGTCACGGTCCTCATGTCGGACCTGCGCGGCTACACGCGCTTCGCCGAGCAGGGGGACCCCGCGTGGGTGATGGAGGTCCTGAACGACTACCTCGCGCGGATGGCGGACATCGTCATCGCGCACGGCGGGACGATCAACGAATTCATCGGCGACGCGATCTTCGCGGTCTTCGGCGCCCCGCTCGACCACGGGGACCACGCCGAGCGCGCCGCGGCGGCCGCGCTGGCGATGCAGGCGGCGATGGTGGAGCCGAATCGCGCCAACGCCGCACGCGGCTGGCCCCGCTTCGAGATGGGCATCGGCGTCAACACGGGCGAGGCGGTCGTCGGCAACATCGGCTCCGAGCAGCGCGCGAAGTACGCGGTGGTCGGCGCCGCCGTCAACCTCGCGGCGCGCGTGGAGGGGTGCACGGTCGGCGGCCAGATCTTCGTGACCGCCGCGACGCTCGACCGGATCCGCGCGCTCGCGGACGTCGCCGAGCCCGTGCGCGTCGAGCTCAAGGGCATCGCCGAGCCGGTGCTGCTCTACGAGCTTCGCGCGATCCGCGGACGCTTCGCGCAGCGCCTGCCCGAGCCCGACACCGGCGACGATCCGTACGTCGAGATCGCGCTGCCGCTCCGCGGCTGGGTGGTTGACGGCAAGCGCCTCGCCGGCGAGTTCACGGGTGCCGTCACCCGCCTCGGACGGCACTCGCTCGACGCGCGCCTCGACAGCGAGCTTGCCCCTCTGACCAACGTCCGCCTCCGGCTCAGCTACCCCGACCTCGGACAGGCCTCGGGTGACCTCTACGGCAAGGTCGTCGGCGCGGTCCCGGCGGCCGGCGGCCCGACGACCATCCGGCTGACCTCGGTGGACGCGGCCGACCAGAAGCAGATCGAGATGCTGCTCGCGCGCTGACGCCGCATGGCGACGATCCCCCTGCCGTCTCGCCGGTCACGACTGGCGGTCGCGACGATCTTCTTCGTGAACGGCGCGGTCCTCGCAAGCTGGGTTGCGCATATCCCCGGAGTGAAGGAGCGGCACGGGATCGGCGACGGCTCGCTTGGGCTCGTCCTGCTGTTCATGGCGCTCGGCGCCGTGCTCGCGCTCCCGCTCGGGGGATGGCTCGTCGATCGCTTCGGAAGTCGCCTCATAACCTCCCTCGCTGCGCTCGTCTTCTGCCTCGCCCTGCCATGGCCCCTCCTCAGCCGTGATGTCACGTGCCTCGTGACGGCGCTCGTGCTGCTGGGCGCCTGCAACGCCGTGCTCGACGTGTCGATGAACGCCCAAGCAGTGGCGGTCG
>QHSA01000261.1 GCA_003220315.1 Candidatus Rokuibacteriota bacterium
GCGTGGTGATCGACGGCTCGGGCATGCCCCGTTACCGGGCCGACGTCGGCGTGCGCCACGGCCGCATCGTCACGATCGGTCGGATCCGGGAGCGCGCGCGCGAGGTCATCGATGCGGACGGCCAGGTGGTGGCGCCCGGCTTCGTGGACGGGCACACGCACATGGATGCGCAGGTCTTCTGGGACCCGCTCGGCACCTGCTCCTGCTGGCACGGCGTGACCACGGTCGTGATGGGGAACTGCGGATTCACGCTGGCCCCCTGCGCCGCCTCCGACAAGCACCTCGTCATGCGGAACCTCGAGCGCGCCGAGGACATCGCGGCCGAGGCGATGGATGCGGGCATCGACTGGACGTGGACCACCTTCCCGGAATTCCTCGATCGGGTCGCGTCCCTGCCCAAGGGCATCAACTACGCCTGCTACATCGGTCACTCGGCCCTGCGCACCTACGTCATGGGCGAGCGGGCGTTCGAGAAGCCGGCCGGCGAGGACGACCTCCGCGCGATGGAGCGCGAGCTGCGCGACGCGATCCGCGCCGGCGCCATCGGCTTCACGACGTCACGATCGCCGAGTCACGAGACGCCCGACCGGCGACCCGTCGCAAGCCGCCTCGCCACCTGGGCGGAGGTGCGTCGGCTCTGCGGCGTGATGGGGGACATGAACGCGGGCGTCTTCGAGCTCGCCGGCGAAGAGGTGGGTCGCACCGCAGGCGATCCCCAGGGACTGCGCGACTACCACGTGAGGCTGCGCGACCTGGCCGTGGAGACGGGACGCCCCGTGACCTGGGGCTTGTTCAGCCGGCGGGAGGCGCCGGAGGTCTGGCGCGTCTACCTCGACCTGCTCGAGGAGACCGCCGTCGCGGGCGGGCGGATGTTCGCGCAGGTGCACAGCCGCGCGCTCAGCGTGGTCCTCTCGTTCAAAACCAACCTGCCGTTCGACCGGCTCCCGGCGTGGAAGGAGCTCCGGGCCCAGCCGCTCGAGCAGCAGCGCCAGCACCTGACCGACCCCGAGGTGCGCCGCCGCCTGGTCGGGGCCGCGCGCGAGCGCGGGGAGCGTCGCGCGATCGGGGCGGAGCCGCGGCCGGCCGCGTACGAGTGGATCTTCGTCTTCGACACGGTGGAGGGGCCGCATCGGTCGGTGGCCGAGGTCGCGCGCGAGCGCGGCCTGGACCCGGTCGAGGCCATGATCGACCTCGCGCTCGAGAAGGGCCTGGACCGCTTCTTCCTCCAGCCCATCGCCAACGAGAACCAGGACCATGCGCTCGAGCTCATGAAGCATCCGCGCACGGTCGTGACCTTCTCGGACTCCGGGGCGCACGTCTCACAGATCATGGACGCCTCGCTCCAGACGCACCTGCTGAGCCACTGGGTGCGCGCGAAGCACGCGTTCACACTCGAGCAGGGGGTCCGCATGCTGAGCTTCGAGCCCGCGACGCACTGGGGCTTCGCGGACCGCGGCCTGATCCGGGAAGGGCTGGCGGCCGACCTTCTCGTCTTCGACCCCGACACGATCGCGCCGGAGATGCCGGAGGTGGTGCACGACCTTCCGGCCGGAGCGCGGCGCCTCGTCCAGCGGGCACGCGGCATCTCCGCGACGGTCGTCAACGGCGAGACCGTCCTGCGCGACGGCAAGCCCACCGGGGCGCTGCCGGGCCACCTGCTGCGCGGCCCGCTCGCGCGGAGGTCGTGACCGGCCGTCAGGCGCGGTAGGACGGATCGAGGCGATCGAGGCGCCGGAGCAGCCCGGGCCACACCAGCAGACCCCGGCTGCCGCGACGTCCGGTGGCCGCCACGACCTGCGCGTACGCGCTCTCGATGACCTCCTTGGGGACGGGAATCAGTTCGCCTCCGCCGGACTGCGCGCGCACCTGGATCGCGCAGGAGGTTTCAAGGTAGTACATCGCGACGAAGGCGTCGGCGACCGTCTCACCCACCGTCAACAGGCCGTGGTTCTTCAGCACCAGCGAGGTCTTGTCGCCGAGGTCCGCGACCAGGCGCGGCTTCTCGTCGTCCCGCAACGCCGGGCCCTCGAAGTCGTGGTAGCCCAGGCTCGCGAGCACGGAGATCGCGTGCTGCGAGATCGGGAGCAGCCCCGCCCGCTGCGTCGAGACGGCCACGCCGTTCAGCGTGTGGGTGTGGAGCACGCACCTGGCATCGTGCCGCGCGGCGTGGATGGCGCTGTGGATCACGAACCCGGCCGGATTCACCGGGAACGGCGAGTCCTCGAGCTTGTTGCCCTGAAGATCGATCTTGACCAGGCTCGACGCCGTGATCTCGTCGAAGAACATGCCGTAGGGATTGATGAGGAACTGATCCTCGGTGCCCGGCACCCGCGCCGTGATGTGCGTGAACACCAGATCCTCCCAGCCGTAGTGCGCCACCAGCCGATAACACGCGGCGAGGTCCACGCGCACGGCCCATTCTTCGGGTGCGACCTTGTCGCGGAGCGACGGGATGCTGTGCGTCGGAGTGTTCATACCGAGTCCCCCCTGTCGTCGAGTTGGCGGGATTCTACCAGGGAATACGCCATCGTGGACGACCCGCCCGCCGCGGTATCCTCGGCTCGGCAGAAAGCCTCAGGGGAAGGGACACGGACATGACTGACACCGCACCGTGTTACCTGTTCCTCGACTGCGATCGCTTCTACTTCGCGGTCGAGGCCGCCGAGCGGCCCGGGCTCGCCGACGACCCGCGGCCCGTGATCATCGGTCGCGACCCGAGAACCGCCCCGCGCGGGATCGTCACCACGGCGAACGATCCGGCCCGGGCCCTCGGAATCAGGAGCGGCCTCAGCGCGGCCATCGCCCTGCGCCTCGCACCGAACGCGCTCTTCCTGCCGCCACGCCACGAGCTCTACGAGCGATATTCCACCCGCGTCATGGCGGTCCTCCGTGACGAGAGCCCGCTCGTCGAGCAGCATTCCATCGATGAGGCCGCCTCCCTGTGGCCCCACGGGTTCGGTCCCGAGCCTCCCCTGGCGCTGCGGGCCCGTGTTCTGGCCGAGACGGGCATCTCCGTCTCGCTCGGGCTCGCCACCTCGCCACTGGTCGCCAAGATGGCGAGCGAGGCTGCCAAGAAGCGCGCCGACCATCTTTGCATCGTGACCCCGGGCGCCGAAGCCTCGTTCCTCTCGCCGCTGCCCGTACGCGCCCTGGTCGGCGTCGGACCGAAGGCGGAGGCGCAACTGCGGGCGGCCGGGATCGAAACGATCGGCGGACTCGCCGGCCGCTCGCGTGACGAGCTCGTCACGCTCTTCGGCCGGGCCTACGGCCGGTACCTCTCCGACGCCAGCCGCGGCGTCGACCACCGCACGCTCTCGGCGGAACGCGTGGCGAAGAGCATCTCGGCCGAGCACACCTTCCCCCACGACACCACCGACCGCGGGGTGCTCAGGGAGCGACTCCGGTCTCAGGCGGAGGAGGTTTCGGCGCGTCTCGCGCAGGAGGGCCTCAGGGCCGAGGAGGTTGCGATCAAGCTCCGCTACGCCAACTGGCAGACCCTGACACGGCAGACGAAGCTCCGTGTGGCCACGGCCGACGCGGAGGCCCTCGCAGCGAGCGCGACCGGGCTGATGCAGCTCCACTGGGACCCCACGCGCGCCGTCCGACTGATCGGCCTCAGAGCGGGACGCCTCACGGGAGGAACGAAGCCGGCGCAGCAGTCACTTCCTTACGACGAGCCGCCCGGATGACGGGCGATGGAGACCGAGGAGACCGCTCCGGGCGCGGGCCGAGCTACCTCCAGTACCAGGTCTCCGACGCGGGGCTGTTCGGGAGCGGCTTTGCGACCGGCAGGCGGGACCCGATCGCCTCGAGGGCCCCGAGCGCGAGAACGAGCACGGCGATGGCGACGACGATCATGAACCCGACACGCATCTCCCTCGCCTCCTTGTGCTTCATCGCCAACACTTGGGATGCGCGCGGGCGGCGCGGGGATTCTCCGTCGGGTCCCCGCGTAGCGTGCGTCAGAGGAAGACGCGCTCGACGAACAGCACGAGGCCGATGACGAGGATCGCGAGGGACGAGCTCGTGACCATTCGTGGCTCCCAGCCCGTCCGACGGAGCATGACGAGCGCCGGCAACGCCAGCGCGACGACGAGCGCCTGCCCCGCCTCGACCCCCAGGTTGAACCCGAGGAGTGAGAGGACGAGTCCCTGACGTGGAAGGCCCAGCTCGCGCAAGGCGGACGAGAAGCCGAACCCGTGGACCAGGCCGAAGCAGAAGCTCACGAGCCAGCGGCGCGAGACGACGGGGTTCAGGAAGAGATTTTCGGCGGCCACGAAGGCAATCGACAGCGCGATGACCGCCTCGACGAGCCGATCCGGCAGCACCACCACGTTGAGCACGGCGAGGGCCAGCGTGACGCTGTGGGCCAGGGTGAAGGCGGTGATGATCTTGAGCAACGAGAACCAGCCGCCGGCGCGCAGGAGGAGCCCGAGCAGGAAGAGCAGGTGGTCGTAGCCGCTCAGGATGTGCTCGACGCCGAGGAGAAAAAAACTCAGCGTCCCGCGGCCGCCTTCGCCGGCGCCATCCACCGTCACGCGGGTCTCGCGCGTCTCGGGAGTGAACGCGAACTGCCCGCCGAAGCCCGGCGCCGCGATCCGGGCGAGCGTGTGGTAGTCGGCGCCGAGGACGTCGAAGAGGTCGTCGCGGATCAGGAGGTCGCGGACCGGGCCGGCGCAGGCGAAGTCCACGACGAGGGTGACGCTCGCACCGTGCGGCGAGGGCGGCGAGAGGGAGCCGGGCCCGGCCTTGCAGCGTCTTCCCTCGACGACCAGCGTGACCTTGTCGTGGATCACGCCGAGGAGCCGGTCCCGGCTGGCGGCCTGGCCAGCGCGGGCGAGCAGGAGCTCCTGAGCCACTTCGGGCGGCAACGCCGACGGCCAGAGCGTCAGGCTGTACCGGATGCTCTCCCGGCCGATCGCGATTGAGGCGAAGCCGGTGCTGCCGCCGCTGTGGGGGAAGGCGGGGCTCATGGCGGCACCGGCCGTAACGAGGGCGACGCCGGCGGCGAGCGCCCACCGCGCAATCATCGGCGTCCTCGAGGCGCGAGAGCGCTTCGGGCCGCGCGTTCCTGATCGGAGTTCCCCCCGACGGTCTGAATCAGTGCCAGCAAATTGTCGATCTGATAGTTGGGAATGGTGGCCACGGTAGAACTTCCGACGACCAGCACATAACGGCTCACCGTGTCCGGCGCGATGTCGCCGACCGCGTACTGGACGAGCGGTTGCGTATCGTTCGGCCGATAGACCAGGATGAGTGTCTCGGGCGTGGTGACTCCGTAGTCCCCCGTGGGCGTCTTGAGGGCGAATTGTCGCTCGATACGCGTCCGGC
>QHSA01000069.1 GCA_003220315.1 Candidatus Rokuibacteriota bacterium
CGCTCAGCCGACCTCGATCCCGCGTTCCCCGACCCGTTCCGCCAGCTCGGGTTCCTCTACTATCAGCAGAAGGATACTGAGCGGGCTCGGGAGGCGTTCCGCAAATACCTGGCCCTCAAGCCCGACGCTCCGGACGCCAAGCGGATCCGCGAGTACCTGGTCGAGCTCGAGCGCTAATCAGCCGGACCGCCAGAGCTCGAAGCCGGCGATCTGGAAGTGACGGTCGAAGGACAGCGCGGTCCGACAGCGTCTGGCCGTCATCACCGCGAAGCTCACCGCGTCCGTGTAGCTGACCGGGTGATCTCCGAGGCGCGCGAGCCATTCGCGCGCGCCGCGGTGATGCTCGGGCCGGATAAACTCGAGCGTGATCCGCGGGCTGGATTCCAGCCGGTCGAGCGCTCGCGCCGCGATGGCGATTCCGGCGCGGTGGAGAAGGAACCTGTGAACTTCGGCGACGACGAGGTTCGTGGTCAGGAGCGGTAACCGGAGCGTTGCGGCGATCCTGAAGAGAGAATCGGCTTCGGAGTGGTGCTGATCGCGGACGCTGGCAAGGGCGATCCAGCCGCCGCTATCGACGAACAGGCTTGCCGGTTCGCCGCCGAGCCGCTCGGTACGCCGCGGGGCGCTCCGCAATGATGGTCTCCGCGAAGTAGCGATTGAACTGCTCGCTGCAGTCCGCCGGGAGTCCGTCGACCATCCCGCTCAGCTCCAGCAGGGGGTCCTCGGCGCTCGGGCGGGTGAGGGCGCGAACAGCCGCCCGGATCGCCCGGGATTTCGTCCATCCCCGCTGGCGCGCCCACGCCTCCAAGCGCGCGAAATCAGCGGCGTCGAGATAGACTTGCAGAGGGCGGCTCATGATTCCAATCGTATTGGATCATGATCAGGATAGCAAGCATCATGATATAAATGTCTGGAGATCATGAGCCCCCTGTTCGGGCGCTCAGCGCGGGCCGCGGAGGCTCGACTTGACGATCTTTCCGGCGGCGCTCCGGGGCAGCGCGGGCACGATCGTGACCTGGCGGGGGTACTTGAAGGCGGCGAGCCGCTCCCGGCAGTAGAGGACGAGCGCGCCCGCGTCGGCGCCGGCGCCGGGTCGGAGGGCGACGAAGGCGTGGACCTCCTCGCCGAGCGTGGGGTGCGGCACACCGACGACCGCGGCCTCGGCGACCTCCGGGTGGGTGAGGAGAACCGCCTCGACCTCCTGGGGGAAGACCGAGTGGCCGCCGCGCAGGATCCGCTCGCGCTTGCGCCCGACGATCCGTACGAGGCCGTCGGGGGACATCGTCGCCAGGTCCCCGGTCCTGAACCAGCCGTCGGAGGTGAGGACCCCGCGCGTCTCCTCGGGATCGTTCACGTACCCCTGCATCGCGGCGGGACTCTTGATCCAGAGCTCGCCGACCTCGCCGGCGGGCAACGCGCGGCCCGCGTCGTCCACGGTCCTGACCTCGACCCCGGGGACCGCCCGCCCGATCGCCTCCGGGGACTCGGTGGCGTCGCGGGCCAGATAGGAGATCGGCCGGAACAGCTCCGTCATCCCGTAGCCACGGACGATCCGGATCCCGGTCCGCTGGCGCCATTCCTCGGCCAGCTCCCACGGACACGGAGCCGCGCCCGAGACCGCGAGCCGCATGCGGGAGAGATCGGCTCCGGCGAGGGTGGGGCTCTCGAGGAGCCGCCGGAACATGGTCGCCACGCCGGGGAAGACGGTCACCCCGTAACGGCCGATCGCCTCGAGCACCACCTCGGGCGCGAAGCGCTCGACGAGGACGACCGAGGCGCCCGCCAGGAGGGGGGCCAGGAGCGCGCCGTTCAGGCCGAACGAGTGGGAGAGGGGGAGCGTCGCCAGGACGACGTCGCCGGGTGTGAGCTCCATGACCGGCCCGGCCCAGGACTCGTTGGCGAACGTGAGCGCCGCGTGCGACAGAACCGCGCCCTTCGGCCGGCCCGTGCTCCCGGACGTGTAGAGCAGCAGTGCCGGGGCAGGAAGGGAACGGGTCCCTTCGACCCCTAGCGCACCGGCCCCCGCCCCGGCACTCGCCTCGTGCTCGTCCGCGGGAACGTCCGACGATTCCACGAGCAGCGTGGGGGCGAGGTCGGCGAGGATCGCGGCGCGCTCGTCGCCCTTGAGCAGCGGATCGAGCGGCGCGACCGTCGCGCCGAGCCGCCAGCCGCCGAGCAGCGCGACGGCGAACGTCCAGCGATTGGGAATGGCGACGGCGATCGTGTCGTGGGCCCGCACTCCGCGCTCCGCGAGGCGCTCCGCGAAGACGCGCGCGCGCCGCTGGAGGTCGGCATGCGTCAGCGCGCCCCCATCCCAGAGGAGCGCGGCCTTGTCGCCGGCGCGCTCGGCGGCGGCCTCGAGACGGCGGACGAAGCTCCCGGCCACCGGCCGCTAGTGCCCCGTCTGAAGAGTCATGTTAACGACTGCCGCGCTCGCGCCGCGCAGGGCCGACTGGCGGGTGCGGCAGGGGTCGAAGGGACCCGTTCCCTCCAACCGGCGACGGACCCCGCGCGCCCTGGTGGAGCCCAGCCGCAACGGAGCAGCGCACGCGTGCCGCGTGGTCCCGCGATCCCTGCCGCGCGTGCCCGTCGGCCCCGGTGCCGTACGCTGGCGGGCGCTTAACACGACTTGGAGGACGGGACACTAGGCGAGGAAGTCTTTGAGGTTGATCCGCTGCCAGACGTCGGGCGGCACGCGATGGCGGGGCGTGTAGGCCGCGAGCGAGGGCTTGGCGGTCGCGTCCACGCCCCACTTGGCCGTCAGGCCGTCCTCGCGCGTCGACGGGTCGAGATCCGAGCCACGGGCGTTCGTGATGACGGTGATGTCGCGGTCGGGCTGGCACCGCGTGGCGATCGCCCAGTTCACCTGCCGGTCGTCGAACACGTCCACGTCCTGGTCGACGACGACCACGCGCTTCATGTAGAGGTCGGCGCCCAGCACCGCGAGGATCGCGTTTTTCGCCTGGCCCGGGACGCGCGCCTCGATCGAGACGAAGCACGTGAACGGCCCCGGCACGCGCACCGCCTTGACCGTGGGAACCATCGCGCGGACGGCGCGGTAGAGGTTCGCCTCGATCGGGATCGTGGAGAGCAGGAGGTGGTCGAGGTGGGCGACGGTGATGTCCTGGAAGATCGCGTCCCGGCGGTGCGTGATCGCCCGGACGCGGACGACTTCGCGCTGGCGCTCGCCGAGACTGTACCCCGTGAACTCGCCGAACGGGCCCTCGGGGGTGCGCGCGCGCGGCAGGATCTCGGCCTCGAGCACCATCTCGGCGTGCGCCGGGACGAGGACGTCAGACGTCTCGCAGCGGACCAGCTCGAGCGGCTCCCCCAGGAGCCCGCCCATGATGGCCCGCTCGTCCTCGTCGATCGAGCCGATGGCGAGAGCGCCGAGGGCGATCGCGGGGTGGACGCCGATCACGAGCGCCACGGGCAGCGGCTCGCCGCGCGCCTCGGCGATCCGGTGGAACTCCCAGAGGTGCTTTCCCGTCGTCAGATGGATCGACGTCGTGTCGCGCCCCTTGATCTGCAGTCGGTTGTAGGCGCAGTTCCAGATGTCGGTGGTCGGGGCCTTCGCGAAGGAGATCGCCGCGGTGACGTACGGGCCCGCGTCGCCCTCATGGTGGACGATCTGCGGCAGGTCGTAGAGGTTCACGCGGTCGCCCGTGAGGACGACCTCCTTCACGGGCCCGGTCCCGACGACCTTCGGCGGGGTCGGCGTCTCCATCGCGCGGAGGTAGGTGCGGAGCGTCTCTTCCGGGGCCGCGCTCATCGCCGCCGCGAGCCTCCCACGGCTCGCGTGGAGGTTCGTGAGCACGGGGAAGCGCGTGCCCTTGACCTTCTCGAACAGGAGCACCGGCCGGCGCTTGGCCTCGCGCTCGAGCTTCACGACGAGCGCGGTGATCTCGTACGCGGGATCGACCTCGCGCGCGACGATCTCGAAGTCGCCCGGCGCTCGGCGCTTGACGAGGTCGAGGTAGCTGCGGAGGTCCTGCGCCACGGCGCTTAGGATACTGAATCAGGCGCGGCCCGGCACCTTCTTTCTGCCGTTCTGAATAGAGGACCACCAGCCGAGCGCGACGAGCGCGACGGCGGGCAGGAGCGGCAGGAGCGCCAAGCCCGCGGCCCCGGGGTCGACGAAGCCGGCGAGGCTCCGGTCGCTCAGGATCATCTCGCCGCCGACGTAGCCGAGGATCCCGCCACCGATCCAGATGATCCAGGCGAAGCGGTTCATGAGCACGGCGAGGAGGCCGCTGCCCCACACGACGATCGGCAGCGAGAGCCCGATGCCGAAGACGACGAGAAAGAGATCGCCGTGGGCGGCGGCGGCGACGGCGAGCACGTTGTCGAGGCTCATGATCGCGTCGGCGAGAATAATGATCCGGACCGCCTCCCAGAGCGAGCCGCCCTGCCGGACGTGGCCCTCGGCCCCGGTCTCCTTGCGGACGAGCTTCCACGCGATCCACACGAGGAGCAGCCCGCCGGCGAGCTGGAGCATCGGGATCCGGAGGAGCAGCGTCGCGACCGCGATGAAGGCCAGGCGGAGCCCCACCGCCCCCGCCGTCCCCCAGACCCGCCCCCAGAACTGCTGACGTCGGGGCAGCGTGCGCACGGCGAGCGCGATGACCAGCGCGTTGTCGCCGGCCAGCGTGAGGTCGATGATCACGATGCCGAAGAGCCGGGCCCAGAACTCGGGGTCCATGAAAAACAGCATACGTCACTCCACCAGCGCCTTGAGAACCGCGACCAGGACGCGGCCCACGACCAGGAGCGCGATGGCGATCGCCAAGCCTTCGTAACGGTTCAGAGTCATCTCGTGTCTCCTCATGAGATGGACGGACGCGATGTGCCGCCGGGGGGCGGCAGAGGTCGGGAGACTTACGGGATGACGAAGCTAGTGGTCGTCGGGCGACGGGGCCGTCACGGGCAGCGCGGAGCGCGGCGCCGGGTGGAGCGGCGACGCCTTCCCGGTCGGCTCCGCCCTGACGCCGAGGTGCAGGCGGGTCGGCGAATCCTCACGCGGCTCGACGCGGCGCTCGGGCGGCGCGGGCTCCACCGTGATCGCCGGTCGGTCCTCGGGACGGCGGCGCACGTGGACGGCCTCCTCGATCTCCGAGTCCCTGACCTCGAAGCTGAAGGCGCCGGGCAGGACGGGATCGGCGAGGTCGAACACCAGGTAGGCGAGCCCCACGAGCAGGAGCCGGCGCGCGCTCATGCCCTATTGTAGCTTGTAGAGCCTCCGGCAATTGTCGGCGAGCACCTTGCGCTTCTGCGCGTCGGTGAGGTCGCGGCGGTTCCGGATCTCGTCGATCGAGGCGGGGAAGCTGTGGTCCCAGTGGGGGAAGTCGGAGGCGTAGACGATCTGGTTGTCGCCGACCCACTTGAGGGCCTGGGGCAGGAGCCACTCGTCGGCCTCGCACGAGAAGTAGATCTTCCCCGACCGCACGTAGTCGCTCGGCTTCTTCCGGAGGGCGGGCGCCTCGACCTCGCCGCGCTTGTCGTACTCGTCGTCCATCCGCTCCATCCAGTACGGCGCCCAGCCCGCCCCCGCCTCGAGGAAGGCGAGGCGGAGGTCGGGGAAGCGCTCGGGGATCCCCTCGAAGACGATCGACGTGAGCTGGCGCATCTGGCCGAAGGGGTGCGAGCAGGTGTGCGCCTGGATGAAGCGCGGGAAAAGGTCCACGCCGGCGCCGCCGAGATGCGAGCCCGAGGCGTGGATGGCGAGCATCACGTCCAGGCGCTGGGCCTCTTCGTAGATCGGTGTGAAACGCTCGTCGCCGAGAACGTGGCTGCCGTCCGCCGCGAGCATCGCGCCGACGTGCCCGAGCTCGCGGACCGCGCGCTTGAGCTCTTGCGCCGCGGCCTGCGGGTCCTGGATCGGCAGGAGGGCCACCGCCTGGAGCCGCGGGCTCGCCTTGACGAACTCCTCGTGCATGAGCGTGTTGTACGCCCGGCAGAACTGCACCGCCCAGGCGCGGTCCTTGAGGAAGCTCATGAAGAGGCCGAGCGTCGGGAAGAGCACTGCCTGCTCCATGCCTCCCTTGTCGAGCGCCCGGAGCCAGGCGTCCGCGGTCCCGGCGGTATCGCGGTATTTCGTGAGGAGCCGACGATCCCAGCCGTCCGCCGGAACGATCGGAAAGACGAGCTGCCGGTTGCGGAACGGGGCGTCCATGTACTTCACCACCTGCTCGGCGGACTCGGTCACGTGGCCGTCGGCGTCGATGACTGTCATGGTCGCGACCTCCTCACGGCTTCTCGCAGATCACGTTGAGCAGGGCCTGGCGCTTGTCCTCGCGGACCACCTTCAGCGCGCGGGCGAGCGCCCCGGGAAGCACGGCCGGGTCTTCCACGCGCTCGGCGTGGCCGCCGGAGGCCCGGCAGACCAGCTCATAGTCGGGCGCCGGCTCGAGGTCGGAGAGCACCATGGCGCCGGTTTTCGCCGCAAAGCCGTCCGGTGCCAGGCCGCGCACGGCGCGCTTCACCGCGTTCCACGCCTGGTTGTTGAAGACGACGAAGAGCACGGGCACGTCGTAGGCGCGCGCGACGAAGTGCGCCGCGGTCGGCGCGCCGAAGATGTAGGCGCCGTCGCCGACCGTGCAGATGACGGTCTTGTCCGGGGCGGCGAGCTTGGCGCCGAGCGCCGCGCCCAGGCCCCAGCCGAGGCTGCTGGAGGCCGGCCCGTTGAAGTAGGTGCCGGGCGCCCGGAAGCACGCCTGGGTCGGGTCGAGGTCGTACTCGTTCACGACGATCGTCCTCTCGTCCACGAGGTCGCCCACGCACCGGGAGAGCCAGGCCATGTCGATCGGACGATCGTTCTGGACCCGGCGCGCCGCCGCCGCCCACGCCTCCCGCCGCCGCGCGTGCTCGCCCTGCCAGCGCCGCCGCCGCTCGTCCACCAGGCGGCCCTCCACGCGCGGTCGGAGGGCGTCGGCGAGCGCGGCGAGCGTGAGCCGCACGGTGCCGGCGAGCGCCACGTCGGCGCCGAAGCCGCGGATCGGATAGCGGGAGAAGAGGGGGTCCACGCCGATCTGGACGAGCTTCGTCTCCGGCCGCGGGCTCTTGACGTGTGGGAACCAGGGCGCGTCGGACTCGACCACCACGATCGCGTCCGCCGTGTCGAGGTACGGCGTCGGCTCGAACCCCGCGTGCAGCGGATGGTCCTGGGGAAAGTTCACGTGGGTGTGGAAGTGATCGACGACGGGGAGCGCCGCCACCTCGGCGAGCTTCACCATCGCCTCGACCGCGCGCGGGTCGCGCCCGAGGGCCTTGGCGATGACGACGGGATTCTTCGCTGTCGCGATGATCCGCGCCGCTTCCTCCACCGCCTCGCCCGCGGCCACCACGTCGCTTGGGCGTGGGGCGCGCGAGGGGTCCGCGTACTCGAAGCTGTCGTGGCGCTCGGCCAGCACCTCCCTGGGGAGCGTGAGGTAGACCGGTGCCTGGGGCTCGGCCTGCGTGACCGCGAGGGCGCGGTCGACGACGGTTTCGAGCTGGGCGAAGTTCCGTAGCTCGTAGTCCCACTTGACGAACTCGCGCACGATCGCGCCCTGATCGAAGGACTCCTGCGCCCAGTGGATCTGGCGCTCGCGACTGCCGCGGAAGCCGGCCTCGGTGATCGGGTTGCGCCCCGCCGTGAAGAGCATCGGTACCCCGCCGCGCGCGGCGTTGATGACGCCGCCGAGCGCGTTGGCCGTGCCGACGATCACGTGGACCATGACGGCCTGCGGCCGGCCGGTGACCATGGCGTAGCCGTGGGCCATCGCGACGGCCGGCACCTCGTGGGGGACTGTGATCGGACGGGGAAGCAGTTGGCCGTGGGCGCCGCGGCGCGCGTAGGCCTCGATGATCGGCGCGAAGTCGGTTCCGGCGTTGCCGAAGAAGTACTCGACGCCCCGGGCCGCGAGGAGCTCGAGGTACGCCTCTGCCGTGGTCTCGATGTCCGCCTTCTTGCTCATGAGTGCCCCCGCAGTCTCACTTCAACCGAAGTCTCAGCATCCGCCTCGCGTTCCCCTCGTAGATCTTCGCTTTTTCGGCGGGCGTAGCCGGCATCCTCTCCATCGCCCCGATCGTGTCCCGGATGAACCCCGGCCCCTTCTCGGGGTCGAAGGGCATATCCGTCCCGAACAGTACCCGCTCGGCCCCGAAGAACGCCAGTCCGCATTCCATGGCGTGCTGTGCGCCGAAGAGGGCGGTGTCGCCGTAGAACATCTTGAAATAGTCGAGCGGCCGCCGGCCGAGGCGCGCCAGGGCGACCGCGTCGTCGGGGTCCTCGGTGCGGCTGCCGAGCTGGTCGAGCCCGCCGCCCGCGCGGCCCTCGAAGTACGGCAGCATCGCGCCCATGTGGTGCGTGATGATCGCGAGGTCCGGGTGACGGTCGAAGAGCCCCGCGAAGACCAGACGCGCCATCGCGGCGGTCGTCTCGTAGGGCCAGCCGAACGCCCACCAGATGTCGTAGCGCGACCGCTTCTCCCCGGGGTAGTCGGCGAAGACCGCGGGCCGCGCCGGGTGGAGCCAGATCGGCAGCCTGCGCGCCGCCATGCGGTCGAAGAGCGGCGCCCACTCGGGCTCGTCGAGCGGCCGCCCGTTGACGTTGGAGAAGATCTGGACGCCGGTGGCGCCGAGCCCGTCGATGGCGCGGTCGATCTCTCTCAGGGCGGCGTCGGGGTTGTTCATCGGCAGGGAGGCGACGAAGCCGGGGAAGCGGTCGGGATGCTTCGCGACCAGCTCGGCCATGCCGTCGTTCGCGAGGCGCGCCAGCGCCGGGGTCGCGTCCGGGCCGGCGAGCGCCTCGATCGGCGGCGACGCGAGCGTGAGGACCTGGACGTAACCCTCGTACCGGTCCATGATCCGGAAGCGCTCCTCGAGGTCCACCAGCACGGGGATCGCGCGCATGCGTTTTTGCATGTAGAGATTCCCCCCGGCGATCTCGAGCATCCGGTCGAAGAATCGCCTCGGGAGGATGTGGGGGAAGACGTCGATCTTCATCGCGCCTCCGGCGCCGTGGCGTGCCGGCCCACCGCCGCGTGCCGACGCACCAGCATCAGCCTAGTCGTCGAGCGCCCAGGGCTTCGGGGGGGCGCCGTCGAAGCCGAGCTCTGTCCAGCGCGCGGCGACGGACTCGTACACCGATCGGCGGAGCCGCGTGCGCCGGGAGAACTGCTTGAGGTAGCGGTGCTCCATGCATGCGTTGATCAGCGCCTTCGAGCCGTAGGGCCGCTCCTCGGGCGGGTTCTGGGTGGGGTCGAGCCAGGTGGACCACGTCTGGCGCAGGATGTCGATGTCCTCGGCAGGGTTGCAGCGCGTGGACATCGCCCAGAGCACCTGATTGATGTTGGAGGGGTCCACGTCGTCGTCCACCGCGATGATCCACTTGGAGAAGTACGCCCCGCCCGGCACCTGCCCGGCGAGGGCCAGCGCCTGCGGCGCGTGGCCGGCGTACCGCTGCTCGAGCGAGACGATCGTCATCGCGAAGCCACCCGCGGCCGCGGGATGGGCGTAGACGCCCTTGATGCCGGGGACGCCGACCCGGTCGAGGTCGCTCCAGACGCGCGCCGAGCGCGCGACGGAGTAGAGGAGCGCGCACTCGTTGGCCGGGTAGTCGGCCATGAGAGCGTGAGTGAGGATGGGGTTGTCGCGATAGTGAACGGCCCGCACCTGGACGAGGAAGGCGTAGTCTTCCGGCCGGCCGTAATAGCCCGTGAATTCCCCGAAGGGGCCTTCCAGCTTCTGCGAGTTCGGCGGGATCACGCCCTCGACCGCGATCTCGGCGCGCGCGGGGTAGAGGAGGCTCGTCGCCTCGCCCTTCACCAGCTCGACGGGCCGGCCCAGCATGCCGCCGACGAAGTCGAGCTCCGAGACGGTCTTGGGGAAGGTCTGCGAGGCCGCGATGAAGAGCGCGGGGTCGATGCCCCAGCAGCAGACGACCTCGCAGGGCTCGTTCCGGCTCCAGTACCGCTCGATGTGCAGGCGCGCGTCCTTCCCCGGCGAGAGGTACAGGCCGACCTCCCGCTTGCCCTGCACCATCTGACGGTAGCAGCCCACGTTCAACCATCCGCCGTCGGGATCGCGCGTGATGATCGCGTCGCACGTGCCGATGTACTCTCCGCCGTCCCGCGGCCAGTGGCGCGCGGCGGGGAAGTCGCGGATGTCCACCTTGTCGTCGCGCAGGTGGTTCTCGTTCACGGGCGAGCCCTCGCCCTCCACAACCACGGGCGGGATCGGGTTGGCGAACTTTGTCCGGCAAGCGCGGATCAGCTCCACGACGGAGAGCCCCGCGGGCTCGCCGATCGCGAGGGCGAACCGGTCCACGCTCGAGCCCAGCGGGTTCCAGAGCGAGCGGAAGCCGCGCGGCGAGCCCTTGACTCGCTCGAAGAGGAGGGCCGGCGCGCCGATCGTCTGGTGGGCCAGGTAGGTGATCGCGCCCATCTCCTCGTCGCGGCCCACCTCCTCGGTGATCCGCTTGAGCTGCCCGATCGCCTCGACCCGCCCGATCCAGTCGCGCAGGTCTCTCGGGCCCGAGCTCGGGGGGCTCGCTCCGCGCTCCGCGGAAGCCGGGGCTCCCGGCGAGACGCTCATCTCTTCCATGGGGGTGGCCTCCGCCGAGAGGATAAGGTGTCGGGAGCGTGAAAGGAAGCCGCTAGGGTAGAGTAGGGGCGATGACCTCCGGACGTGTTCGGGGCGGCTTCAACCAGTACGGCGTTACCGTCGGCATCCTCATGCTCGACACGCGCTTCCCGCGCATCCCCGGCGACATGGGCAACGCCGCCACGTTCCCGTTCCCGGTGCGCTACCACCGGGTGAGCGGAGCCGACCCCGACCTCGTCGTCCGGCGCGGCGCCGAGGGGCTCCTGCCCGCGTTCGTCGACGGCGCGCGCGCTCTCGAGGGCGAGGGCGTCGGCGCGATCACGACGAACTGCGGGTTCCTCGTGAAGTACCAGCAGGCGCTGGCGGCGGCGGTCCGGGTCCCCGTCTTCACCTCGAGTCTCCTCCTGGTCCCGCTCGTGCACCGGCTTCTGCCCGCCGGCCGGCGCGTCGGCGTCATGACGGTGAACGCCGGGACGCTCGGCCCCGAGCACCTGCGGGGGGCCGGGATCGGGAGCGAGATCCCGATCGCGGTCGTCGGAATGGAGGCCGAAAAGGAGTTCACGCGGGTGCTGCTCGGCGACGAGCTCGAGCTCGACGTCGACGCGGCGCGCGAGGAGCACGTGCGGGTGGCGCGCCGGCTCGTGAGCGACTCCCCCGACGTCGGGGCGATCGTCCTCGAGTGCACCAACATGCCGCCCTACACGCCGGACATCCAGCGCGAGACGGGGCTTCCCGTCTTCGACATCGTCTCGCTCGTCACCATGGTGCACGCGGCGCTGGGCGCCGGGCTCGGCCCGCGGCCCGTGGCGTGAGTCCCGCCATCCTTCCGCTCAGGCGCGAGGGGGAGGTTATATGATCACGCTCTCGGTCAACGGCGCGTCCCACACCCTCGACGTCGAGCCCGACACCCCGTTGCTCTACGTGCTGCGAGACACCCTGGCGCTACACGGCCCGAAGTTCGGCTGCGGCCTGGCCCAGTGCGGCGCGTGCACGGTCATCATCGACGGCAAGGCGATCCGCTCGTGCGTGACGCCGGTCGAGACGGTCGCCAGCCGAACGGTGACGACGCTCGAGGGGCTCGGCTCGGTCGCAAAGCCCCATCCGATCCAGACCGCGTTCATCGAGGCGCAGGCGGCGCAGTGTGGCTACTGCATCAACGGCATGATCATGACATCGAAGGCGCTCCTCGATCAGAACCCTGCCCCGAGCGACCGCGAGATCCGGCTGGCGCTCGCGGACAATCTCTGCCGCTGTGGCACCCATCAGCGGATCCTGGAAGCCGTGAAGCGCGCGGCGAAGCGCATGGGGCGGAGGTTCTGATGGTGACGGCACGCACGACCCGCAGGGAGTTCATCAAGGGCACGGGCGTCCTCATCGTCGGCTTCGGCCTCGCCGAACCGATGCGGGCGGCCCTCGGACAGCCGGCGCCCGCCGGCAAGACCGTGGCGACGGACGAGGTCGACGCGTTCCTCTCGATCGCGCGTGACGGCGGCGTGAGCGTCTTCACGGGCAAAGTCGACCTCGGGACGGGGATCCGGGTGGCGCTGCGTCAGATGGCGGCGGAAGAGCTCGATGTCCCGGTCGATCGGATCAATCTCGTCGAAGGCGACACCGCGCTGACCCCTGACCAGGGCCCGACGTGGGGCAGCCTCTCCGTCCAGGTCGGTGGCGTCCAGATCCGGCAGGCCGCGGCGACGGCACGCAAGGCGCTAGTGGACATGGCGGCGGCGCGGCTCGGCGTGTCGTCGGGCGAGCTCGAGGTGAAGTTCGGCATCGTGCGCGTCAGGGCCGACATGACGAAGAGCGCCTCGTACGCCGAGCTGATCGGCGACCAGGAGTTCCACCTCAAGCTGGACAAGAACGCGCCGCTGAAGAAGCCGGCGGAGTACACGGTCGTCGGCAAATCGCTCCCGCGCCCCGACGTCCCCGCCAAGGTCACCGGCGAGCACACGTACATGCACGACTTCCGCGTGCCCGGAATGCTCCACGCGCGCGTCGTCCGGCCGCCGGCGCTCGGCGCCCAGCTCACGGGCGTCGACGAGAGCTCGATCGGCTCCATCAAGGGGCTCACGAGGGTCGTGCGCCTCGGCAACTTCCTCGCGGTCGTCGCCGAGACGGAATGGGCGGCGATCAAGGCCGCGGAGCGTCTGAAGTCCAGCTGGTCGGCCTGGGAAGGGCTGCCGGAGATGGACAAGCTCTACCAGGTCGTGCGCGCGACGCCCGTCGCGAAGGACGAGATCACCGTGAACGTCGGCGATCCGAAGTCGGCGCTCGCCTCCGCGGCGAAGACGCTCGCCGCGACCTACGAGTTCGCGATCCACACCCACGGCTCGATCGGGCCGTCGTGCGCCGTCGCCGACGTCCGTGACGGGAGCGCCACGATCTGGTCGGCCTCGCAGGCGCCCCACTGGCTTCGGCGCGAGCTGTCGGCCATGCTCGGCATCCCGGTGGCGCTGATCCGCGTCCATTATCTGGATGGCGCCGGCTGTTACGGGCGGAACGGTCACGAGGACGCGGCGGCCGATGCGGCGCTGCTCTCGCGCGAGGTGGGCCGGCCGGTCCGTGTGCAGTGGATGCGCCACGACGAGCACGGCTGGGACCCGAAGGGGCCGCCGACGCTCGTCGAGCTCAAGGGCGGGCTCGACGCCGGCGGGAGCATCGTCGCCTGGCAGTCGGAGTTCTGGATCCCCAAGCTCAGCGCGATCACGGATGGCGTGCCGCTGATCGCCGCGACCCTGGCCGGCCTGCCCCGGAAGGAAGCGATCAACCCGGGCAACATCTTCCAGAACTCGGCGCCGTCGTATCCATTCCCGAACGCGCACGCGCTCGTACACCGGCTCGAAACGACGCCGTTCCGTCCTTCCTGGATCCGCACGCCCGGGCGCATGCAGAACACCTATGCGAACGAGGCGTTCATGGACGAGCTGGCGGCGGCGGCCGGCGCCGACCCGGTCGAGTTCCGCCTGCGGCACCTCAAGGACCCGCGCGGCGTCGAGGTGCTCAAGGCGGCGGCCACGGCGGCGAAGTGGGAGACTCGCGCGTCGCCGCGGAAGGCGGCGGCGAAGGCGGCGATCGCGGCGGGGCGCGGCGTCACCTACGTGAAGTACGAAAACGTCCGCACCTACGTCGCGGCGGTCGCCGAGGTCGTCGTCGAGCGGCGGAGCGGCGCGATCCGCGTCATGCGGGTCGTGGTCGCCCACGATTGCGGGCTGGTCATCAATCCCGACGGCGTCAGAGCGCAGATCGAAGGCAACGTCATCCAGACGGTGAGCCGCACGCTCAAGGAAGAGCTCAAGTGGGACCGCTCGCGCGTGACGAGCGTCGACTGGAAGTCGTACCCGATCCTCACGTTCCCGGAGGTGCCCGAGGTCGTGTCCGTGCTGATCAACCGGCCCGACCAGCCACCGTGGGGCGCGGGGGAGCCGGCGGCCGCCGTCGTCCCGTCGGCGATCTCGAACGCCGTCTTCGACGCGATCGGCGTCCGCCTGAGGACCGTCCCGTACACGCCAGAGCGGGTGAGGGCCGCGATCCTCGCCGAGACGTAGCGCGGATTACGCGGACCGGGCGCGCAGGCGCGCGACCAGCTCGCGGTCGGCGGGCGGGAAGGCGAACTCGTCGAGCCGCTCGGGCGCGACCCACGCCATCGTCTGCGACTCGCGCGGCTCGATCGTCCCCGACTCGAGCCGGCAGCGGAAGAAGTGCAGGACCACGGTCCGGTCCGGGTACTCCCACCTGATCGTGTCGAACTTCTCGCCGACCGCGAAGTTTGCCGCGAGCTCTTCCGTGAGCTCGCGCTTGAGGCACGCCTCGGGCGACTCGCCCGCTTCCTGCTTCCCGCCCGGGAACTCCCACAGCCCTTCGAGATGGGAGCCGCGCCGGCGCTGCGTGATCAAGTAGCGCCCCGCCTCGTCCCGGATGAGCGCCGCGGCGACCTGGAGCACGAGGGGCACGGGACCCTCTAGAACGCGGCGACGGTCGCGCAGAAGCCTCGCATCGGACAGCGCGGGCACTTCGGCTTCCGCGGGGTGCACCACGTGGCCCCGAAGTCCATGAGCGCCTGGTTGAAGTCGTACGCCCGCCCGCGCGGCACGAGGACCTCGGCGAGGTCCCAGAACGCCCGCTCGCCGCGGACGCGCGCGAGCCGCCGCGGGCCGAGGAAGACGCGGCCAAGAACGCGGCGGACGTTGGTGTCCAGCACGGCGGCGTCCCTTCCGTAGGCGAACGAAAGAACCGCGCCCGCGGTGTACCGGCCGATCCCCGGCAGGCGTCGGAGCGCCGCCGCGTCGTCGGGCAGACGTCCGCCGTAGCGCGCGACGGTCTCGCGCGCGATCGCGTGCAGGCGCACGGGACGGATGTTGTAGCCGAGCGGGTACCAGAGCCGGCGGACCGCTTCGACACGCGCCCGCGCCAGGTGGTGAATGGTCGGGTACCGCCGGAGAAACTCACGGTACTTCGGGATCACGCGATCCACCTGGGTCTGCTGGAGCATGACCTCGGAGACGAGCACGCGGTAGGGCTGGCGCGTGTGTCGCCAGGGGAGATCGCGGCGGTGGTGGGCGTACCACGCGAGCAGGCGGCGCTGAAAGCGGCGGACGAGGTCGCGAGAGGGCGGTCGCACAGCGCGCAGTCTATCACGCGCTCCCCACGCGCCGGCCGGCGCGACGCTCAGGGGACCGGGTGGTAGCGGCGGAGCGTCTCCGTCGTACGGCGCCAGGCGTCGGCGTCGTCCTCGCCCCGGTAGGCGGAGGTTCGCAGATTGAAGCCGTGGTCGGCGTATGGGTAGACGACGAGCTCGAACTGCGCCTGGCGCTCCGCGGCCGCGGCCTGCATCGCCCGCATGGACTCGATCAGGCAGCAGTTGTGGTAACGATCCGCCGCGCCGGCGAGGACCAGGACGGGCACCTGGAAGCGGGCGGCGAGCCGGCCGATGTCCGACACGAAGTTCGTCTGCGGGTAGTAAGCGACGACGGTGGAGACGAGGTCGGGCATATTCGCGCCGTGGGCGAGCGCGCCGCCGCCTCCCTGGGAGAACCCGATCACCGCGGCCTTGCCCGGGACCGCCTGCGAGGAACGCTGCGCTCGCTCGATCGCCTTTCTGAGGTTGCCGGCGCCATCCTGCTCGCGCGTGAGGATATCCTTGCCGTCGAGCAGCACCGAGTAATAACCGAGCCGGGAGAGCTCGGCTGCGTAGCCGTGATAGAGGCCGGGACCCGAGTGGCCGGAGAGGACCACGACGATCGGGCCTTTGCCGGCGGGGGGAGCGTAGGCGGTCTGGGCCGGACCGTCCGGCCCCGCCGTGGTGGTGACGCCTCCCGTCCCGCATGCGCCCGTCAGGAGGAACGTGAGCGTCCACCCGACGAAACGAGCCCTCGCACAACGGTGGCGCGCGAGCCCGTTCGACGACATGCGAGGGAGTGTAGTGGCGGGAACAAAACGCATGCAACTGCCCGTCATGTAAAATGAGCGCATGGCCAATCGGTTGCTGCTGCACGAGCGTCACGTCGCCGCGGGCGCGCGGTTCGTGACGGTGTGCGACTGGGATCTTCCCGCCGACTACGGCGACGCGTCAGCCGAGTACGCCGCCGCGCGCCGGGGCGTGGCGCTCGCGGATCGGGGGGACTGGGGAGTCCTCGACGTCACCGGGCGCGACCGCGCCACGTTTCTCCACGCGCTCCTCTCGAACGAGATCAAGGCGCTCCAACCGGGACAGGGGTGCACCGCGGCGTTGCTCGACGTCCACGGCAAGGTCCAGGTCATCCTGACCGTCTGGGTGCTCGAGGATCGCATCCGGCTCGTCATGCCGCGGGGGTTGACCGCCAAGATCTCCCAGGCGCTCGACCACTATCTCTTCTCCGAGAAGGCGTCGTTCACGGACGCGTCCGACGAGACCGCGCTCCTGATGCTCCTGGGTCCCGAGGCGCCCGCCACGATCGAGCGACTCACGGGCGTGCGGCCGCCCGTGCCGGCGTGGTCGAACCTCACCGCGACGCTCGGCGAGACGACGGTCCGTCTCGTGACGGGCGGCGGGGAGACGGGCGGCCTCGAAGTCTGGGTCGCGTGCGCGGCGACGCACGGCCCTCGGGTGTGGGACGCGCTCGTCGGCGGCGGCGCGTGGCCGCTCGGCGCCGCCGCGTACGAGTCGCTCAGGATCGAGGCGGGCACGCCGCTCTTCGGCCACGACGTAGACGAGAGCGTGCTCCTGCCCGAGATCCCGCTCGAGCGCCTGGCGTCCTACACCAAGGGCTGCTACCCGGGGCAGGAAGTCGTGGTGCGCATCCGCGACCGCGGCCACGTGAACCGGCGGCTCACCGGTCTCGTCCTCGAGGGCGAGGTGGTGCCCCCTCATGGCGCGGAGGTCCTCGCGGACGGTGCCGCCGTCGGCAGAGTGACGAGCGCGACGCGCTCACTCGGCCTCGGGCACCCGATCGCGCTCGCGTTCGTGCGACGCGAGCACGCCGAGCCCGACCGCGCCGTGACGGTGCGCGTGGGTGAGGGGACCGTGCCGGCGCGCGTCGCCGCGCTGCCGTTCGCCCGCTAGGCGCCGATGGTAGTGCGAGCCGCAGGCCGTCGCGGGGCCGCAGTGCGAGCCGCAGCCGCAGGCGAGGCGAGTCTGTGATCAAGTCCCCGCCGGCCGAGGCGAGCCGATGAAAGAGGGACGTGTGACCGAAAACCGACTCGCGCGCGAGACGAGCCCCTACCTCCTGCAGCACGCGCACAACCCCGTCGACTGGTACCCGTGGGGCGAGGAGGCGTTCGCGCGGGCGCGCGCGGAGGACAAGCCCCTGCTCCTCTCGGTCGGCTACTCGGCGTGCCACTGGTGCCACGTGATGGAGCGCGAGTCGTTCGAGGACCCCGAGATCGCGGCCCTCATGAACCGCCACTTCGTGAGCGTGAAGGTGGACCGCGAGGAGCGACCCGACGTCGACCAGATCTACATGCAGGCCGTGCAGTCGATGACGGGCCACGGCGGCTGGCCAATGACCTGCTTCCTCACCCCCGACGGCGAGCCGTTCTACGGCGGCACCTACTTTCCCCCCGTCGAGCGGCACGGCCTGCCCGCCTTCCCGCGGCTCCTCCAGGCCCTCGCCGACGCGTGGGCGAATCGGCGCGGCGAGGTCACCGCCTCGGCGCGCCAGATCGGCGAGGCGCTCGCCCAGTCGGACCGGCTCCGGAGTTCGACGCAGCTCATCACCGACGAGATCCTGTTCGGCGCGTTCCAGGCGCTCTCGGCGCAGTTCGACGAGGCCGACGGCGGCCTCGGGGGTGCGCCGAAGTTCCCCCAGCCGATGATCTGGGAGTTCGTCCTGCGCTTCTGGCGGCGCTCGAAGAACGCGCGGGCCCGCCAGATGGTCCACACGACGCTGACCACGATGGCGCGCGGCGGGATCTACGACCAGGTCGGCGGCGGGTTCCATCGTTACTCCGTGGATGCGCACTGGCTCGTGCCCCACTTCGAGAAGATGCTCTACGACAACGGCCAGCTCGCCTCGCTCTATCTCCACGGCTGGCTCGCCTTCGGCGATCCCGAGTGCCGGCGCATCACCGAGGAGACGCTCGATTACATCCTGCGCGAGATGACCGATCCCGCCGGCGGCTTCTACTCCGCCCAGGACGCCGACTCCGAGGGTCACGAGGGGAAGTTCTTCGTCTGGAGCATGGAGGAGCTGCGCGAGGCGCTCGGGGAGGCCGACGCCCGAGCGGCGGCGCAGTACTGGGGCGTCGACCGCGGGCCGAACTTCGAGGGGAAGAACATCCTGTCCCTGGCGGGGGCGCCCGACCCTGAGCGGATCGCGCCCAGCCGGAAGCGGCTCTACGAGACGCGCGAGCGGCGGGTTCATCCCGGCCTCGACGACAAGGTGCTCGCCGCGTGGAACGGGCTCGCGTGCCGCGCGTTCGCCGAGGCGGGCCGGGCCCTCGGCCGGCCCGACTACGTCGCGGCCGCGGTGAAGAACGCCGAGTTCGTCCTCGGCGCGATGCGCCCGGGCGGTCGGCTCCTCAGGACGTGGAAGGGCGGCCAGGCGA
>QHSA01000173.1 GCA_003220315.1 Candidatus Rokuibacteriota bacterium
TGGGCGTCGATCGCCAGGGCATTGACCCAGATTGCCCCGTAGGGAGTGGTCAGCCCCGTGTTAACGGCGCTCCAATTGCCGCCGCCGTCGGCGCTCTTGAAGACCCCATGGCCGGAGGTGCCCGCGTACAGAGTGGTGGGGGTCTGGGGGTCGATCGCCAGCGCATTGATAGTCTCGCTGTGTGGCCCGTTGGTCGTCCACGCATTGACTCCCGCCTCCGCCCGGTGGAGGTTGACCACGAGGAGGAGCACTGAGAGCATCAGGGCCGTCCAGTTCCCTTTGCGTCCGATGGTCTTCGCGGCGGGTGTCTGCATGTGGACCCCCAGTGAATCAGAGGCTGACCTCAGCATCAGAGGTCGCCCGTAGCGTCGCGAAACGCAATCGGGAGCATCCTTGAAGCCGAGATAGGGAGAGTCCGGAGAAGCGTGCAGCCGACCGGGTCCGCAGGTGGGTGGTTTGCCAGACTGTTCAGACCTTTAGCGCTCGAGACCCCATGATGAGGCCCTGCCGAGCGGTTGGCCTAAAATAGCCACATGAAGATCGTCAGTGTCGGCGGCGGGGCGGCCGGGCTGTACTTCGCCCTGCTCATGAAGAAGGCGGATCCGGCCCACGACATCCTCGTCGTCGAGCGCAACCGGCGCGACGACACGTTCGGGTTCGGCGTGGTTTTCTCCGACGCGACGCTCGAGACTTTTGCCGACGCCGACGCCGAGACGTACGCGGAGATCACGCGGAACTTCGCCCACTGGGACGACATCGACATCCACTACCGGGGGGAGGTGCTGACTTCCACGGGCCACGGCTTCTCGGGCCTGTCGCGGCAGCTCCTGCTCGATATTCTGCAGCGCCGCTGCGCGGAGCTCGGCGTGAGGCTCCGCTGGGAGACCGAGGTCGGCGACCTCGGCGCCTGGGCGGACGCCGACCTCGTGCTCGCCGCCGACGGCGTCAACAGCGTCGTGCGGAGCCGCTACGCCGAGCACTTCCGGCCACACATCGACTGGCGCGGGAACAAGTTCGTCTGGCTCGGCACCACGTTTCCGTACCCCGCGTTCACGTTCGTCTTCAAGGAGGAGGACCACGGCCTCTGGCGGGTCCACGCGTACCGGTACAACGCGTCGATGTCCACGTTCATCCTCGAGACGACGGAGGCGACGTGGCGGCGCGCGGGGCTCGACCAGGCGGACGAGGATCAGACGATCGCGTTCGCCGAGCGCCTGTTCGCCGCGGAGCTCCGGGGCCACCATCTTCTGAAAAACCGCTCGCTCTGGCGCAACTTCCCGACGGTGAAGAACGCGTGCTGGCATCACCGGAACATCGTGCTGATCGGCGACGCGGCGCACACCGCCCACTTCTCGATCGGCTCGGGGACGAAGCTCGCGATGGAGGACGCGATCGCGCTCCGCCGCGCGCTCGAGCGTCACGAGGAGGTGGAGAAGGCGCTGGTCGCGTACGAGGAGGAGCGGCGGCCGGAGGTCGAGAGCCTCCAGCGCGCGGCGCAGGTGAGCCTCGAGTGGTTCGAGCAGACCGAGCGCTACCACGGCCGCCTCGAGCCGATCCAGTTCGCGATGAGCCTCCTGACGCGAAGCCTCCGCGTCACCCACGCGAATCTGAAGGTGCGCGACCCGAAGTTCGTCGAGTCGGTCGACCGCTGGTTCGCGTCCAGGGCGGAGGCGCAGAGCCGTGTGACGGTGCCGGCGACGCCGGCGCCCCCGCCGATGTTCACGCCCTTCCGGCTGCGCGAGCTGGTGCTCGCCAACCGGGTCGTCTGCTCACCCATGTGCCAGTACTCCGCGGAGGACGGCACGCCGAACGACTGGCACCTCGTCCACCTCGGCAGCCGGGCGATCGGCGGCGCCGGGCTCGTGATGACGGAGATGACCGACGTGAGCCGCGAGGGGCGGATCAGCCCCGGCTGCACCGGCATGTACAAGCGCGAGCACGTCGCCGCCTGGAAGCGCATCGTGGACTTCATTCACACCCACACGCCGGCGAAGGTCGGCCTCCAGCTCGCTCACGCGGGTCGGAAGGGCTCCACGCGGCGCCTCTGGGAGGGGATCGACGAGCCGCTCGAGTCGGGTAACTGGCCGCTCATCGCGGCGTCGCCCATTCCGTACTTCCCGCACAGTCAGGTGCCGAGGGCGATGGACCGGCGGGACATGGACACGGTCCGCGACGACTTCGTCCGGGCCGTGCAGATGGCGGACGAGGCGGGGTTCGACCTCCTCGAGCTCCACTTCGCCCACGGCTACCTGCTCGCGAGCTTTCTTTCGCCGCTGACCAACGCGCGCGATGACGCGTACGGCGGCTCGCTCGCGAATCGGGCGCGCTACCCGCTGGAGGTGTTCGATGCCATCCGCGCGACGTGGCCCGCGGCGAGGCCCGTGTCGGTGAGGATCTCGGCGACCGACTGGCGCGAGGGCGGGATGGAGCCGGACGAGGCGGTGGAGCTGGCGAAGCTGCTGCGGGCCCACGGCTGCGACATCGTGGACGTCTCCGCGGGCCAGACGGTGCCCGATCAGCGGCCGGTCTACGGCCGGCTGTTCCAGACACCGTTCAGCGACCGCATCCGCCACGAGGCCGGAATCGCGACGATGACGGTCGGCAACATCGCCTCGTGGGCCGACGTGAACTCGATCATCGCCGCTGGGCGCGCCGACCTCTGCGTGCTCGCCCGGGCCCACCTCTACGACCCGTACTGGACGCGTCACGCCGCGTACGAGCAGGGCTACGACCTCCCCTGGCCCAACCAGTACGTCCCGGTCGCCGGCTTCACCCCGCGCTCAGCTGTCTAAGTCGACATCTTCTCCTCCATGTTCCATCCGCTAACACGGATGGAATGATAGACTCCCGATTAGGATGGCGGAGATGCCGACGCGAGTCGTCCTCACCTATCGGGACTATGAGGCGCTGCCGGCCGACGGGCGGCGCTACGAGTTGCACGACGGCGAGCTGTTCGTGACGGCGGCGCCGGGCTCGAGCCATCAGCGGCTCGTCGGCGCGCTTTTCGCACTCCTACGACAGCACGTCAACGAGCACGGGCTGGGCGAGGTCTTTGTGTCGCCCCTCGACTGCATCCTGAGCGACACGACCGTCGTCCAGCCAGATGTCGTGTATGTCGAATCCGCACGGTTGTCGCTCGTGAGCGCCCGGGGGATCGAGGGACCGCCCACGCTGGCCGTCGAGATCCTCTCCCCTTCGACGCTCGCAGTCGATCGGGGCGTCAAGCTTCAGCTCTACGCGCGGTACCGCGTTCCGTACTACTGGATCGTCGAGCCGGGAGTTCGCAGCATCGACGCTTACGCGTTGTCCGGCGGTGCCTTTCACCTCGCCGCGCGCCTGGGGGGCGCCGATCGCGGTTCACTGCCGCCGTTCTCAGACCTGACGATCGACGAGTCCGCCCTCGGGTTCTAGGGCTCATTCGATGGGCATCGACTGGACCGCCCTCGGCGAGGAGGCGGTGGACCTCCTGCGTCGCTATCTCATGATCGACACCACCAATCCGCCGGGCAACGAGATCGACGACGACCGGGTCGAGGTCACGGTCACCGGTGAGCCGAAGGCGCCGAATCTCTCGCCGCCCGACACCGAGCTCTACAAGGCGCTCGCGGACGCCATCCGGCGCCGGGCGCCCGGCGCCGTCGTCGTGCCGGAAATCCTCGTCGGCTTCACCGACAACTGGGTGTTCCGGCGCTGCGGGCTCCACGGCTACGGTTGGAGCCCGTTCATCCTCGACTTCGAGGGCGAGTGGCATCGCGTGCACGGCAATGACGAGCGGCTCTCGCTCGAGA
>QHSA01000070.1 GCA_003220315.1 Candidatus Rokuibacteriota bacterium
CTTTCGGTCGCTCTTTCGTGCGTCTCGCCGGCGGGTTGCTACTCCTTGCGGGCTGTGCTTCGACCGGGAACACCCTCGCACAGGACGTCGCGTGGGACGCGTTCACGCACTGTCAACAACGCTTTCCTGATTGGACTCTCAAGCGGATCGACCTCGACGGAACAATATGGGTCGGTCGCGTCGGTGGCAATCTGGACCAAACAAGTTGGCAGAACTGCATCCGGGGGTATTACGCCGATCTGGCCGCCAAAAAGAAGTCGGGGGCGACGCCACCCTGAATCGAGACGGGGCGACGAATGGGCGTTTCGGTGGGAGAGCCCTCCCGCGTGCGGCGATAATTAGTCGCGGTCGGCGCGCAGCAGGATCATGCGGTCGGTGAAGGACGCGATCCTGTCGCCTGCGAGCTCGAAGTCGAACGCCGCCCGGCAGCGCTCGGGCGCCTGACGCACGAACGCCTCCAGCGCGTGGAGCGCCTCGGGGGTCATGCGCGTCCGCCCGGTCCACTCGTCCCAGGGCCGGATCTTGCGGACGACCCCCTCGTCGATCACCGTGAGCCCGGCCGCGCGCAGGAACGCCTTCCACTCCGACCCTCGATAGGCGCGGACGTGGGAGGGGTCGCGACGCCGCTCGACCTCCGTGATGAACGCGTTGGCGGCGGGGTCGTCGTGGCCGAGGATGTCCTGCACCAGGAAGGAGCCGCCGGGCCGGAGCATCCGGTGCACCTGGCGGATGGCCGCGGCGACGTTGGCGAAGTGGTGCGCGGCGATCCGGCACGTGACCGCGTCGAACGCCCCGTCGCGGAAGGGGAGCGCCTCCACGTCGCCGGCGGCGAAGCGGACGTTGGCGGCGCCGCGACTCCGGATGAACTCACGCGCGGCGCGGAGCATGGGCTCCGTCACGTCGAAGGCGACGACCTCGCGCGCGACGCCGGCGAGGGCCAGCGCCGTGTGACCGCCGCCCGTGGCCACGTCGAGCGCGCGGCCGGGCCGGCAGGCGCGGACCCACGCGAGGAGGCGCTCGAGGTCGTCGCCTCCCGCGTGGCTCGTGCTCGCCACGTAGGCCGCGGCGCTCGGACCGAACTGCGCCTGGACGCGACGGGCGTGGGCGTCGCTCACGTCCGCTTGGCCCGCTCGGCGAGGTGGCGGAAGAGAAAGTCCGTGTCGAGCGGCGAGAGGTCGAAGCGCCGCGAGGCCTCGTCGAGGAGCTTGACGCGGTCGGCCGCGGGGTCGTCCCGGAGCCGGTCGTCGATCCACTTCACCGCCTGCTTGATCGGCGCTTCGCCTGCCGCCATTGCGGGCCTCCCTTCGCTACCTGCCGCTGGTCTCTCGCTCGAACTTCGTCTTCCACTCCTTGTTGAGGTCCTCGACGCCCGGGATGTACTTGATGGTGGACCACGTCGCGCGCGCCGCGCCGCGCATCGCGTACATGAGCGTCTCGCTGATCTCGTCGTCCGTGGCGCCGGCTTGCTTCGCAGCCGCGAAGCGTCCCGGCACTCAGGACGTGCAGCCGGCGGCCGCCATCGCGGCGAGCGCCACCAGCTGCATCGTCTTCGGGTCGAGCGCGCCTTCCCGGTAGTAGAGGCCGGCGAACTCCTTCGTCTGTGCCATGAGGCTCCTCCTTCGGTCGGGGTTGAACGCCAAGGCGATTATAGCGGACGCCGCGATTGGCCGGGTGGCGGCCAGTCCAATTGGCTCTTGACTGGGTTCGATTCGAGGTCAAAATGGCTGGGCAGGGTGACCACTGTGAATATCGCGCTCGACCGGGACAAGCCGATCCCACTGGCGCGCCAGATCCAGGCGCACCTCGAGCGACTCATCCGCGAGCGGCTGCTGGCCCCGGGGATGAAGCTGCCCGCGACCCGCGAGCTCGCGCACTCGCTCGGCGTGAACCGCGGCACGGTCGCCGAGGCGTACGAGGAGCTCGTCGCCGCCGGCTGGGCGCGCGCCCACGTCGGCCAGGGCACGTTCGTCACCGAGAGTCCCGGCGCCCCGGGCGCCTCGGAGCCACGCCGCACCTCTGGCGGGCTCCCCTCGGTCGACGGGGATCTCGCGGCCCCCGCCCCACTGGCGCCGGCGCCCCTCGACTGGCCCGCGCTCCTCTCCCGGAGCGCGCAGATCATCGCCGCCGAGGACGAGCGGGCGCGCACGCTCGTGAGCGCGGCGACGTCGAACCCGGCGGTGATCTCGTTCGCCGGCGGCATGCCCGACAGCGGGCTCTTCCCCACCGACGCGTTCCGGCGGGTGCTCAACCAGGTCATTCGCGACGAGGGCGCGTCGCTGCTCCAGTACTACCCGGCGGGCGGCTACCCGCCGCTCCGGCGCTACCTGTCGACCTATCTCTTGCGGTTCGGCCTCGAGGCGCGGCCGGAGGAGATCCTGATCGTCAACGGGTCGCAGCAAGGGTTCGACCTGATCGCGCGCACCCTCATCGACCAGGGCGACACCGTCGCGATCGAGCAGCCGACGTACCCCCGCGCCCTCCAGGTGTTCCGGTCCTTCGGCGCCCAGCTCGCGCCCGTGCCGTGGGACGCGGTGGGGCCGCGCGTTGAAGTCTTTGAGCGCCTGCTCGAGCGCCACGCGCCGAAGCTCTTCTATTGTCAGCCGAGCGCCCACAACCCCACCGGCCTCACGCTCCTCCCCGAGACCGGGCGGCGGCTGCTCGAGGTGGCCGTGCGCCACCACGTGCCGATCGTCGAGGACGGCTTCGACGGGAGCCTCTACTACGGCGCCCGGCCGGCCGTGCCCCTCAAGGCGGCCGACGTGCACGGGGTCGTGATCTACATCGGCACCTTCTCGAAGATCCTCTTTCCGGGGCTGCGCCTCGGGTGGGTCGTCGGCGCGCCCCCGATCCTCGAGCGGCTCCAGGCGGCCAAGCAGCTCGCCGACCTCCACACGAGCGCGCTCATCCAGGCGGCGGTCCACCGGTTCTGCGAGCGGCGGCTCCTCGACCGCCACGCGGCGCGCGTGGCGCGCGAGTACGCGCGGCGGCGCGCGCTCCTGCTTACGGCCCTCAAGCGCCGGATGCCGGCCGAGGTGACCTGGACCGAGCCCCAGGGGGGCTTCTCGCTCCTCCTCACGCTGCCACCCGGGCTCGACGCCACGGAGCTCCTGCCGGCGGCGATCGAGCGCGGCGTCGCGTTCACGCCGGGCGCGCCGTTCTTCATGGACGGCGCCGGCGCCGGCACGCTGCGGCTGTCGTTTTCGTCCGTGGCGGCGGGACGGATCGACGAGGGGGTCCGGCGACTCGGCGAGACGATCAAGGCGGCGCGGCCCCGGCCCCGGGGTCGGGGCCGGCTCGAACCCGCGACCGTTCCAGTGGTGTAGACATAAGGAGGCTTTGACATGGCGGAGCTCGACGAACTCAGGATCGCGGACAAGAAGCACATCGGCCTCGCCGAGATGCTCAAGGGCGGGGTGATCATGGACGTGACGACGGCCGAGCAGGCGAAGATCGCCGAAGACGCGGGGGCGACGTCGGTCATGGCGCTCGAGCGCGTCCCCGCCGACATCCGGCGCGACGGCGGCGTCGCGCGGATGGCCTCGGTGAAGAAGATCAAGGAGATCCAGAAGGCGGTCTCGATCCCCGTCATGGCCAAGGCGCGGATCGGCCACTTCGTGGAGGCTCGGATCCTCGAAGCGCTCGCAGTGGACTTCATCGACGAGTCGGAGGTCCTCACGCCCGCCGACGAGCACTTCCACATCGACAAGTTCGCTTTCCGCGTCCCGTTCGTGTGCGGCGCGCGCGACCTGGGCGAGGCGCTCCGGCGCATCGGCGAGGGTGCGGCGATGATCCGGACGAAGGGTGAGGCCGGCTCGGGCAACATCGTAGAGGCCGTGCGGCACATGCGCGCGCTCACCTCGGGCATCCGCCGCCTCACGACGCTCTCGCCCGAGGAGCTGATGACCGAGGCGAAGAACCTCGGCGCGCCCTACGAGCTGGTGCGGTGGGTGGCGCGGGCCGGGAAGCTCCCGGTCCCCAACTTCTCGGCGGGCGGGATCGCGACGCCGGCGGACGCCGCGCTCATGATGCAGCTCGGGGCGGAAGCCGTCTTCGTCGGCTCTGGGATCTTCAAGTCGAGCGACCCGGCCAGGCGCGCCAAGGCGATCGTCCAGGCGACGACCCACTACAAGGACCCGGATGTGCTCGCGCGCGTGAGTGAGGAGCTCGGCGACGCGATGGTCGGGATCGAGACGGCGAAGCTCGCCGAGAAGGACCTGCTCCAGACCCGGGGATGGTAGTGCGAGCCGCAGCCGGAGGCGAGGCGAGTCTGTGAGCGGGAGCAGCGTGCGGATCGGGGTGCTCGCCCTTCAGGGGGACTTCGCGCTCCACGGCCGGGCGCTCGCGCGCTCGGGCGTCGACGCGGTCCTGGTCCGCAAGCCCGAGGCGCTCGAGGACGTGGCCGGGCTCATCATTCCGGGTGGCGAGTCCACCACGCTGCTCAGGCTCATGGGCGAGTGGGAGTTCGTGCCGGCGATCGAGAAGTTCCACGCGGCCGGCAAGCCCATCTTCGGCACCTGCGCGGGCCTCATCGTGCTGGCGCGCGAGGTCGAGAACCCGCGCCAGTTCTCCCTGGGGCTCATCGACGTCACCGTCGAGCGCAACGCCTACGGCCGTCAGCGCGAGTCTTTCCAGGCGCCGGGCGCAGCCGTCCTCGACGGCCGGCGCGTGCCGGTCACGATGGTTTTCATCCGGGCGCCGCGCATCCGTCGGCTCGGCGCCGGCGTCGAGCCACTCGCCGAGCACGGCGGGGAGACAGTGATGGCGCGACAGGGGAGCGTGCTGGTCGCGACGTTCCACCCCGAGCTCACCGAGGACACGACCGTCCACCGCTACTTCTGCGACCTCGTCCGGCGCGCGCCGGCGGTCGCATGATCTTCCAGGAATAAGGGGACGCTCGGACAAGAGGAGCGGGCGATGAACGTCACGGCCAACGGCATCAGGATGCACTACGCGCTCGAAGGACCAGCGGGGGCGCCCGTCGTCACGCTGAGCCACTCCCTGGCGGCGCGGCTCGAGATGTGGGAGCCGCAGGTGAAGGCACTCGCCGGGCGCTGGCGGGTGCTCCGTTACGACACGCGCGGTCACGGTGGCAGCGACGCCCCGGCCGGGCCGTACACGCTCGACGAGCTCGCCGAGGACGCGCGCGCCCTCCTGGGCGCCCTCGGCATCTCGACGACCCATTGGGTCGGGCTCTCGATGGGCGGCATGATCGGGCAGACGCTCGCGCTGGAGGCGCCGGAGCTCTTCGCGAGCCTGGTCCTCTGCGACACGACGAGTCGGGTGCCGCCCGAGGCCAAGCCCCAGTGGGAGGAGCGGATCCGCACGGCCGACACCCAGGGAATGGAGCCGCTGGTGGAGCCGACGCTCGGGCGCTGGTTCACCCCGCCGTTCAGGGAGCGACAGCCCGAGGTCGTCGAGCGGGTGAGGGCGATGATCCGGGGGACGAAGCCGGCCGGTTACATCGGCTGCTGCCGGGCGATCGCCGGGCTCGACTTGACCGACCGGGTCGGCGCGATCAAGCTCCCCACCCTCGTCATCGTCGGCGAGGAGGATCCGGGAACGCCAGTCGCTGCGGCGCGGGTGCTCCACGAGCGGATCAAAGGATCTGAGCTGGTGGTACTCAAGTCCGCGTCCCACCTGTCGAATCTCGAGCAGCCGGACCTCTTCAGCGGCGCCCTGACCGACTTCCTTCGCCGCGTCCGCTAGGGGGATCGGAGAGCGGCTTGACAGACCCACATCATGTGTCGCACTCTTGTGGTCAGACCAGCCGACCAGAGCCCAGTCTAAGGCGCGGAGGAGCGAATGGCTGCCCTGATTTGCGAGATCGTGTACCGCGGTATCTTCCAGAAGAACCTCGCCTCCCGCATCGCGCGCGGCATCGTGCTCTCGGCACGTAAGTCCGGCCGGTGGGGGATCGCCTTCGGGCGCTACGGCGACAGCCCGCAGCGCAACGGCATCCCGGCCAAGGACTTCGCGATCGTCGCCGATACCAACGAAGAGCTCGAGCAGAACATGGCCCGCTACGAGCCCAAGCACGTGGACGTGACCATCTGCGTGGACGACACCCTCGCCAAGGGTGTCGAGTCGTGGGCGTGGTACGGGCTGCAGCCGATCAACCGCCTCACCGTCCCGAACGGAACCGTGCTGATGACATCGATTCAGAGCTTCGGCGAGCTCCTGAAGGACATCCACCGAAAGGACGCGCCCTACAAGCTCGCGCTCATGCGCGCCAAGGCCTCGTTCTCCGGTCTCTGGGTCTACAGGGAGGACCATACCGAGGTGCGCATCCTGGGCGCGCTCGCCAAGATCGCCCCGGCGTTCCTCTCGCTCGACGGGGTGTCTCAGGCGATCGCCGAGATGGACTGGGGCTCGGACCTCAAGGTTGCCTCGGCCCGCAAGGCCTACGAGCGGCTCGAGACGCGCGAGGTGACGATGGCCGAGGGCAACCCCGAGATCCCGTACTCCTTCGAGATGCCGAAGTGGTGGGAGATGCGCGAGGGCGTGACGATCCCCGCGATCCCCATCGGCAAGCCGAAGGAGGAGGGCAAGGGCTACGTGCCCGAGCGAAACCCGTACTTCAAGAAGTACACGACCCGCACGATGCGTCCGGTCGTCAACTTCGACACGTGCGTCAAGTGCACGCTCTGCTGGATCCAGTGCCCGGACTCCTGCTTCGACGTCATGCCGGACGGAACCTACGACGCGAACATGGAGGCCTGCTGCGGCTGTGGCGTGTGCGAGGCCGTCTGCCCCGTCGAGAACTGCATCACGATGGTCAACGAGTCGGTCTTCGAAGACAACGCGAGCCAGTGGGAGATGTGGCGCAAGGACAAGCCCGCCTATCAGGTCTGGCTCACGAACAAGATCGGCGACAAGCAGGCCACGGTGCGCTCGCACGGCTTCCGGTTCCGCGGCCAGTACGAGCAGGAGCTCAAGACCGACCTGGACAGTGGCGGGGTGGAGATCACCGCGGGGATCCCGGGCGAGAACGCGCAACACAAGACCGTCTAGGGGGGCGAGGACATGGCCGTAGCGACGCGACCGGCTCCGGCAGCGGCGGAAGACAAAGAACTCCTGATCTCGGGCAGCGAGGCGGTGGCGGAAGCCCTCACCCTCGCCGACATCGACGTCGTCACGGCCTACCCGATCCGGCCGTACGACACCGTGATGCAGGCCATCGCCAAGAAGATCGCCAACGGCCAGCTCGTCGCGGAGTACATCGTGGCCGAAGGCGAGCACAGCCAGTTCGAGATCGTCAAGCACGCCTCCACCGTCGGCGCGCGCGTTTTTTGCGGGTCGTCGGGTGTGGGGTGGGCGTACGCGATGGAGTGCCTGGTCGTCACGCCGCCGCTGCGCGTGCCGATGATCGCGCTCGTGGGGAACCGGGCGCTCGACGATCCGGGGGCCTTCGGCGTCGAGCACAACGACGCCCTCTTCGTCCGCGACCTCGGGTGGCTCTTGTGCTGGATCGACACCTCGCAGGAGGCGCTCGACACGACGCTCATCGCGTACCGCGTTGCCGAGGACCGGCGCGTGTTCCTGCCGCTGGCGATCTCCGCCGACGGCGCGTTCCTGACCCACTCCCAGGCGCTCACGATGGTGCCGCCGAAGTCGAAGGTGGACCGGTACCTGCCGCGCTACGACCGGGGCGACCTGCTGCTCCACCCCGACAACCCGATCACCGTGGCCCCGCAGGCCAACGAGGACTGGGTCATCGAGATCCGGCGTCAGAACAACGAGGCGATGGCGCGCGCGTCGACGGTCATCGAGGAGGCGTACGCGGAGTTTCGCCGGGTCTTCGGCCGCGGGCCGGAGAACCCCTGGTTCGAGGAGTACATGACCGACGACGCCGAGGTGATCCTGGTGGGGATGGGGACCATCTCCCTGCCGATCAAGGTGGCGATTCGTGAGATGCGGGCCAAGGGCAAGAAGGTGGGTCTGGTCCGGCTGCGGTGGTTCAGGCCGTTTCCAACCGACAGGCTCGTCGCGGCGCTCTCCAGGGCGCAGGCGCTCGGCGTCATCGACCGCGATTATTCCTTCGGCTCGCCGTTCGGATCCGGCGTGGTCGCCAACGAGATCCGCGCGGCCCTCTACAACGCCGCCCGCCGCCCGCCGCTGCTCTCGTTCATCTGCGGCCTCGGCGGTCGCGAGGTCACGCTCGAGGACGTCTACAAGGCGACCGACATGTGCTACGGTGCGGCCAAGGCCGGCAAGTCCGACCCGAAGACGCACTGGCTCGGTGTCCGAGAATAGGAGAGAACGGCCATGGCTGAGAGCACGACGTTCACCAACGCGACCCAGATCCTGGAGCCGTTCCGGGGCGTCAAGAAGGTCACGCTCGAGGAATACTTCACCTCCGGTCACCGCACCTGCCAGGGCTGCGAGTCCGCGCTGGTCATGAAGCTCATGGTGAAGGCCGCGGGCCCGCGCACGATCGTGCTCGGCTCCACCGGCTGCATGTACGTCGCGAACACGACGTACTACACGACGCCGTGGGTCGTGCCGTGGATGCACACACAGCTGGGCTCATCGGGCTCGGCGGCGCTCGGCACGGCGGCCGGCCTCAAGGCGCTCATGCGCAAGGGCAAGATGAAGGCCGAGCCGATCAACGTGATCGCGTTCTGCGGGGACGGCGGCGGCGCCGACATGGGCGTGGGCGCGATCTCGGCGACGCTGACCCACAAGGAGTACAACAGCCTCATCCTGCTCTACGACAACGAGTCGTACGCCAACACCGATATCCAGCTCTCCGGCATGACGCCCTACGGCGCCCACACGACCTTCAGCCCCCCCGGCAAGGCCAAGCGCATCATTCACACGCGCTGGAAGAAGAACATGGCCGGCATGATGGCGGCCGGGCATCCCGAGTGCCGCTACGTGGCGACCGTGTGCGCCTCGTACGCGGTGGAGATGATGAACAAGGTGCGCCGCGCGCTCACGATCGGCGGGCCTACCTTCATCCACTCCCTCGACCCGTGCCCCAAGGGGTGGGACTACGATCCCATGCTCTCGCACGAGCTCGGCGAGCTGGCGATCGAGACCGGTATCTTCCCCCTCTACGAGGTCGAGGACCACCAAGTGAGGTACTACGGCAAGACCAAGGCGATCGTCGAGGGGCGGGAGCGCAAGCCCGTGCGCGAGTACCTCTTGAAGCAAGGCCGCTTCGCGCACTTCACCGAGGAGGACCTCGAGTACTTCCAGAAGAAGGTCGACGAGATGTGGGAGAAGTGGGAGATCCCGGCCGTCGTGCCCTTCCGCCGTCTGGAGGCAACCAAGGCGGCCCTGGAGGTCAAGTAGCCAACCGGATGTCGCGCGTGATCGCTCGGTCCGTCGTCTCGTAAGGCCAGGGCCGGGCCCCGGACGGGGTCCGGCCCGTTCCGTTTTCGGTCGAAGCCAACTTTGTAGCCGCGCACGTCGAAAGGAGTGGGCCATGGCCCTCAAGACCGCTCTCGCGCTCGTCCTCATGCTGGTGGCCGCGGCGCCGGCCGGCGCTGCCTGGGAGCCGACGAAACCGATCGAGTTCGTCGTGCCCGCCGGGACGGGGGGCGGGGCTGACCAGATGGCGCGCCTGATCTCGGGCATCGCCGAGAAGCACAAGCTCTCGCCACGACCGCTCATCGTCGTCAACAAGTCCGGCGGCGCCGGCGCCGAGGGCTTCCTCGACGTCAAGGGAAAGAAGGGCGACGCCCACACCCTGATCATCACGCTCTCCAACCTCTTCACGACGCCCCTCCACACGGGCATCCCGTTCAACTGGCGCGACCTCACCCCGATCGCCCGGATGGCGCTCGACCAGTTCATCCTCTGGGTGAACGCGGAGACGCCGTACAAGGCGGCCAAGGAATACATCGCCGCGGTGAAGGCGAAGCCCACCTCCTTCAAGATGGGCGGTACGGGCTCGGCCCAAGAGGATCAGATCCTCACGATCCAGCTCGAGCAGGCGCTGGGCCTCAAGTTCATCTACGTGCCGTTCAAGGGCGGCGGCGAGGTGTGCGTGAACCTGGTCGGCACGCACGTGGACTCGACGGTGAACAACCCGATCGAGTGCGCGAGCCACTGGAAGGCGGGACGGGTCCGCCCGCTCGCCGTCTTCGACACGGCGCGCATCGCCGTCGCCGAGTGGAAGGACATCCCGACGGTCAAGGAGTCGCTGGGCGTGGACGTGCACTACCTGATGCTGCGCGGGATCTTCGGGCCGCCGAGCATGCCGAAGGACGCCGTGGACTGGTACGTCGGGTTCCTCAAGAAGGTCTACGACACCCCCGACTTCCAGAAGTACCTCGGCGAGGGGGCGTTGAAGCCGTCGTTCGCCGCGGGGGCCGAGTACGTCAAGTGGGTGGAGGAGAACGAGCAGCTCCACAAGGACCTGATGGCCACGGGCGGACTGCTGAAGAAGTAGCTTTCACGCCATGCGCGTCGCCGACCTCGTCACCGCGTCCGTCCTTCTCCTGGTGGGCGGCGTCGTGGTTTTCGACGCCGTCGGGATCGGCATCGGCTGGGGCACCGACGGCCCCAAGAGCGGCTTCTTCCCGTTCTGGCTCGGCATGCTACTGATCGCCGCCTGTGCCCTGATCCTGGGCCAGGCGGCGCGCAGGGTCGACGCCAAACCGTTCGTCAGGCGCGAGCAGCTCGGTCCCGTGCTCAAGGTGCTCTGGCCCGCGGTGGCGCTCGTCGTCCTCACGCTGTCGCTCGGGCTCTACGTCTCGGCGGCGCTCTACACCGGCTTCTACATGCGCTGGATCGGTCGGCACTCCTGGCTCGCCGTGCTGGCGGTCGCCGTCCTCTTCCCACTCGCGACGTTCTTCATCTTCGAGAAGTGGTTCCTGGTGCCGATGCCCAAGGGCCCGCTCGAGGCGTGGCTCGGGCAGTAGGCGATGGGAATCGAGAACCTCCTTCTCGGCTTCCACATCGCGATCACCCCGTACAACCTCTTCGTCGCGGTCATCGGCATCACCCTCGGCACCATCATTGGCGTCCTGCCCGGCCTCGGCGGCGCCAACGGCGTGGCGATCCTGCTGCCGCTCACGTTCACGATGCCGCCCACGTCGGCGATAATTTTATTGACGTCGCTCTACTGGGGAGCGCTCTTCGGCGGCGCGATCACCTCGATCCTGTTCAACATCCCGGGCGAGCCGTGGTCGGTCGCGACCACGTTCGACGGCTACCCGCTCGCTCGCCAGGGAAAAGGGGGCCAGGCGCTCACGGCAGCGTTCACCTCGTCGTTCGTCGGTGCGCTCTTCTCGATCGTGCTGATCACGTTCTTCGCCCCGCTCCTCGCGGAGATCGCGCTCAAGTTCGGCCCGCCCGAGTTCTTCGCGATCCAGCTCCTGACCTTCTCGAGCTTCGTCGGCCTCGGCGGCGGCAACCCGCTCAAGTCACTGGTCTCGATCCTGCTCGGATTCATCCTCGCTGCGGTGGGGCTCGACATCGTCACGGGCCAGCTCCGGATGACGTTCGGGTTCGTGGACTTGATGAAGGGGTTCGACTTCATCGTCGCCGTTATCGGGCTCTTCGGGATCGGCGAGATCCTCCTCTCCGTCGAGGAGGGGCTGAGCTTCAAGGGCGTCCGGACGGGAATGAACCTCCGGGTCGTGCTCGACACGTGGCGGATTCTACCGCGCTATGCGCGCACATTCGTGCGCGGCTCGTTCATCGGCTTCTGGATGGGCTTCAAGCCGGGCGGCGCGACGCCGGCGTCATTCATGAGCTACGCCTTCGCCAAGCGCTTTTCTCGGCACCCGGAGCGATTCGGGAAAGGCGAGCTGGAAGGCGTCGTGGCGCCGGAGACGGCGGCTCACGCCGCCGGGGTCGCGGCCATGCTCCCCATGCTCACGCTGGGAATCCCGGGCTCGCCCACGGCGGCCGTCATGCTGGGCGGGCTCATCATCTGGGGGCTCCAGCCGGGGCCGCTCCTGTTCAAGGAGAAGCCGGAGTTCGTCTGGGGTCTCATCGCGAGCATGTACACCGGCAACGTCATCGGCGTGCTGATGGTGCTGGCGTTCGTCCCGCTCTTCGCGGCGATCCTCCGGATTCCGTTCGCCATCCTGACCCCGGTCATCGTGGTCGTGTGCGCGGTCGGCTCGTACGCGGTGCACAACAACATGATCGATATCTGGTATATGGTGATCTTCGGCGTCGTGGGCTACGTCTTCAAGAAGCTCGACTACCCGCTCGCGCCGCTCGTGCTGGCGCTCGTCCTCGGTGACCTCGCCGAGAACGCGCTCCGCCAGAGCCTGATCATGTCGCAGGGCTCACTCGCGATCTTCGTCGCGCGACCCATCTCCGGCGCGATCACCGCCGTCGCGATCCTGTTCTTCGCCCTGCCCGTGCTGACGCCGTGGTGGCGGCGGCTGCGCGGGGTACCGGCGGTTCGGCGACCGGCCCGGGAGGTCTAGGTGGCCGCGATCGCCGATGCCGAGTTCTGGCTCCGCCTCTTCTCCATCGGAGTCCTGAACCTCCTCCTCTCGGGTGACAACGCCCTCGTCATCGCGC
>QHSA01000022.1 GCA_003220315.1 Candidatus Rokuibacteriota bacterium
CGATCTGGGCGACCGCGTCGGGCAGGGACGGCGCGTCGGCGATCAGCTCGCCGATGCGCTCGCGCAGGAGCTGCGTGTAGAGGAGCTGCTTGGCGTACTTCCACTCGTAGAGCGCCTTGCCCTCGTCGAGCCCCTCGTAGCACTGGAGACGAATGAGCCGGCGGCGCGTGACCTCCGACAGCGTCTTGGCGAGCTCGGTCTTGCCGACGCCCGCCGGCCCCTCGACGAGCACGGGACGCCCCATGCGCGCCGCCAGGTAGACGACGGTGGAGATCCGGCGGCTCGCGATATAGCGCGCATCCCGGAAACGCTGCTGGACGTCCTCCACGGACTCGAACATGCTGGCTCCCTTTTGCGCGATGAATTCCGGTTCATTGTAGCGGATTTCCGGCCCGCGGGCAGCGGGTACAATGCCCCATGCCCGACGCATCCCGCTACCATCGTCTGAGGCTCGTCCTGGCGGCGGCCGGACTCGCCCTCTCGATCGCCTATCTGGTCGCCCTGCTCGGGACGGGCGCCGCCCACGCGTTGGCCCGCGCCGCGGCCGCGGCGACGGGGAGCGCGTGGGGCCAGGTCGCGATCGTCGCCGGCGTCCTGGGCGCGGCCCGCGCGGTCCTCACCCTTCCGCTCGGCTGGACACGGGGGTGGTGGCTGCCGCGACGCTACGGCCTCCTCCACCAGGAGGTCCGCGGATGGCTCGCCGATCGCGCCAAGGCCGCGCTCCTCTCGGGCGCGCTCGGGCTCGCGGCGGTCGAGGTCGTCTACGCGCTCCTGCGCGCGACGCCCCTCTGGTGGCTCTGGGCGGCGGCCGCGTTCCTCGCCGCCAACGTGGCGCTCGCTTTCGTCTTTCCCGTGTGGATCGCCCCGCTCTTCTACCGGCTCACACCGCTCGCCGATGCGGGGCTCTCCGAGCGGCTCCTGGCGCTCGCGCGCCGTGCCGGCGTGCCGGCGGTCGGCGTGTGGATCGCCGACCAGTCGCGGAAGAGCCGCACCGCGAACGCGGCGGTGGTCGGGCTCGGCCGCACGCGGCGCATCGTGCTCTTCGACACGCTCACCGCCCGGTTCACGCCCGAGGAGATCGAGTCGGTGCTGGCCCACGAGCTGGGCCACCACGTCCACGGCGACGCGCGTCGTGGCCTCGCCGTGCAGGGCGCGCTGATGCTCGCGAGCTTCTGGCTGGCGGACCTTCTGCTGCGCGCCGGCGCGCCCGCGCTCGGGCTGGCGGGACCCGCCGACCCCGCGGGGATGCCGTGGCTCGCGCTCGTGCTCCTGGTCCTCTCGCTCGCCGCGCTCCCGCTCGGCAACGGCTTCTCGCGCCGGATCGAGCGGCAAGCGGACGACTTCGCCCTGGCCGTGACGGGCAACCCCGGGGCGTTCATCGCTGCGATGGAGCGGCTCGGCGAGCTCAACCTCGCGGAGCGGCGGCCGAGCCGATTGAAAGAGCTCGTCCTCTACTCGCACCCGGCGCTCGAGCGGCGGATCGCGCGCGCCAGAGGAGGTCTCGCATGACACGTCGCCGCACCCTCCGCACGCTCGTCGAGGCGAAGCAGGGGCTCATCGTGCCCGGCGCCTATGACGCAATCTCCGCGAAGCTCGTGCAGCAGGCGGGCTTCCCCGCCGTCTATATGACCGGGTATGGCACCTCGGCGTCGCGCCTCGGCCTCCCCGACCTGGGCTTTGCGGGGCTCGCCGAGATGGTCGACCACGCGCGGAACCTCGTCGCGGTCCTCGACGTCCCCTTGATCGCCGACGCGGACACGGGCTACGGCAACGCGCTCAACGTCCGCCGCACGGTCCAGATGTACGAGGCGGCCGGCGTCGCCGCGCTCCACATCGAGGACCAGGTGACGCCCAAGCGCTGCGGCCACCTCTCGGGCCACCAGGTCATCCCGCGCGCGGAATTCACGGGCAAGATCCGCGCGGCGGTCGAGGCCCGGACGGACCCCGATCTCCTCGTCATCGCGCGCACGGACGCGATCTCGGCCGTGGACGCCGACGAGGCGCTTCGCCGCGGTGAGGCCGCGGCGAAGGCCGGCGCGGACGTGCTCTTCATCGAGGCGCCCCGCGACGCGGGAGAGGTCGAGCGCGTGGCGCGCGCCTTCGAGACGCCGCTCCTCTACAACTACGCGCCCGGCGGCCGCTCGCCGCTCCTGCCCTTCGCGCGGCTCCGGGAGCTCGGCTTCGCGATCGTGCTGCTGCCGGTGGACACGCTGCTCGTGGCGGTCCAGGCGATCCGCGACTTCCTCGCTGCGGCGAGGGCGCGCGACGACGTGCAGGCCCTCAAGGACCGCTACATGCCGTTCCGCGACTTCAACGAGCTGATCGGCGTGAACGCGCAGCTCGCCCTGGCCGGGCGCTACACGGACGACGCGCGCTCCGCGACGTAGGCGGCGAGGGCCGCGTCCCACGGGCGCAGGTCGTCCTCGCCGAGCGCCGCGAGGTTCGCGTGGGCCAGGACCGAGTACGCCGGCCGCCGCGCGCGCGCCCCGAACCCCGCCGACGTGACCGGGACAACCTCCGTCGCGACTCCCGCCAGCTCGAAGACACGCCGGGCGAAGCCGTGCCAGCTCGTCTGCCCGGCGTTGGTGAGGTGATAGATCTGGTGCGCCGCCCGCGGGAGCACCCGCCACACCTTCGGCGCCAGGTCGCGCGTGTAACTCGGGCCGAGCACCTGGTCGGCGACGACGCGGATCGGCCCGCCCTTCTGCGCCAGGCGCAGCATGGTCTCGACGAAGTTCGTCCCGCCCTTGCCCGAGCTCCGGGCCACCCCGAAGAGGCCGGCGACGCGGAAGATGACGGCCCGCTCGCACCGCGCGAGCGCCAGCCGCTCGCCCTCGAGCTTCGACTCGCCGTAGACGTTGAGCGGGTTCGGCGCGTCGGACTCCCGGTAGGGCGCGGACCGCCGACCGTCGAACACGTAGTCGGTGGAGAAGTGGACGAACGTCGCGCCGAGGGCCTGGCAGGTCGCGGCGAGTGTCTCGACCGCCTTGGCGTTCAGGGCGAAGGCGCTCGCCCGGTCGTCCTCAGCCTGGTCCACGCGGTTGTAGGCCGCGGTGTTGACGACGCACGTCGGTCGGAGGTCCGCCAGGACCCCCCGGACCCGGCCCGCGTCGAGGACGTCGAGCTCGCGGCGGGTGAGCGGAACGAGCTTGCCGGGGCGGTCGAAGGTCCTGACGAGGTCGAACCCGAGTTGGCCGGCGGCGCCGAGGACGACGTAGCGCGCGCGGCGGGCCTCGTCAGGAGGCGGGCTGGCCACCTGTCGTGGGTTGCGGGGTCGCGAGGGCGAGGGCCACGAGGTGGTCGAGCTGCTTGAAGTCGAACGGCTTGGGGACATACGCGAAGACGCCGCCGGAGAGCGCCTGGGCCGCGGCTCGGACGTCCTGATTGCCGGTGATCATGATGATCGGGACGGTGACGCCGAGTCCGCGGATCTGCTTGAGGAGCTCGAGCCCGCCCATCCGCGGCATGTGCATGTCGAGGACGACGAGGTCGTACCGCCCTCGCAGGAGCACCATCGTCGCATCGGCGCCGTC
>QHSA01000071.1 GCA_003220315.1 Candidatus Rokuibacteriota bacterium
CGGCAGCGTGACGCCGAACGCCTTGGCGACGTCGCCCATGTGCGCGCCGGGGTGCTCGGCGACGTAGAAGAGCACCTGCGACTGCGCGTAGGTCAGCTCGAGCTCCGACGCCCGCTGCCACAGGAGCTGCCGGAACGTCGTGCTGCCGAGCGAGTTCAGAAGGTCCAGCACCCGCTCGGCTTCCCCCGTCGCGCGCTCCGGGCCCCGCGTCCGTGTCGCCACCGCCGTCCCTCCAGACGCCGATCATCTATCGGATAAATAGTTAAGTCAATAAAGGAACGTCGCCCGCTACGGGACGCGCAGGCGGGGGTCCAGCGTGTCGCGGAGCCCGTCGCCGAGGAGGTTCAGCCCGAGGCCCGAGAGGGTCAGCGCGAGGCCCGGGAAGAGGCTCACCCAGAACGCCTCGCGGATCACGTTCTTCCCGCCCGCGATCACGTTGCCCCACGACGGGACGTACGGCGGCACCCCGACGCCCAGAAAGCCCAGGATCGCCTCGGCGAGGATCGCGTAGGCGAAGATGAAGCTCCCCTGCACGAGTAACGGCCCGACGCAGTTCGGCAGGATGTGGCGGGCCGCGATGGCGAGATCGCGTCGCCCGAGCGCCCGCGCCGCGTGGACGTAGTCGAGGTCGCGGATGCCGAGCACGGTGGACCGGATGAGCATGGCGGTCCGCGGGGTGTAGACGACCGACAGCGCGAAGATCACGTTGCCGACACCGGGGCCCCGCGCCGCCATCAGCGCGATCGCCAGGAGGATCGCGGGGAAGGCCATGAGGCCGTCCATGACGCGCATGAGCACGAGGTCGAGGCGCCGGCCGTAGCCGGCGGCGAGGCCGATCACGACCCCGCCGAGCGACGTCAGGAGCATCGTCGTGAGGCCGACGAGCAGCGAGACGCGGCTCCCGTGCACGACGAGGCTCCACACGTCGCGCCCGAACTCGTCGGTGCCCAGGTAGTGCTCGACGCTCGGCGGCAGGAGGCGCTTCGGCGGGTCGAGCCGCGCTGGGTCGTGCGTGGCCACGACCCCGGCGAACGCCGCCGCCAGCACGACGGCGAGCAGCAGCGCGAGCCCGGCGACGACGCTCCGGTTCCGCGCGAGACGCTGGAGCCACGTCGAGCGTCCGGGCTCAGTCATAGCGGATGCGCGGGTCGATCAAGACGTAGAGCACGTCCACGACCAGGTTGACCAGCACGTACGCCGCCGCCGTCACGAGCACGACGCCCTGCACCACCGGATAGTCACGGCGCAGGATGGCTGAGATGATCAGGCGCCCGAGCCCGGGGATGTTGAAGACGATCTCGGTCACCACGGCGCCGCCGATCAGCACCGCCGTCGTGATCCCGATGACGGTGACGACCGGCACCATCGCGTTGCGAAAGGCGTGCCCGACGATGACCACGCCCTGCGACAGCCCCTTCGCGCGCGCGGTCCGGATGTAGTCCTGCTGGAGCACCTCGAGCATGCACGAGCGCGCGATGCGCGCGATCAGCGCCGACTGGTTGAAGCCGAGCGAGACAGCGGGCAGCACCATATACCGGAGCGCGGCCCCGGGGTCGACGAACACCGAGGCGTAGCCGCCCGCGGGCAACCAGCCGAGCCGCACCGCGAAGAAGTAGATGAAGTTCAGGCTGAGCCAGAAGCCGGGGATGCACACGCCGAAGAGCGCGGCCAGCATGAGCACGCGGTCCCACGCCGAGCCGGGGAAGGCGCCCGCGATCAACCCCGACGGAACGCCGATCGCGATCGCCACGAGCAGCGCGGAGAGGGTCAGGAGCGACGTGGGCTCCGCGCGCTCCCACAGCGCCTGCGTCACCGGGCGGTTCAGGAAGTACGACCGCCCGAGATCGCCCCGCAGCACGCGCACGTAGAAGGCCCCGAGCTGCTCGTACAGGGGCCGATCGAGTCCGAGCTGGGCGCGCGTGGCCTCGATCTGCGAGGGCGTGGCGTCGGGGCCGAGGATGACCGCGACCGGATCGCCGGGGATCAGGTGGATGAGGAGGAAGACCACGGTGACGACGACGAGCATCACGGGGATGACGGCGAGCACACGACGGACGAGATAGGCGGTCACGTGCTCACCGCGCGCGGCGGAATACGGACGCTACCTGTCGAGCCACACCCCCCAGAAGCGAGGACGCTCGGTCTTGTCGTTGAAGCCCTTCACGGTCGTGCGCAGGGCGCGCAGCCCGAAGAGATCGCCGTAGCGCGCGACGGGCACCTTCTCGTAGAAGAGCTTCGTCATCTGCGCCCAGAGCTCCTGGCGCTTCTTGAGCTCGGTCTCACGCGCGAGCTGGGCCATGAGCGTGGCGATCTGCTCGTCCTCCGTCCAGCCCGGCCACGTCGGCGTGAGATAGATGTGGTGCGTGGGATCGAAAAAGTTGCCCATGCCGGTGGTGAAGACGTCGTACTCTTTCGGCTGCACGCGGCGCTGGCCGAGCGTGGACCAGTCCATCACCTGCAGGTCGACCTTGAACCCGACCTCCTCGAGCTGCTGCTTGCTGACGAGCGCGAAGTCGTACATCCACTTGTACTCCTGCGTCGTCATGAAGCGGACGGGCTGGCCCGTGTAGCCGGCCTCCTTGAGGAGGCGCCGCGCCTTGTCTCGGTTGCGCTCGTTCCACGGCAGGCCGGCGATCTTCGTGTGCCACGTCGGCAGCTCCTGGAACGCGAGGCTCGAGTCCATCCGATAGAACTCGGGCTTGCCGCCGGCGACGGTCTTCATGATCGGCTCGACGTCGAGCGCCGCCTGCCAGGCCTGGCGGAGCTTCGCGTTCGTCATCAGGCCTTCCTTCTTGTTGAAGACCGCGACGAGCCAGTAGTACGGCTTGACGATCACGGGTTGGACGTTCGCGTTCGCTTTCAGCCGGTCGTAGCCATCGGCGACGAGGTCGTCGGCGACGTCGAGGTCGCCGGACTCGAGCTGCGCCGCCCGGCTGGCCGCCTCCGGCACCGGGATCCAGCGGAGCTCGTCCACGTAGGCGATCTTGGCGCCGCCGTACCCGCTCTGCTTGCCGGGGAGCCGCGTGTAGTCCTCGAAGCGCACCATGCGGATGTACTGGTCGGGCTTCCACTCGGCGATCTTGAATGGCCCCGTCCCGACCCACTCGGTGATGCGCTGGTCGGGCGGGAACTTCTCCGCGATCTCCTTCGGGTAGATCGCCCCCATGTTGTTGGGCACGGCCAGCGAGATCACCACGATGGCCGACTTCTCCTTGAGCTTGAACTCCACCGCGTACGTGTCGGTCGCCTTGAAGTCGGCGACCTGCGCGAAGAGCGACTTGCCGTAGACCGAGCGCTTGCCCCAGCGCAGGAGCGAGGCGACGACGTCGTCCGACGTCACCTCCTTGCCGTTGTGGAATTTCACGCCCTTGCGGAGCTTGATGCCGTAGGTGAGGCCGTCCTTCGAGACGGTGGGCATGCCGTCGGCGAGCATCGGGATCGGCCGGTAGCCCTCGTCGAGGGCGTAGAGCCCCTCGAAGACGTGGTTCGCCAGCACCTCGGTGATCGTCTGCGTGCCCCAGTGCGGGTCGAGCGACGGCGGCTCGCCGAGGTTGCCGATGCGGAGGACGCCGCCGCGCTTGGGGGTCTGGGCGTCGGAGACACTGCTCGCGAGGAGCAGGATTGCGATCAGCGCGACGACGGATCTCGGTACCATGCGTCACCTCCGCGGACGGTCGGTTGTGGCAGCCGACTCTCGGTCGAGACCGGGCGGTTGTCAAGAGACCCGGGGGCGCAGGAGCTCACCCGAAGGGGCGGCTCACCGCGCGTGTCGGCGAACTCGAACGTGCCCTCGAACGCACACCTACACGTCCAGGTCGGCGGACTGGATGCGCTTGACGCCCGCGCCGAGCATGTCCTTCCACGCCTTCGCGAGCGACCCGTCGGCGTCGATCCCGCGCGTGGCGTCCTCGATCACGTAGGCGGCGAATCCCGCCTTCCGCGCGTCCATCGCCGACCACGCGACGCAGAAGTCGGTGGCCAGCCCGACGAGGAACACCTGCTTGAGGCCGCGCTCGCGCAGGTAGCCCACGAGGCCGGTCGGCGTCTTGCCATCCGCCTCGTAGAACGCGGAGTAGGAGTCGATGGGCTTGCGGTAGCCCTTGCGGATGATCAGCTCGGCGTGCGGGATCTTGAGGTCCCGGACGAGCTCGGCGTCCGGCGTCCCCTGAATGCAGTGGTCCGGCCAGAGCACCTGGGTTCCGTACGCGAGGCTGATCGTCTCGAACGGCTTCTTGCCGGGGTAGGTCGAGGCGAACGAGGCGTGGCCCGGTGTGTGCCAGTCCTGCGTGAGGACCACGTGCTGGAAGCCCTTCGCGAGCCGGTTGATGAGCGGGACGATCACGTCACCTTCCTTGACGGGCAGCGTCCCACCCGGCACGAAGCAGTTCTGGACGTCGATGACCAGGAGCACGTCGTTCGCCGACGGCTTGAGCGGCTTCCCCGCGGCCTGGGCGAACGCCGCGCTCGGGCGTCCGGCGAGCCCGGCGACGGCCATGCCGGCCGCGACGGTCGTGAGGAACTCGCGCCGATCGAGCTCGCATAGATCGCGTGTCTTCATGGGACGAATACCCCCTTGCCGGTCGTCTGGGTGTCGAAGAGCCGGTAGGCCTGCTCCGCCTGCTCGAGCGTGAAGCGGTGGGTGAGCAGCTTCTTGAGCGGGAGCTGGCGGGTCGCGACGAAGCGCGCGCACTCTTCCTGGCCGATCGCGCTGAAGGTCCACGACGCGTGGATCGTGAGCTGCTTCCGGATCATGTCCTGGCTGATATCGAACGTCGTCGTGTTGCCCTCGCCCACGAAGCAGACGCGCCCCCAGGTCGCGGCGCTCTTCACGGCGGCGACGCGCGCGTCGGGGTTGCCCGTGCAGTCCATGGCCGCCTCGACGCCCTCGCCGCGGGTCAGCTCGCGGAGCGCGGCGACGGGGTCCGCCTCCTTGGCGTTGATCACGGCGTCGGCGCCGAGCTCGCGGGCGAGCCTGAGCCGCTCCGGGACGACGTCGATCGCGATCACCCGCGGGCCCATGGCCGCGCCCAGCATCGTCGCGGAGAGGCCCACGGGCCCCTGGCCGAAGACCGCGAGCGTGTCGCGCCCGGAGACGTCGAGCCGCTTGAGCGCGCCGTAGGCGGTGCCGGTCCCGCACGAGACCGCGGCGCCCTCCTCGAAGCTGAGGGGGTCGGGCAGGGGCACGAGCGTCCGCGCCGGCACCTTCATGTAGGGCGCGTGCCCGCCGTGGCCCGTCATGCCATACACGACGATGCCGTTCGGACAGAGCTGCGACCAGCCGACGCGGCAGTGCTTGCAGCGCCCGCAGCCCTTGTAGTGATGGTTCATCACGCGCGCCCCCGTCGGCGCCTCGTCCTCCGAGACGCCGGGCCCGCGCGCGGCGACGACGCCGCACGGCTCGTGGCCGGCGATGACGGGCCCGGCGCCCGTGCCGAGGCCGAGCGCGGCGGCGGCGTTGCCGACGGCGCGGTAGGGGTGGAGATCGCTCCCGCACATGCCGGAGGCCTTGATGGCGATGACGACCTCGCCCGGGCCCGGGGTCGGGTCGGGGAACTCGCGGAGCTCGAGCTTCCGGTTGCCGAGGAAGACGATGCCCTTCATCTCAGTATCCTTTGCGTTTGTCGATGAGCGCCAGGAGCGGCTGCCCCGCGCGGAGCCGCCGGAGGTTCTCGCAGAACGTCGCGATGACGCGGCCGGCCCGTCGCGGCGAGCCGCCCGCGGTGTGCGGCGTGACGATCACGCGCGGGTGGGTCCAGAGCGGGTGACCCGGCGGCAGGGGCTCGGGGTCCGTGACGTCGAGGCCCGCGCTCCAGAGCCATCCCTTCTCGAGTGCGACGAGGAGGTCGTCGCCGTACACGATCGCGCCGCGCGTGACGTTGATGAGGGTCGCGCTCGGACGCATGCGGCGGAACAGGTCACGGGTGAAGAGGTGGTGGGTCGCCTTGGTGAGCGGGAGCGCGATGACGACGACGTCCGAGAGGCCGAGCAGCTCGTCCAGGCGGTCGGGCTTCCAGATCGCCTCGACGCCGGGCTCGGGGGCCACGTCCTCGATGTCCACCGCCAGCACGCGCATCCCGAATCCGAGCGCGCGCCGCGCCACGGCGCGCCCCGTGCCGCCGAAGCCGACGACGCCCATCGTCAGCTCGTAGAGCTCGCGCTGCTCGCGGCGGATCGGCTCGCGCAGGCTATAGTCGGGCGTGCGGAGCGCGGTGTGGAGGCCACGCGTGAGGCCGAGGAGGAGCGCGAAGGCGTGCTCGGCCAGGTGGATGCCGACCTCACCCTTCTCGGACGCCAGGATGACGTCGCTCTCGACCAGGTCGGGGGACAGGATCGCGTCCACCCCGGCGCCGATCGCGTGGTAGTAACGCAAGCGCCGTTGGAGGGCGAAGACCTCCGGCGCCACGCGACCGAACAGCACGTCCGTGTCCACGATCTCGGCGCGCTGGCGCACCGGGTCCGTCGCCTCCACGAGGGTGGCCCCGGGGCCGGCCGCCTCGAGGATCCCGGCGCGATCCTCGGAGGCGAGCGCCGGGACGATCAGAACGGGTGTATAAAGGATCCTCATGTCGGCGTGAAATCTTCCTCCAAAGGAGCGCCCGTGGCAACCAAGATCGTTCTCTCGCCGAAGCTGCCCGGCCCGCTGGTCGAGATCGCCCGCGCGATCATGCCGGCAGGCTACGAGCTCCGCGTCGCCGAGCAGGGGACGCCCGAATTCCTCGACGCCGTCGAGGACGCCGAGTATTTCGTCGGCTTCGCCCGCACGAGCCTCGGGTCGGACTTCTACCGCGCGGCGCCGCACATCAAGCTCGTCCAGCTCATCAGCGCCGGCTACGATCGGGTCGACATCGAGGCGGCCCGAAAGGCGCGGGTCCCCGTCTGCAACAACGGCGGGGCCAACGCGATCGCGGTCGCCGAGCACACGCTGGCGCTCATGCTGGCCGTGACGAAGAAGCTCGTCTGGCAGCACAACAACGTCGTGGCCGGCAAATGGCGGATGGGGGACTTCGCGACGACGCGCCTCTACGAGCTCTCGGGGAAGACCCTGGGGATCGTGGGGCTCGGCAACATCGGCAAGAAGGTGGCCCGGCGCGCGCTCGGCTTCGACATGCACGTCCAGTACTACGACATCGTGCGGCTCGCCGAGGACGCGGAAGACGCGCTCGGCGTTCGGTTCGTGCTCTTCCAGGAGCTGGTGCGCACCTCGGACGTCGTGAGCCTGCACGTGCCGCTCACCGACCGCACGCGGCGGATGATGGGCGAGCGGGAGTTCAGCCTGATGAAGCCGGGCGCGATCCTGATCAACACGTGCCGCGGTCCGGTCGTCGACGAGCCGGCGCTCCACAAGGCCCTCACGACGGGGAAGCTCGCCGGCGCCGGCCTCGACGTCATGCTGGAGGAGCCGCCGCCCGCGAACCACCCGCTCTTTTCCCTCGACACCGTGACGATCACGCCGCACATGGCGGGGCCGACCTGGGACAACTGGCAGCGGTGCTTCCGCAACGCCTTCGACAACATCCAGCGCGTCGCGGCCGGCGGCCAGCCGCTCTGGGTGATCCCCGAGCTGAGAGAACCGATGAGCTAGGCGCGCCCGCGCCGGCGTCGGCGCCGGGGCGCTCGGGGATCAGGACGATCCGCCGAGCTTCCGGTGGTCCCAGGAGACGATGCGGGTCGGCGTGAAGCGCAGGACGACGCGCTTCGCGGCCTGCGCGCGTAGGTGCTCGCGAGCGTCGGCTGACGGCTCGGCGCCCGAGTAGCGCGCGATCAGCCGCGCCCCCACGTCGGCGACGCGCGCGGGGTCGCGCTCGATCACGACGTCGCACTCGAGCGTCGCGCCCCGCAGCTCGCCGTACCGGTCGCGTCCGGCCTCGATCTGGACGGTCGCGCGCGGCTCGCGCTCGAGGTTCCGCACCTTCTGCGACTTCCCGTAGGTCCAGGCGTAGAGCGTGAGGCCGTCGCGCACGTACCAGAGCGGCATGAGGTGCGGGCGCCCGTTCGGCCCGCGCGTCGCGCAGGTCAGCACGCGCTCCTCGTCGAAGAAGCGCGCGAGCTCCGCCTCCGACATCGTGATCGCGCCGCGTCGTGAGGGCACGGCTCAGTAGCCCCGCGCCCGGTCCACGACGTGGCGGAGGGGCCGGCCGGTGAGATAGCGCGCGAGGTTGTCGTTGAAGACTGGCGCGATCTCCTCGGGCGTGCTCGGCCCCGCGATGTGCGGGGTGATCACGACGTTGTCCGTGCGCCAGAGCCGGTGGTGCGGGGGCAGGGGCTCCGTGGCGAAGACGTCGAGGATCGCACCGGCGATCCGCCGGTGCTCGAGCGCCTCGAGGAGCGCCGCCTCGTCGACGACGGCGCCGCGGGCGATGTTGAGGAGCCACGCGGTGGGCTTCATCGCCGCGAGGGCGTCGGCGCCGATGAGGCCGAGCGTCTCGGGGGTGAGGGGGAGCAGGACGACGACGAAGTCGGCGTCGGCGAGAGCCCGCGCCAGCTCGCCGACTTTAAAGACGCGCTCGGCCTCCCGGACGCGGCGGCCCGAGCGGCTCACGCCGACGACGCGCATCCCAAAGGCCCGCGCGGCGCGGGCGATCGCCCGGCCGATGTCGCCGAGGCCGACGATCGTGAGCGTCTTGCCGAGGAGCCGGTCGGGCAGGACGTGGTCGAGCCACCGTCGCTGCCGCTGCGCTTCCCGGTACGTCTCGATGCGCTGCGTGATCCACGCACACCAGCCGATGACGTACTCGGCCATCCACGGCCCGAAGACGCCCGGGGCGCGCGTGATGACCACGCGGGGTGGGAGCTCCCGAACGATCGCCCAGTCCACGCCCGCGCCCATGGCCTGGAGCCACTTGAGCCGGGCCGCCTTCGCGAAGAGGTGGGGCGGGAACTTCCACGCGTAGAGAACCTCGGTGTCCGCGATCAGCTCGGCGGCCTCGCTCGGCGTGGCGGCCGCGCGGACGACCACGCGGTTTCGCGGCACGCGGACGAGCTCGGCGTACTTCGGATCGGCGTGATAGACGAGGACGCTCGGGCGGGTCACCTGAGGTGCCTGTCCTCCGCGGCGAAGTCGATCTCCCGCCGGTCGAGGCCTTCGCGCAGATACCACTCGAAAGTCTGCGCGAGCCCCGCCGCGAGCGTGTAGCGCGGACGGATGCCGAGCTCCCGCCGGACCTTCGTGGTCGTGTAGACGGCGTGGCAGTCGTAGACGAGGTTCTGGCCGAATGGTACGGGCGTTCCGCCGGGCGGCGTGTCGACGTGGACGAGCGTCGGCGGGCGCTTGACGACGTCGGCGATCAGCTCGACGAAGCCCACCTGCGTGATCGCCTCCTCGCCGGTGACGTTGTAGGCGTGACCGAACGCCGCGGCCACGCCGAGCATCGCCGCGAGCGCGTCGGCGAGGTCCTCCACATGGCCGAACTGACGGAGCCAGCCGCCCGCGCCGGGGAGCAGGACCGGCCGGCCCCGCACGAGCCGGTCGAAGACGAAGGTCTCGTTGTTCCGCGTGTTCATGGGGCCGTACACGTGCGTCGGTCGCACGATCGTGACGGGCAAACCCCGAGCGTGATGCCAGCGCATCAGCGCGTCCTCGCCGGCGATCTTGTTCTTCGCGTACTCGCCCCAGTGGAGATTCCTCGGCGTGGCCTCGCTGTAGGGGATGGGCAGCGCGTGGTCGTAGACGCGCCCCGTCGAGACGAAGAGCGCGTGTCCGAGGCGCCCCGCGAGCGCCTCCAGCACCGCTTCGACGTCGGCGCCCGTCGTCGGCGCGTAGGCGATATCCACGAGCGCGTCGACCCGCTCCCCCGCGAGCGTCGCGCGCAGGGCGGCGTGGTCCTTCCGGTCGCAGAGGAGCGTTCCGACGCCCGTCGGCAGCCGCTCGGGCCGGCGCCCGCGGTTGAGGACCACGACGTGGTGGCCGTCGCGGAGCAGCGCCCGGACCAGATGCAAGCCGACGAACTCCGTGCCCCCGATCACCAGCACGCGCATCTGTATCCCCCCTGGAACGAGACGCGACAAGCAGAACGGAGCCGGGTCGCGCCTCGTCGCAGGCGACAACGCCCCCGCTACAGTGCGACCGCGAGGCAGGTCGTCGTGCGCGTCACGCCGTCGATCGCGCCGATCTCGTCGGTCACGAGGCGACCGACGGCGTCGAGCGTCGGGCCCTCGACGACGGCGATGAAATCGAACGGCCCGGTCACCGCGTCGAGGTTGACGACGGTGGACGCCCCGCCCTTGATCTGGGTGAGCTCCTTCTTCACGGACTTGGTCTTTCCCGCCGCCGTCTCGATGAGCACGTACGCCCGCATGCCCTTCCCCGTCTTCGTCATGGGCGCCTCCCTCAGCGCGTGAGCGAATCGAGCGCGGCCGCGAGGGTCGACGCGAACCACGCGCTGCGCTCCACGAGCGTGGCCCCCTCGACGTCCACCCGCGTGCCCCGCTCGTCCGTGTGGTTGGCCGGATCGAAGCGCGCGACGAGCCGCGTGCCGGCCCGTTCGATCCTGAGCGTGAGGGGTTCGCCCACGCTCTCGTCGCCGAGGCGCGCGATGATCAGGTAGAACCCCGCCGTGTCGGTCTCGCTCACGTACGAGAAGCCGGTCTTCTCGCGGACCAGCTCGAGCTGTCTGCCGGCGAGCGGCCGACCGCGCGCATCCTTCACGTACCCGAGCACGGTGTACCGGTAGAACACCTCGTGCTCAGCGTCCGCGCGACCTGCGCTCACGATCCAGGCGAGCGCCACGACGAGAGCCGCGATCCGCGCCACGCGGCTCAGTCTAGCAGATGCGCGCGCAGGCGGGCGCAGGGGTCGTCGGTGTCGACCCGCGGGGTGAACCAGACGTAGTCGAAGGGGAGTGCCCCCTCGAAGCGGGCGGCGTACCCCGCGGGCGCGTCGACGGTCGCGTCGACCTCGAGGAACGCGACGCTCACGGTGGTGGCGCCGGGCGCCCGGCGCTGGAGGTGGAACGGCACGCCGCGGTCGGTGCGGACGTGCCCGGCGCCGGCGATGAGGACCGCACCGTCTCGCTGGCCCTCGCGGACGAGCGCCTCCGCCATCCGCGCGTCGCGCGCCCACTGGATGTCCACCATCCGCTCGAGCGTGGCGCCCTCCACGGTGCCGCAGTGCGACTCTTCGAGCTCACGCCGGATCGCGTCCCGTGTCTCCGGGCCGAGGGGCTCCTCGAGGCCGAGCCGGCGCGCGAGCGATGCCGAGAGCCCGGCCAGCCCGTTTCGCCGAATCGCGTCGGTGGCGACGCGTGAGAGGTTGGTCGCGACGATCGGGAGGCCGGCGTCGAGCGCGGCCTGGGCGATCGGCTCGTAGAGGCGCCAGTCCGGCCATCCCGAACGCTTCCAGCTCACCGCCTCGCCGAGCCCCGACGCGTCCTTCGGCGAGCCGGACAGGTAGCGGGCGATCGCGGTGGCGTCGTCGGTCGAGAGCATCTCGAAGCCCACGGCGGGCCGACGGCCGGCCGCGATCATCCCGCGCAGGAGGCGCGCCTGGAGGGCGTGGTGCTCGGCGTTGTCGTGCCGCTCGCCCAGCAGGACGAACCGTGCGCCAGCCAGCCGACCGGCGAGGTCCGGGGGGAGGACGAAGCTGCCGACTCTGACGTCCCAGATGCGGTCGGCCAGCGGATGGTTCCGGCCGGTCGGACTCATCCACCACGTCAGAGGCGTGCCACACGATGCCACGAGGAGCGTCAGCGCGATGACGGAAACAGTCGCGCGCCGAGGCCGGGTGGTGGCCGAGGTCGGCGGGCCCCTACGTCGTCGTCGGGAAATCACCCGATCTCCGATTCATCGTCGGTCCTCTTCTCACCAGCGCACGAGTGAAGGATACTCCGGAAGAGATCGAGCTGTCCGCTCTCCTTCGGGATGCGAAGACTCGCCGGAGGATCGGCCTCGCGCCGCTCGGATCGGCACGGGTATTGCTGATGCGTCACGCAAACTAAATTTGACGGCACACGCACGCCAACTAGAATCGAGGGATGAGCAAGGTGAGATCGATGACCGCGCTGATGATTCCGCTGATCGCGATGTTGCTCGTCGTCCCAGGATGGACTCACGGTGTGGCAGCCGCCCCGCGCACCGACCCGCGCGAGCCACCGCTCGCGGCCGCGACGGCGCTCGTGCGCAAGGTGTACATCGAGAAGATCCTCGCAGTCCTCGACCATAAGGTCACGGATCCCGCATCGAAGGGAAAGGCGGCGGAGAAGCTCGCCACACTGAGCGACCGCCAGCTTCGGCTGATGGCCGCCCTGTCGGACCGCGTCCTGCTCGTCGGGGACGGACCGGCCGACGGGCTCGCCCTCTTCTTGATCACGGCGCTGCTCATCCTCTCATGAGTCCTGACGGGCTCTCGTTCCGCGCGCCGTTCGAGTCGTGACCGGCCGTCTCGCGCTCCTCTACCACGTCGGCGTCATCATCGTGAGCGCCGCGATCGCCGCGACCCTTCCGTTCACGTTCGCCTTCCTCGCCCGGGGTCTGCTCGCTTCCTGGTCCGTGATCGAGAACGAGAAGGTCTTCCTCGTCGCCGCCGAGATCGCCGTGGCGCTGGTCCTCGTGCTCGCCCTGAGCCACGCGCGGACGAGCTGGCAGAACCGGCGGTTGTCCAGGATGGCGCGGACCGCCGGGATGGTCTATTTCAGCTCGGGGAACGGCGTCCTGTCCCGACGGGGGGCCCAGCGGCGGAAGGAGCAGCACGCCGTCATGCGGGACATCATGATCATCGGGTCCACGGGCTTTCGCACCCTGGCCGACCCGAAGGGCGACTTGCGCGCGGTGATCGAGAACTGCCGGACCGCGAAGATCATGCTGCTGAATCCCGAGAGTCGCGGCGCGATCGAGCGCATCCGGACGATCAGTGACCACACGATCACCCGTGAGAGCCTGCAGTCGCAGGTGGAGCAGACGATCGCCTTCCTCCGCGCGCTCCCGGCCGCGTCGCAACGGGTCCGACTGAAGTTCTACCCCGAGCCCCCGCTGTGGAAGCTAGCGATCCTCGGCGACCACGCCTGGGTGCGGCACTACCATCCGGCGCTCGATGTCCGCGTCTTGCCGGAATACGTGTTCGTCCACAGCCAGGACCCCCGCGGCCTCTACACCGCCTTCTACCAGTACTTCACCACGCGCTGGAACGATCCTGCGATCCCCGAGTACGACTTGCTGACCGGCGAGCTGGTGTACCCGGACCGCGAGCGGCGAGAGGTCGGCGGAGTCTTATCGCGCTCGTGAGCGCGTCCCGACGACGCGCCTCACGCGGGGATGGCGACCTTCCTGAGGAGCGGCAGGTCGTCGAGCGCCTTGCCGGCCCCGCGTACCGCGCAGGTGAGTGGATCCTCGGCCACGCGCACGGGCAGCTGCGTCAGGTTCTGTAGCAGGCGATCGAGCCCCCGCAAGAGGGCGCCCCCGCCCGTGAGCACCACCCCCGTCTCGACGATGTCCGCGGCGAGCTCCGGCGGAGTCCGCTCGAGACAGGTACGGACCGTCTCGACGATGGTCATCACGGGCTCGCGGAGGGCCTCGCGGATCTCCTCGTCGGTGACGACGATCGTCTTGGGGACACCGTCGACGAGGTCGCGGCCCTTGACCTCGATCGTTCGGTGCTCACCGGGCAAGGGGTGCGCCGAGCCGAGGGCGATCTTGATCTCCTCGGAGCGCCGCTCCCCGATGAGAAGCCGGTAGTGCTTTCGGATGTGCTGGATGATCGCCTCGTCCATCTCGTCGCCGGCGATCCGGACCGAGTTGCAGTAGACGGTGCCCGACATGGAGATGACGGCCACCTCGGTCGTCCCGCCGCCGATGTCGACGACCAGGTGACCGCCCGGCTCGTGGATCGGCAAGCCCGCGCCGATCGCGGCTGCCGTCGGCTCCTCGATCAGGTACACCTCGCGCGCGTGGGCCTGGAGCGCCGCGTCGCGCACGGCTCGCTTCTCGACCTGGGTGATCCCCGAGGGGACGCCGATCACGACCCGCGGCCGCTCCAGACGGGAGCCCAGCCGGCGACCCGAGGAAACCCGCCGCGCTGTCGAAATGAAGTACCGCAGCATCTTCTGTGTGATGTCGAAGTCGGCGATCACGCCGTCCTTCAAGGGCCGGATCGCCAGGATGTTGTCGGGCGTGCGGCCGAGCATCGCCTTGGCTTCGCGCCCCACCCCGATCACCGCACGGTCCGCCCGACGCACGGCGATGATCGAGGGCTCGTTCAGGACGATGCCTTTGTCCCGAACAAAGACCAGCGTATTGGCGGTCCCCAGGTCGATCGCGAGGTCCGTCGAAAAGAATCCGAGCAGCTGGTCGGCCAACATCCGCGCGTGGCCTCAGCAAGACCCGCGCCACACGATGGCGCGGATCGAAGTCTGCGATTCGAAAGGCGGCCCGATTTCGAGGCTGACGCTCGAGTGATCGAACGCTGACAGCGGCGATGCTTGCCGGACAGCCAGCCGACGCGCCATCCCTTACCTCCGCGGCCCCGGATAGCCGTCCCAGCTCAGGCGCCCGCCGTCCACCGTGAAGCCCGCACGGGCGAGCGCGGGGAGCGCCTCGGTCTCGCGAACCGGGCGGCCCTCCCAGGTGGTGACGTCCAGCCGCCGGACCGGACGGAGCACGAGCGGGCGTCGCATCAGGGACTGGAGAGCGCCGATGGCGCCAGGGAAGTCCACGTCCTGCCACCCGGCGAGCGGCGTGAGCTCACGGCCCTGGCCCTCACACAATAAGATCGGCCGGCCCTGGCGGAAGACCAGCCAGCTCTGCGGCACGCGCGGCGCCGCGGCCCGCGACCCGTCGCGACGGACCAGGGGAAAGACGCGGCCCCAGAGGTTCGCCGGGTCCACGATGTTGACGAGCGCGTGCGGCTCGGCGCGCCGCGGGGCCGTGTCGAGGTCGGGAAGGGCGTCCGCGAGGGCGTACTGCTCGCCCGAAAGACCTTCGACGAAGTAGCCGCGCGCGATCTCGCCGCCGTACTCCATGCGGAGCAGGGTGTGGCGGAGCGTGGACCAGTCGCCCTGGGCGAGCTCGCGTGCGACGACGCCGTACCGGGAGAGCAGAAGGCGCGCGCGCGCCTCTTGGTACTCCTCGGGCGAGAGACGGTCCTCGTCGCCGAGGGCGCTCCACCGCCCGATCACCGGGAGCTGGCGCAGCACGCCGCGCGCGAGCCCGCGACGGCGCCGCCGCGCGGCAGGCGCGGCGGCGAGCCGCTTCGCCGTCGCGGTCCCGGCGACGATCGCGCTGAACGTGTCCGGGGTCACGAACCCGACCCAGAAGAGCCGCCAGAGCGCCGACAGAACCTCGGGCGCCCCGAGGCCGGCGGCGCGCGTGAGATCCTGGGCGAAGGACGCACCGCGGAGCTGGAGATGCAGGAACACGTTCTTCGTCCGCGCGTCGATCTCCGCGGTTGCGACCGGGCCCTCCCGCAACCAGCCGGCATTCTCGCGGAGCGCCACCCCGACGCGTCCCTCGCGGCGCTCGAACGGCGTCCAGACGATCTCGCCCGACAGTCCGAGCCGGTCGAGCCACTCCCGCTCGTAGTCGTCGACGCGTGCGGGGAGCAGGTCCTGCTCCCACAGACGCACCGGGAAGTCTTCGCCCTGCAGGAGCTCGAGCGCGGCCAGCACGCCGGGTGGTCCGACGAGTCGGTGGTCGGGATGGAGATGATGCCGCCGGAGCAGGAAGGCCGAGAAGCGCTCGGCGGTGGCGACCGGGCGCGGGACGCGGCGCGCGTGGACCTGGCGGCGCTGGATCTCCTCGAGCACCGCGACGTGGACGTACTGCGGCCCGGGACGGTCGGCGAGGAAGTCTCCACGACGCACGAGCCCCTGCGCGGTCAGGCGCTCGAGCGCCTGCGTCGCCGCGTCCTCCACGACGCCGTAACGCCCGGCGAGCCACGCGGGAGTCACCGGGCCGCGCGTCCGGGTGAGTCGCAGTGCCACGCGCTCGAGGCCGTCGGGCGTCCCGACGGCGTCGTAGAGATGCCCGTCGGGCGCGGCGATCCACGCGCGTCGTCCGCTCGCGAACTCCACCTGGACCACCCGGCGCTCGCCGTGGAGCGCGGCGATCAGCCCGTCCGCGTCGCCGAGCGCGCGCTCGGCGAGCTCCGCCGTCGTGAGGTCGCCGAGGTCGTCGAGGATGCCGGCCAGCTCGTTGGCGTCGCGCGCCCGGCGCTCGGGCGTGGTCTTCTGGAGCTCCGCCTCCACCGCCGCGACGATGTCCGCCCTGAGCGGGCCCGCGGTCACGCTCCACGCCTTCCGCATGACGACCGCGTCGCTCCGGCGCTCCTCGGCGTGGCCGGCGCCGAGGTACGCCCAGTCCCACGCCAGGAGCAGCGGGTAGACGAACGGCGAGGGAAGCGGCGTGTCCACGTGGCGCGCAGAGAGCTCCCCGTCGTGGATTCGCTCGAGGAGGCGCTTCAAGCGCGGGACGTCGAACGCGTCGCTAAAGCACTCGCGCAGGGTTTCCGCCACGAGGGGGAACTCGGCCCGGCCCCCGACCGCTTCGAGGAGCGCGTCGGCCTTGAGGCGCTGGAGGTACGCGGGCGTGCGCGCGCCCCGGAACATTCGCGGAATATAGAGGGCGCGCACCGCCGCGTGGCGAAAGCGGGTCGCAAAGAGCGGCGAGCCGATGAGGGCGTGACCCAGGAGCGTTTCGACCTCCTCCGGCGCCACGAGCCGCACGAGCCGCTCGGGCCCGGGGGGCACCTGGCCCGGGGCGAACGAGAGGAGAATTCCATCGTCGACGTGGCTGGCCTCGGCGACCGTGCCGAACGCGCGCCGGAGCTTCTCGCGGAGCGCCATACCCCAGGCGCCGTTGATTCGCATGCCGAAGACGGAGTGGATCATCGCGTGGCGCCCGCCCAGCTCGTCGGAGAACGACTCGACGATCACGCCCTGATCGTCGGGGACGCCCTCGAGGACCTCCCCAGCCTTCACGAGCCAGTGCCGCATCGCCGACGCCGCGTGACCATCGAGCCCACACTCGCGCTCCGCCCACTCGGCGAAGTCCGGGGTGTCGAGACGGTCGGCGGCGTCGCGGCGGAGGCGGCCGACGGCGAGGCCGAGCTCCCACGAGCGGGAAGGGTGCTCGCCCTTCCAGAACGGGATCGTCGGCGACATGCCCTGGGCGTCCTCGACCAGCACGCGGTCGGCGCGCACCTTGACGATGCGCCAGGCGTGCGAGCCGAGGAGGAAGACGTCGCCCGGGAGGCTCTCGGTGACGAACTCCTCGTCGAGCGTGCCCACCTTGAGATCGGTTTCGGCGACGAAGACGTCGAAGAGCCCCGCGTCGGGGATCGTCCCGCCGGAGGTGAGGGCGAGGAAGCGGCTGCCCCGCCGGGCGTGGAGCCGGTCGTTCACGCGGTCCCACAGGATCCGCGGCGCCGCGCCCTTGACCTCGGCGGGGAGCGGCTCGGCGAGTGCCCGCACGACGGCGACGAAATCCTCCCGCGAGAGCGTGCGGTAGGGCGCGGCGTTCCGGAAGCGCTGCCAGAGCGTGTCGACCCCCACCGACTCGGCGGCGACCGCGGCGACGATCTGCTGCGCCAGGACGTCGAGTGGGGCCTCGGGCATCACGGTCCGGTCGAGCTCTCGCGCGCGGATCGAGCGGACGACCGCAGCCGCCTCGCCGAGCTCCTCGCCCCGGGTGACGACGATCCGCCCCTTCGACACGCGGGACAGGAGATGGCCCGCGCGGCCCACACGCTGGAGCGCCGCGGCGATGTTTCGGGGCGACTGGAGCTGCACGACCAGGTCGATCGCGCCGACGTCGATCCCGAGCTCGAGGGACGACGTGGCGACGAGCGCCCTGAGCTCGCCCTCCTTGAGGCGATTCTCGGCCTCGAGCCGGGCCCGGCGGGAGAGCGAGCCGTGGTGGGCCGCGACGCGGCCGTCGGCGATGCGGTCGTTCAGATCACGCGCGATCCGCTCCGCCGCCCGCCGGCTCTGAGCGAAGACGAGGGTCGTCCGGTGGGTCTGGACGAGCTCGGCGACGAGCTGGAGCGTCGCGTCCCAGATCGTGTCGCTCGTCGCCGTCAGGAAGTCGTCCACCGGCGCCACCACGCGGAGGTCGAGCTCGCGCGCGAAGCCGATGTCCACCACGACCGGGTCCCGTGCCGTGGCGCCGGTGAGGAAGTCGAGCGTCGCGTCGAGGGGGCTCACCGTGGCCGAGCAGCCGATACGCTGGGGCCGCGCCCCCGGTGCCTGCGCCTCGACGAGGGCCGCGAGTCGCTCGAGCGAGAGGGCGAGGTGCGCGCCGCGCTTTCCCCCCATGAGCGCGTGGACCTCGTCGACGATCACGAACCGTGTCCTCGCGAGGGCCGGCCTGAACCGCTCGCTCGTGAGCAGGATGTAGAGCGACTCGGGCGTGGTGATCAGGATGTGCGGCGGTCGGCGCGTCATGGCCTGACGCGCGGCGGCGAGCGTGTCGCCGGTGCGGACCGCCACCCGCACCTCGGGGAGCCTCGTGCCGTCGGCCGCGGCCGCGGCCTGGATGCCCGCGAGCGGCGCGCGGAGGTTCTTCTCGATGTCGTTGTTCAGGGCGCGGAGCGGCGAGACGTAGACCACGTACACGCGGTCCTCCAGCCGCCCCTCGAGGCCGAGGCGGTGGAGGTGGTCGAGCGCCCAGAGGAACGCGGCGAGCGTCTTCCCCGAGCCCGTCGGCGCGACGATCAGCGTGTCGCGCCCCGAGGCGATCGCCTCCCAGCCTTCTCGCTGCGGGCGTGTCGGCTCGCTGAAGGTCTCGGCGAACCACCGGCGGACGAACGGGAGAAACTCGGGCATGCGCGCATTGTACCCGTCCCCATCCTAGAATGGTCCCCGTGCAGGAGGCCCTGGGCGCATGACGCGGCGCGAGGCGACGATCTTCGTCTCCCTGGCCGGTCTGCCGTTCATCGTGCCCCACGTCGTCGAGGACTTCGCCGGGGGTATCGCGGAGCGCGTCGGGCTCGCGACCGGCGCCGCCGCATTCCTGCTCGGCGGCTACCTCGCGCTCCAGGTGTGGGGGATCGTGGGCGTCGGCCAGGGCCGGCGAGTGGGGTGGGTCATCACGTTCTGGGCGAGCGCGGTCTGGACTGTCGTGGCGGTCGTGGACCACGGGCCCGCGGTTCTCGCCGGGGGCTTCCGGAGCGGCGCGCTCTCCGTGGTGTGGGTGCTCGGGCTCGTCCTCTCGCAGGGGACGGCCGCCGCGCTGGCCTGGCGCGGGTGGCGCCGGGAGCCCGCGTCGTGAGGCCCGGGGCCGACGTCGTCGTCGTCGGCGGCGGTCCCGCCGGCGCCATGGCCGCGATGACGCTCGCCGCGCGTGGCGTGTCCACGCTGCTTCTCGACAAGAAGCGGTTCCCACGCGACAAGCCGTGCGGCGGGGGCATCCGCTACGGCGTCTTGCGGCGCTTTCCCGCGCTCGCGGACTACCTCCGCACCACCGTCGAGATCCACGAGATCCGGAAGGTGCGGATGGAGGGTCCGTCGGGAGCGTCGCTGCTCGCCGAATCGGACGAGCCTTTCTATCTGACGCTCCGGCGCACCGAGTTCGACGCGGCGCTGCTCGCGCGGGCGCGCGCCGTGGGCGCTCGTGTGCTCGAGGCCGTGCGCGTCACCGACCTCCTCTTCTCGGCCGACGGGGTCGCCGCGCGCGCCGTGGACGGGCGCGTCTTCACCGCGCGGCTCGTGATCGGAGCCGACGGCGTGAACGGCGTCGTGGCGCGCCAGGCGGGCCTCGGTGGCGGCTTCCCGGTGGACGCCTTGGCGATCGACACGATGGAGGAGACCGAGCTCGCGGAGCTCGTCCCCGCCGATCCCGACACGATGTACGTCGCCTACGGGTACAAGGGCTACCCGGGCTACGGCTACGTGTTCCCGAAGCGCCGCCACGTGGACGCGGGCGTCGGCTTCCTGCTGTCCTTCTTCAAGGAGCGGCTCGACGGCCCACCCTACGAGCATCACGCGCGCTTCCTGGCGGACGCGCGTGCCCGCGGCGTCGTCGCCGGCAACTCGAATCCGAAGAACTTCAAGGCCTATCGGCTCCCGCTCGGCGGCCCCCTCGCCCGGACGTACGCCGACCGTGTCCTCGTCTGCGGCGACGCCGCAGGGTTCGTCAACGGCTACACGGGCGAGGGGATCTACCACGCGATGGTGACCGGCCAGCTCGCGGCCGAGACCGCGGCCGATGCGCTCGCGCGGGGACGATGTGGGGCGGCGGCCCTCGCGTCCTACGAGGCGCGGTGGCGGCGGGAGATCGG
>QHSA01000072.1 GCA_003220315.1 Candidatus Rokuibacteriota bacterium
AACCAGTTAAGTAGCACGCTCCATCACACTCTGCCCGCCAGTGTAAGACTTCCTGAGCTACTTCACCGGCACGGGCGAGCGGCTGGCTGTTGTCGGCGATCAAGCACCCAATGACCCGCCCGTGGTCCGCTAACGGCCACCACGAACGCACCAGCCGAGTCCGGGCACCAACACGTCCGGGGTGACGGCGATCGAAAAGTGGCCATTGCCCTCGTCCGTTACGATCAGAACCCGATTCGAAGGAAATTGGTCGGACGTCCAGTATCGATCCCCTTGAACCGACGGCAGAACGAATGGATGACCGGGGGGGAGGATGATAAAGCTGCCAACGACGCCGTTCTGCCACTCAATGAGACTTGTCAATTCCGACGAGGTGGGAAGCCGCCAGCCAAAACGATTCCCCCGGCTCGGATTGTTGATGTTGCAGAATTGATCGTTGAGCGTCCAACTCGTCTTGAAGGCATCCGGCGCCTTTTGCCAGACGAGGCCCGTCTCCCGATCCAAAACCGCCTCGTTGTTCCAGTCCGAGAGAAGGACGAACCGTGCAGACCCTGGCAGTTTTTGGTCCCACGACGGCGTCGGGTAATAAAACCCGTTGACCGCCTGCGCAGGGACGCTCGACAAGACGATGAGCATGACTGGCCACAGGATGTGCCGACTGACCGTCTTCATGGCCGTCCTCCTGTTTTGAGGGACGCACTACAACCCCTTTGCCGCTTTCATCACTTGTCTCTTCGCCCTCAGAGCCAGACGCTCTGCCTTGTGGGGCGACCCCGAATTATTCACGGTGTGAATCGCCCTGCGACTCGCCTTGACGGCGCGGCGGATCGTTTGGTCCATCCGCTTCTTCCACCGTGATACATGCTTCCAAGCACCGGCCTTGCCGAATCTGATCCTCAGTCCTTTCATTATGGTGCCCTCCTAGCTCCAACCTCTCACGGCAGGGCTGGATTCCGGAAGCAATTCCTAACTTCAACGAACTTCCTCGCCGACAGATCGGAGTTCATGTGAGGCGAGTCTAGGAGAGAGTGCGCCTGGTTGGTTTGCCGATGACCACCCGGGACAGGGAACGCAGCGCGATCAGATGGGAATCAAGTCCTCTTCAACGCCTCCCACGCCGCACGATGCACCGCTCGCCACGGCGTGCGCTCCCACGCCGTACCCGTGGCGCTCGTGGGCGAATGTTCCATCCCGCTCATGTAGAACGTCGCACGCCGGCGGTGGAAGCACTTTCGCGCTCTCAGCGCGGCTCGTACGGCAGAGCAACATCAATCAGTAGGCGAATCTCATGGTCCTCCTCGTCTTTCCCAGCCAGGACGATCTTCCATACCGGGGCAAAAGAGCCAAGCCCACATGGCGAGTTCACACAAATTAGTCGCGAAGCAAACGGCCCCAGTCGGAGTTCCCCGTGCGGCGGTAGTTGCCACCGCCCGACGTCTACTACCCGCTCTGCGGGCCTGAGCACACCATAGCCAGCGGAGACGCTTCCTTCTACGCGCGTGAAAGTTATCGTCGAGCCACTCGTTTCTTTCAGAGCCAGCACGAACGAATACCAGCTCGAGTTCTGTCCCAGAACGGCGTTGCCGGACACGTTCATTTCTACCGCCTGCCAGGCCACAGGGCCAGAGATGCCGGAGGTCTTGACTCCTAGGGACGCGCAAGCCGTTACGGGCAGAATCAGAATCACCGCAACGGCGCTGCGTCCCTTCATTGACCAACCGCTTGTTGCTCGCCGGGTTCCTTACTTGTCGTTGAAGAGCCCGAACAGCCACTGGCCGATCAGACCCATGACGGGGGGCAGCAGGACGCCAGGAAGACAACGCGCGAGGGTCAGCGGCCAGCCCAACAACGGCGCCTCGTAGGTGAGCATCCTGATCGGGCTCACCAGCGTCTTGGCCGTGAGCAGGGCGATGAGCGGTCCCGGCGCGGCGCCGCTTCGAAAGAGATTCGCGGCGACGGGGAAGAGCAGGTAGGGGCCCCCGGGAATCGCCAGCCCCGCCACCCAGCCCACCAGGATGCCCTGCGCCATGCGGTCCGCCCCGAGCCAGCGGGAGAGAACGGGCTTGGGGATCAACACTTCGAGGAGCCCGGCCAGGAGGAAGCCGAGCAGCAACTCGAGCCACACGCTCCTCACGAGCTTGCCGGTCGCGAGCAGCCCGCGAACAGGCAGCACCGGGTCCGTGGCGAAGGCGACGACCAGCGCGACGACCACGAGCCCCGTGAGGATCCAGGCGCTCAGGTCCACGCGCCGTGTCACTTCCGTGCGGCCGGCCGCGGCGTCCTGTACTCGAAGCCGCCGTCAGGCGCCGAGAGCGCCTGCTGGCGCGCGGACTCGATGAGCCCGTGATCGGGTGACAACGAGCACGCCGGGTCGGTCGCTGCCGCGTTTCGCGTCAAATAGAATGCCTGGCACCGGCAGCCGCCGAAATCGATCGCGCGGCGCTCGCAGCTCTTGCACGGCTCGGGCATCCAGGCCTCACCGCGGAAGGCGTTGAAGCCCGGCGAGTCGCGCCAGATCGCCTCGAGCGGGCGGTCCTTGACATTCTCGAACACGAGCCCGGGCAGCGTGTGAGCCGCGTGGCAGGGCAGGACCAGGCCGTCGGGGCTGACGACGAGAAAGCGCCGGCCCCAGCCGTCCATACACGCCTTCGGGAACTCGGAGTAGTAGTCGGGCATGACGAAGAGAACTTCCATTTTGCCGCGTAACCGCGCATGCGCCGCGGCGCTCGCCCGTCGCGCCTCGTCCAGCTGGGCGGCGGTCGGCAGCAAGGCGCGCCGGTTCACGAGTGCCCAGCCCACATACTGCGTATTGGCCAGCTCCAGGCGGTCCGCCGCGAGCGCCTCGGCCAGCGCGACGATCTCCTCGATGTGACCGAGGTTCTCCCGGTGCAGCACCACGTTGAGCGTCAGGGGGAATCCGAGCTCCTTGACCCAGCGCGCCACTTCCAGCTTCCGCTCGAAGGCGCGCAACCCGGCGATACGGTCCGAGCTCGGCGCCGCGACGTCCTGGATCGATACCTGCACGTTGTCGAGTCCGAGGGGGCGGAGGCGCGCGAGGCGCTCACGGCTCAGGGGGATGCCGCTCGTGATGAGATTGGTGTAGAGGTCGACGGCCCGGGCGCCCTCGATGAGGGCCTCCAGATCGTCCCGGAGGAGCGGCTCGCCACCCGTGAGGTGGAGCTGGACGACCCCGAGCTCCTCGGCCTCGCGAAACACGCGGAGCCAGTCCGCCGTGTCGAGCCCGTCCGTGTGGCGCCCGTAGTCCACGGGGTTCGAGCAGTACACGCAGCGGAGCGGGCACCGGTACGTCAGCTCGGCGACGAGCGTATACGGACGGTACTCGTCGCTCACGGCTCGCCCTGCATCAGGCCGCGCTCGGCGAGCGTGGCCAGGAACGACATGACCTCGCGCTCCACCTGCTCTCGCGGTTGGGAGGCGTACTTTTCCGCCAGCCGCTCGACGATCGCGTGGACGGTGTGCTCGCCCGTGCACAGGGTGGCGATGTCGGCGGCGGTCGGGTTCAGCACGAGCCCGCGCTCGGGGTAGAGCAGGAGATACCGTGCCGTCTTTCGATCGAAGCGGATCCGCGCCTTTGCGGCGAGCCGCGGCCGACTGTCCAGGGCGATCACGCGCGGGCGCCCGCCGGTCCCCACCCGGGCTCGATGTACGCCGCGTAGGCGCAGTCGAGGAGGTGCCAGAGCACCTCGGTCTTTCGGATGAGCGCGGCCACACAGCGCTCCTGGAGCTCGTAGCTCCGCGCGTGGCGGACCACGTAGTCGATGGCCTCTTCCGAGTCGCGGCGCGCCCGCGGCACGCGCGACCGGAAGTACTCGAGCATGTCACGGCTCACCCACGGATAGTGACGCTCCCACGCGAGCACGCGCTTCTGCATCAGGTCCGGTGCGAAGAATTCCGTGAGCGACGAGGCCACCGCCTCCACGAGGCTCCGCTCTCGCACGAGCTGGACGTAGCCGTCGCAGGCGAAGCGGACCCCGGGGAGCACCGACCGACAGCTCGCGACCTCGTCACGGTCGAGACCCACCCCCTCGGCGAGCCGGAGCCAGAGCTCCAGGCCGCCGTCCTCGGCGTCGTGGTCCTGGATGCGATGGACCCACATCCGCCGGAACGCCGGATCCTCGGACTTCGACAGGATGATCGCGTCCTTGATCGGGATCCGCGTCTGGTAGTAGTAGCGGTTGAGCACCCACTGCTGGAGCTGAGCCTTGGTCAGCTTGCCGTCGTGCATGAGCACATGATAGCGATGGTGGTCGTGGTAGCGGCGCTCGCCCTCTTGCCGGATCCACTCGATGAACTCCGCCCTCGACAGCGGCGCGCGCGGGGCCGGGTCAGTCATAGCGTGATCTCCATCCCGTCGTAGGCGATCTCCCAGCCGGCAGCCGCGACGCTGGCGCGCTCGGGCGAGTCTTCGCGCAGCAGCGGGTTCGTGTTGTTGAGATGGATGTAGATCTTCCGCGCGGCTCCGAGCTTCGCCAGCTGCCTGGCGCTGCCAGCCGGACCGCCGACGGGGAGGTGAGCCATATCCTCGGCCCGCTTTTCGCCGAGGCCGAGGGCGCGCAGCTCGTCGCTCGACCAGAACGTGCCGTCGAAGAAGACGCAGTCGGCGCCGTCGAGGACCTGGCGCACCGACTCCGTCAAGGCGCCCACGCCGGACACGTACGCGAGGACGCTCCGGGTCCGCTCGTCGATGATCCTGAAGCCGACGTTGTCTTCCTGATCGGGCGGCATGAGCCCTTCGAGGTGCACGGGCGGTTTTCCGGGCACAGGCACGGCCTCCACGGCGAGCCCGCTCTCACGGCCGTCGACGCCGAACAGCTCCTCGCGCCGGCCGGGCTTGAGGGTCCGCCACGTCACCTGTCCCGGGAAGCGCTCGAGCGTGCGATAGAGCACGTTCTTCTCGGTGAAGCCGACGCGCACGCGCTCGGTCGCGTAGACGAGCAGCGGGTGGGATTCCCTGAGCGAGAGGAGCCCCAGGCAGTGGTCCAGGTCACCGTTCGTGAGCAGGAGCGCCTGGATGGGCGATTGACGACGGTCGCGGGGATGAAGCGACGGAAAGCCCTCGATCTGTGCTCGGATCTCCGGCGAGGCGTTCAGGAGAACCCAGCCCCGGCCGTCGGCGCTGATCGCCACAGATTCCTGGCTTCGCGCCTCGGCGGCGAGCGTGCCCTCACGGATCCCGCGGCAGTTCGGACAGCCACAGTTCCACTGCGGGAACCCGCCCCCGGCCGCCGAGCCCAGTACCCGGATCAGCACGAGAGCCCCCCGGAAACGGCCCAGCCCTTCCCGCGGCGAAGCGAGAAGGGCCGGGCGAAACGATGACGCCGGCTAGGTCCTAGAAGCGGTCGTCCGGATCCCGGTCGAAGTCATCGGGCTGGTAGGAGTTGATCTCCGCGTCCATTTTCACTTCGATGAAGGCCGGCGTCTCCCAGATCATGGCTCGCACCCTCCCATTTGCAGAATTCGCCTGACCGGATCCAGGCGGCGCAATGGTAGAAGAGTCGCTAGGCGGCGTCAAGTCATTTCGATCGGGGTCATTTCGATCGGGGGTGGGCGCGAGGGTGGCGACGATGACCGAAGGGCAGCCACGGATTCTCGCCTTCGCGGGAAGCCTGAGGGAAGGCTCCTTCAACCGGAAGGTGCTGCGCTACGCGATTCTCGGGGCTCGTGAGGCTGGCGGCCATGTGGAGGAGCTCGGTCCGGAGCATCTCACGCTGCCGCTCTACAACGGCGACCTCGAGAAGAACGGCTCGTTCCCAGAGCCGGTTGAGGCCTGGCGCGCGAAGATCCGGCAGTCTGACGGATTGCTCATCGCCTCACCGGAGTACAACCACGGCGTGTCGGGTGTCCTGAAGAACGCGATCGACTGGGGGTCGCGCCCTCCCAACGTCTTCCGAGGGAAGGTCGCGGCGTCCTTCGGGGCGACGCCCGGGGCGCAGGGCACGGCGCGAAGCCAGATGAACCTCCGAATCTGCCTCAGCGCGGTCAACGTCTGGGTGGTCCCCAGGACGGTGCTGATCGCGCACGCCAGCGAGGCCTTCGACGCGACCGGCGAGCTCAAGGACCCGCGGCAGGTCCAGGCGCTCACGGCTCTGGGGCGCGCCCTCGTCCAGGCGGCTCGCTCCGGTCTCGCGGACGTCTAGCATGCGCGTCGTGACCAGCGCGCTCAGACCCGAAGCAGGCGGCCGGCGTTGCCGCCGAAGATCTTCTCGCGATCGGCCGCGCCCAGACCGGTCTTCATGACGACGTCCCGCGGCCGCTCGTACCCCATGTCGAAGCAGTAGTCGCTGCCGAGCATGACGCGATCGGCTCCCACCAGCCCGACGAGGAACCGGAGGAGCTCCGGCGAGTGAACGATCGTGTCGTAGTGGAACCGGCGCAAATACTGGCCGAAGGGCCGCTGCGCCGCGTCCTTGACCTCCTCACGAACCGTCTGGCCGTGCTGGAGGCGACCCCAGAGGTACGGCAGCGCCCCACCGGCGTGGGGGAGAACGACGTTGAGGCGTGGATAGCGGTCGAGCACACCCCCGAGGATGAGACTCGCGGCCGCGAGGGCCGTATCGAACGGGTTGCCGAGGAGATTGCTCAGATAATACGAGCGTAGCCGCTCGGCGCCGATCACCGTGACCGGATGGAGCAGCACCGGGAGGTTGAGCGCCTGGCAGCGTTCGTAGACGGGGAAGAGCGCCGGGTCGGAGAGCTCGCGCCCTCCGACGTTGGTCGGCAGGTAGACGCCCCGGATCGCACGGCCTCCCGCCACCCGCTCCAGCTCTTTGAGCGCGAGCGCCGGATCCTGGACGGGCAGGGTCGCGCAGCCCACGAAGCGGTCCGGGAACGCCGTGTGGGCCTCTGCCATCGCATCGTTGACGAGCTGGGCGAGCTGCGCGCCGCGCTCCGGCGGCGCCCAGTGCACCATCGGCACCGTCAGCGAGAGCGCGTGCATCGTGACGTTCTGGCCGTTCATCCGCTCGAGGCGCTTGTCGAGGTCCCAATAGGTCACGTCGAGCGCCAGCCGCACGGTCCCGCGCACGAGCGTGGGGACGCCCGATGCGGAGAACTCGACCTGGAGATCGGGCGGGCCACCCTCTTCGGCGAGGGACTTGAGGAATTTTTCTGGGAAGAAGTGGGCGTGGACGTCGATCGCCGCGGCCGGCGTGGTCTTGCGCTGCGCCGCAGCCGTCCGTGCGCCAGCGAGCGAGAGGATCGAGGTGCCGAGGCTTGCCAGTCCGAGAAAGGCGCGCCGGCTCACGGTCACAGCCGAGGACGCGAGTCCAGTCATGGGTCTCCTCCTTAAGACGAGTTTCTTGCCACTGGCCATCACTGATCAACCCCACCGTTTCGTCCCTTCTCGGACACTCGCGCGTCACGGCGTTGACGGGATGGACCCAGCTCGGCCGGGTGTATCCATGCGCTTTATTGAGTCTGCGCGTCTGGCAGGCGTCTTGCTCGCTCCCCTGCGGGACGATGGCGAGAAGAGCCGGCACGCCGCTGACCAACCCGCTCGGGAACGACAAGAAGCAGGACCTCGTGAATTTCCTGCGGGCGTCGTAAGGGCTACCGGGGGCTCATGGACGCGATCCGTCGTATCGGCCAGCCTACGTTCGAGCGCACCGGCGGGGGACGCGATGAGCGTGTGTCCGTCCGCTTCAAGCTGAACCGCGAACCCGACATGACGTGGATGGACTGCTTCAAGTCTCACGCTGCGTCCAGCGCGCTCGGCGGGGCCAACGCCGTGTTCCGCGGAAACGAGGTCTGTATCGAGGTGGCAAAGCCGACCGGCGTGCCGGAGGTCGCGACGGCCGTGGATTGCTTCATCGAGTGCGCGAACCTCAAGCTGCGGTCCTTCCCGGGCCGGGCTCCCGAACGACGGTCGACACCGTCTCCGCTCCGACCGAGGGTGCGCGGCAGCTTCTGACCGCTCAGGCCCGCGCCGCAGGCCTCGCTCGCCTCCGTCCCCCTCGCTCAGATTCGGCCTCGCTCAGGAGGTCATCTCCAACGTCTGCTTCGGGGGGACGAAGCGTCACCGTCCGGACCGCGGCTCAGCGGCCGGCGACGCGCCACGCATCGATGACGGACCACAACGACACGGCGAGCAGCGCGACCAGCGGCGCGAGCAGCGCGGTGCCCGGGCGAGCGAGCGCCTGCGGGTCGGTCGGCACGGCCCGGCCGGTGAGCCAGCTCAGGACGAGGCCGAGCGCCACGAAGACCGCCCCCTTGAACGGTTGACGGTTGTAGAGCTGGCCCAACCCCGGAAAGATCCCCGAGAGGACCAGCGCGACCGTCTTTCGTCGGCGCGCGGCGGGCTCAGGCATCGTGGCGCGTCACGGTCACCCCGGCCTTCCACACCTGCTTGATGCGCGCCGAATCTTGAAGGATGCGGACGTCGCGCAGCGGATCGCCGTCGACGACGACGAGGTCCGCCCACTTGCCCTTCTCGATCGTGCCGATCTCCGCCTCGAGCGCGAGGCACTCGGCCGCGAGACTGGTGGCCGCCTGGAGCGCCTGCATCGGGCTCATGCCGGCGGCGACCAGGTGCTCGAGCTCCAGCGCATTGTTCGGATGCCCATGCCCTCCCGCATCGGTCCCGGCGACCACCTTGACGCCCGCGGCCAGGGCGTGTCGCACGGACTCCAAATGATGGGTACGGAGCGCCCGCGCACGCTCGCGCACGTGCGGCGCCGTCGACTCGCGGTGGTATTCATAGACGGTCAAGGTCGGGACGAAAAAGATGCCGCGCTCGACCATCATCGGAATCAGCTCGGGGTCCTCGTCGAGGTAGCAGCCGTGCTCGATGGAGTCCACACCCGCCTCGATCGCCCGCCGCAGGCCGGGCCCCCCGACCGCGTGACACATCACCCGGCGCCCGAGGGCGTGGGCCTCGTCCACCAGCGCCCGCATCTCGTCCGCGTTGAACGCGGCGTCCTTCGGGCCGTGACCGGCCCGCGAGCTGGCGCCGCCGGTCGTGGCGCACTTGATCACGTCCGCGCCGGCGCGGACCATCGCCCGGACCGTCGTCCGCACGCCCTCGATGCCCTGGGCGACGCTTGGGGGAAGGCTCGGATCTTGAAGGAATGGCGACGCATGGCCGGACGGGCTGACGCGGTCGCCGATCCCGCCGATCGGCGAGATGATCCCGAGCGACAGGACCAGGCGCGGCCCCGGGATCAGCCCCTCGTGGACCGCGAGGCGGAAGCCCGCGTCGAGCCCGCCGGCGTCGCGCACCGCCGTGTAGCCTGACGTGAGGATCTGGCCCGCCACCCGGGCCGTCCGGAGGTGCCGGGTGCTCTGGGGCTCGTCGAGGCCCCAGCGCCGCACGAGCTCATACCCGTGGAACGCCAGGTGGTCGTGACAGTCGATGAGGCCGGGCAGGACGGTCAAGCGCGAGGCGTCGATGACCTCGTGGTCCGCGGGTGGGCCCGCGCTCGCGCCGGCCGTGGTGACGGTCTCGATCCGTCCGTTGTGGATCACCACGGCCGCGTCTCGCACGGGTGGCGCGCCCGTGCCGTCGATGAGCGTGCCGGCGCGAAGAATCTTCATAGCGTCCCTCCCAGGCTGGTGCCAGCCGGCGACCGGCCGTCGTCAACGGCTCAAACTCTACCGCGAATCTTTGCCACTTGACACGGCGGCCGTTCGGCCTAGGCTCTTGGGCCGACGGCAGATGAGCGGCCACGCGGGCCGCTCGGAAGGAGGTCGGCGATGCCCCACTATCTCAGCGACGAGGAGCTCAAGCGAACGGCGCCCGCGGAGGTGGCGTCATTCAGGTCCCCGGTCCCCACCCAGATCGTCTCGAACGGCGAGTTCAATCCGCTGCCCCAAACCCGCGAGCAGCAGCGCGTGGAGGCCCGTATCAAGGAGCTGGCCGACGACCTGGGGCGCCGGCACGGGATGGACCGACGCCAGTTCCTGGCCTCGAGCGCGGGCATGGCGGCGGCCTTTCTCGCGATGAACGACGTGTTCGGGCCGATCTTCGACGTCAGCCGGGCCGAAGCGGCGAACCCCGAGGTGGCCGCCCAGCGGGCAGCCATGCTGTCCGGGCAATTCATTTTTGACGACCAGACCCACTTCGTCCGTGACGACTTCAAGCAGGAAGGGTTGCTGGGCCTGGCCCAGTACGCCAAGCAACACTGGAACCCCGCCCTCTGGGGGGAGAAGACCCTCGCGCGCTTCAAGCTCGAGAACTACCTCAAGGAGATCTTCGTCGACAGCGACACGAAGGTCGCTTTGCTCTCCGGCGCGCCCTTCGACGACCAGACGTGGGACCTCCTGTCGAACGACCAGATCGCGATGGCGCGCGCCGCGATCAACAAGATCGCCGACTCGCGCCGCCTCCTGGGGCACGCGGTCTTCACGCCGAAGCGCCAGGGCTGGATGAACGAAGTCGATCGCGCGATCAGCACGCTCAAGCCCGACAGCTGGAAGGGCTACACGATCGGCGACCCGCTCTTCCCGTCGAAGATGGGCTCCTACTGGCGCCTCGACGACCAGAAGCTCATGTACCCGTTCTACGAGAAGATCGTCAAGGCCGGCATCACCACGGTGTGCATCCACAAGGGGCTCCTGCCGATTGACTACGAGAAGTCGTGGCCCGGAGTGTGGGAGTACAACACGGTCTGGGACGTCGGGCAGGCCGCGAAGGACTGGCCGCAGGTCAACTTCGTCATTTACCACGCGGCGCTGCGGTCGTTCCTCGAGACCCCTGACGCGGCGCTGGCGGAGTTCGAGCAGACCGGCCGCATCAAGTGGGCGACCGACCTCGCCGAGATCCCGGCGAAGTACGGCGTGACGAACGTCTACGGTGAGCTCGGGACCTCGTTTGCCAACTCTGCGGTGGCGAACCCGCGCTTCGCGGCGGCGTTCATCGGCACGCTGGTCAGGGGGATAGGCGCCGACCACGTCGTTTGGGGCAGCGACTCGGTGTGGTACGGGTCGCCCCAGTGGCAGATCGAGGCGCTGCGCCGTCTGGAGATCCCCGAGGACATGCAGAAGAAGCACAGCTTCGCCCCGCTCGGCCCGGCCGACGGGCTCGTCAAGAGCACGATCTTCGGCGGCAACTCCGCGCGCCTGTACAAGCTCGACATGCGTTCCGCCCAGGGCGCGATCACGCGCGACAAGATCGCGGCGATCAAGGCCGAGTACGTCGCGATGGGCGGCACGCGCAGCAACACCCGGTACGGGTATGTCTACCGGGCGACCGCATGAGCGACTGAGCGGACGAACTCGAGAAACGCGGCGGCGATTCGCTCGGCGAGCTCGGCTCTGGCCTGGCGCCGGCCACGCAGCAGATCGTGGCCGGCGCCCTCAATCGGCAGCAGCGCCGTCTGTGCGGGAATGAGCCCGCGTGCCGACTCGAGCTCGTCGAGCGCGCCGAACGGATCCGCCGAGCCGTGGACGAAGAGCGCCGGCGTCCCGAGGCCGGGGAAGTGCGCGGTCCGGGGTTCCCCGGCGCGGCCGGGCGGGTGCAGGGGATAGGAGAGCAGGAGGAGGGCGTTGGCGAGCCCGGGCTCGCCCGCCGCGAGGATCGACGCCTGGCGGCCGCCGTATGAGTGGCCGCCGAGGAATACGCGCCCGGGCGCTGAGGCGCGCACGGCCTCCACGGCGCCCCGCAGTCCCTCGCGATCGCGCGCGGCGCCGCCCGGCGCGGGCGGCCCCGTCGGGCGCGCCTGACGGAAGGGCAGGTCGTAGCGGAACACGGTCAGCCCGCGCGCCCCGAACGCGTCGGCGAGGGCCACGAGCAGCGGGGCGCGGGCGTTCGAGCTCGCGCCGTGGGTCAGGACGATGCCGTCGCCGCCGGGTGCCACGACCTCACGAGATGCGACGGTAGAGGACGTGGCGGCGGTTCCGCGTGTACGGGCGCACCTGGCCGGGCCAACGCCCCTGGTCCACCGCCTTCGCCCAGGGGTCGCTCGTCAGCACCTCGGGGCCCTCGACCTCGTAGAGCGCGTTGTAGAGGGGTTCCTGCTCGACCACGATCGTCTTGCGCTCGCCGCCGAGCACCATCGTCAGCTCCTGCCGCTTGAAGCGCGCCACGGCGATCACGCCCGGCACCTTGAGGAGCAGGGGCACGTGCTCGCCGTCGTAGACCTCGTTGAAGAGCCCCTCCCGGGTGGGGTCGACGTCCATGGCGGCGCTGAAGAGGTAGCGGGTCTGGATGGGCATGGCGGTCTCTCCTTTTGATCGGGGACTCCC
>QHSA01000219.1 GCA_003220315.1 Candidatus Rokuibacteriota bacterium
CGAGGAGCTCATCGATCCGCGCGACACCCGGCCGCTCCTCTGCGAGTTCGCCAACCTCGCGGCCCCGCTGCGGCGGCCGGGCCCGTCCGCGCACCCCATGCGGCCGTAGGCGCCGCGGTGACCTCGCCGCGACCGCACACGCTCGACGCGTCGCTCGCCCGGATCCTCTGCATCGCGGCACACCCCGACGACATCGAGTTCACCATCGCTGGCAGCGTCGCCCGGTGGGTGCGCGAAGGGCGCGACGTCGTCTTCTGCCTGGTGACGAGCGGCGGCGCCGGAACCAATGAGCACACACCGGAGAATACCGGCTTGGTGCCGATCCGGGAGCGAGAGTCCTGGGACGCGGCGAGGATCCTCGGCGTGAAGGACCTCGTGTTCCTGGGGTATCAGGACGGCGTCCTGGAGCCGACCCTCGGCCTGCGCCGGGACCTGACGCGCGTGATCCGCCGATCCCGACCCGACGTCGTGGTGTGCGGCGACCCCACGGTGCGCTGGTACGGGAGCGAGTACCTCAACCACCCGGACCACCGGGCGGCCGCCAGCGCCGCGCTCGACGCGGTCTTCCCGTCCGCGGAGACCCGCGCCATCTTCCCCGAGCTCCTGACGGAAGGTCTCGAGCCCCACAAGGTGAAGGAGGTCTTCCTCAGCGGCGCGGTTCCGCCCGACACCTGGGTCGACGTCGGCGACACGCTAGCGATCAAGTGCGCGGCGCTCAAGGCGCACGTCTCGCAAGTCGGGACGGGAGATTGGGTGGACACGCTGCTGAGGGATTGGGCCGTGCGCGACGGTAAGCGCGCGGGCGTTCAGTACGGGGAGGCGTACCGCCGCCTCGTGCTGCGGAGCGGGACGTAGCGCGGCGCCGAGCGCCGTCAGGCGTACCGAATACCGATGAGCTCGGCGACCAGCGCCGGACGCTCCTGCCCCTCGACCTCGACGGTCATCTCGGACGTCACGCGGATGCCGTCGCCCGGCACCTCGTCGGCGCTGAGGATCCGCTGGCGCAGGCGGATGCGCGATCCCGCGGGCACGGGGCTGATGAAGCGAATCTTGTTCGAGCCGTAGTTGATGCCCCGGCTCCGCCGGCTGATCTCGAGCAGCGTGGCGGCCATTCGGGGGATCAGCGACAGCGTGAGGTAGCCGTGAGCGATCGTCTTGCCCCCGGGCATCTCGCGCTGGGCCCGCTCGACGTCCACGTGAATCCACTGGTGATCGCCCGTGGCGTCGGCGAACCGGTCGATCATCGCCTGATCGACCGTGATCCAGTCCGAGGGGCCCAGTTCGCGCCCGATGTGCTGCAGAAGGTCCTTCGGCGTGTCCACGTGGAGCATAGGCATCGCCCTCGACGTTCCGGCCCTAACGCCTCGGAGGCGTCACCCAGGCCATCTCTCGCGCGTGGCGCTCCTCGAACTCGCGAACCCGCGCTTCGAACTCGCGTGTCAGGCCGATCTCGTCCCGGCCGGTGCGCAGCATCTCCTTGCGGAACGGGTCGATGTCGAAGCGGTGGCGCGTCCCGTCGGGCGCCGCCACCGTCTGCGCCTCGAGGTCCACGCCGAGCATCGCGCCCGGTCGGTCGTGGAGCTGACGGCGGAGGCCGGCGACGACCTCGGCCGACAAGATCACCGGCAAGAGGCCGTTCTTGAAGCAATTCTGGTGAAAAATGTCCCCCAGGCTCGGCGCGATCACCGAGCGGATGCCATAGGCGTCGAGCACCCAGACCGCCATCTCGCGCGAGGAGCCGCAGCCGAAGTTCTCGGCCACGACGAGGATCTTCGCGTCACGGTAGGGCGCCTGATTCAGGACGAACTCGGGCCGCTCTGCGCCGTCGGCGTTGAAGCGCACGTCGTGGAAGAGGAAGCTCGCGTACCCCGTCGCGCCCCTGGGCTTTCGCAAGAAGCGCGCGGGAATGATGCGGTCCGTGTCGACGTTGGGCAGATCGAGCGGCGCCGCGACGGCTGTGAGGTGCGTGAAGGGCTCCATTAGGTCGCCAATGTCCTGACGTCGGTCAACCGACCGGTAACGGCGGCGGCCGCCGCCATCGCCGGGGACATCAGGTGCGTCCGCGCGCCCTTGCCCTGGCGCCCCTCGAAGTTGCGGTTGGAGGTGGAGGCCACGCGCTCGCCCTCGCGCGCCGTCTCGCCGTTCATCCCCACGCACATCGAGCAGCCGGCCTCCCGCCACTCGAAGCCGGCCTCGACGAAGACACGATCGAGCCCCTCGGCCTCGGCGGCGCGCTTGACGAGCCCCGAGCCCGGCACGATCCACGCCGGCACGACGGCGCGGTGCCCCTTCACCACCCGGGCGGCCGCGCGCAGGTCCTCGAGCCGACTATTGGTGCAGGAGCCGATGAAGACGCGATCGACCTTGATCTCGGTGAGCGGCGTGCCGGCGTTGAGCCCCATGTACGCGAGCGCGCGCTCCATGCTCTCGCGGCGCGCGGCGTCACCGGCCACCGCTGGATCGGGCACGCGCCCCGTGATGGGCAGGGCGTCCTGCGGACTGGTTCCCCAGGTGACGGTCGGCGCGATCGCGCTCGCGGCGAGCTCTACTTCGCGATCGAACGGGGCCCCGGGATCGCTCGGCAGCGCCCTCCAGGAGGCGAGCGCCGCGCCCCACGCGTCGCCTCGGGGCGCGAAAGGTCGGCCCTCAAGATACGCGAAGGTCGTCTCGTCGGGCGCCACCATGCCGGCGCGCGCGCCGGCTTCGATCGACATGTTGCAGACCGTCATGCGCTCGTCCATGGACATGGCGCGCATCGTCGAGCCCGCGTACTCGATCGCGTGCCCCACGCCGCCGCCCGCGCTGATCTCGGCGATGATCGCCAGAATCACGTCCTTGGCGGTGACGCCAGCACCGAGCCGCCCCTCGACGGTGACGCGCATGACCCGGGGCTTCTTCTGCCAGAGCGTCTGCGTCGCCATCACGTGCTCGACTTCCGTCGAACCGATGCCGAAGGCGAGCGCCCCGAACGCTCCGTGAGTCGCCGTGTGAGAGTCGCCGCAGACCAGGGTGATCCCGGGCAGCGCCAGCCCCTCCTCCGGCCCGATGGTGTGCACGATCCCCCGCCGCGGGTCGCCGACGCCGAAGTAGACGATCCCCTGCTCCCTCGTGTGCTGGCCGAGCGACTCGACCATCGCGCGGATCTCGGCGTCGATCGCCACCGATCCCGGCGACGTGAGGACGTAGTGGTCCGCCGTCGCGAACGTGAGATCTGGCCGCCTCACGCGCCGCCCGTGTTTCGCGAGCCGCGCGAAGGCGCTGGTCGAGCCCTCGTGCAAAAGGTGCCGGTCGATATACAGGAGGACGTGTCCGCCCGGCCCCTCGGCCACGACGTGCCGCGACCAGATCTTCTCGAACATCGTGCGCGCGTGAATCCCGACCACGGCCGCAAGCTTACGTCTAGCCCCGCGCCACCTCAAGAGGTCGCATCACATAAAAATTGGGGTTACCGAGCGCGAGGTCGTAGTGGTTCCCGGCACCACAGACTCGGGGCTACTGCAGGGCTCGTACGGCGGCGCGGAGCTCAGCGATGTGGACCGCCCTGACCATCTGCCCCGCCACGATCGTGGGGTCGGTGTACGTCGGCACCGCTCTCCCCAGCGATTGATAGACCTGGTTCAACGCGGTCCTGAGCTCGAGCACGTGCAGGGTCCGGAACGGGGTCGTCCCGGGCGTGAGCGTGGGGTCG
>QHSA01000073.1 GCA_003220315.1 Candidatus Rokuibacteriota bacterium
CGGACGGCGTCGAGCGGAACTTGAAGACGCCGATGGTGAAGTCGCGCGGGCGGGGGAAGAGGAAGGTGGCGGCCAGCCCGTTGCCGTCGCCCTTCGCCCCGTGGCAGCCGATGCAGTGCTCCTCGAATTCCTCCTTGCCACGGGCGATGAGGTCCTCGCTCTGCGGGATTCCCATCACGGAGACCGCCACGTTCTGCGGCTCGAACACCTCCCGCCACGCCCCGCGATTCGTGCCAAGCTTCTGGACATACCGCACGAGCCCGACCAGCTCCTTCGTCGGCACCACGAGGAGGACGGACGTCAGCGCGGGCGGCTTGTCGCCGAAGGGAGTCAGGTCGAGGACCGGCGCTCCGTCGATCGGGAGCTCGCCGTCGGGGCGCGGGCGGACGAACACGACCCCCGTCTCGTTGGGGAACAACCGGACGGGCGTGTCCTTCCGCAGCGTGAAGTACCGCGCGACGGCCGGCGTCCTCTCCAGCTCGAGCCCCGCGTTTCCCTTGCGTACGGGCACCCGAGCCTGCTCGAAGAGCCACTTGAAGCTCGGCATGATGGACTCGGGCACCACCAGCCGCGGATCCCAGTGGTGGGCGTAGTGCCAGTCGTCGGCGTACTTGAGCCCGACGCGCGTCAGGTCCGGCCCGATGCGCCGCGTGGAGAAGAGATGGGGGAGGTCGAAGGCGTACTCGCCGGCCTCGGAGACCGGGCCCCACCTGAGCTCCTCACCGGCGACCGGCCGCACGTACTGGCTGTGACAGTACCAGCAGCCCTCGCGGATATACACGGCACGCCCGAGCGTCTCGAGCGGCGTGTAGTCGCTCGCGTCGTACCGCACCCACTTGACATCGCCGAGGTCCGTCCGCACCGCGCGGCTGACCTGCTTCGTGCGCGACTCGGGCAGGATGGCCGGAAGAAAGCCCTGGACGAACATCGCGAGCGTGACGAAGCAAAACCCCGCTCCGATCGCGAGGGACTTGATCGATCTCATGGCCCGCCGTCGCCCCTCACGCCGCCCGTCGTGCGAGCGAGCCCTTCAGGAGGGTGTACACCACGAGCGACATGCCGATGTCCATCGAGATCCCGGTGAAGGTGCGCACCCACCAGTAGGGGCGGATCGCGGTGACCGTGTCCAGAAACTCACTCTGCGCCATCAGCATGTAACCTTGCTGCAACCCCTGCGCGCTGAGGACGAGACCCATCGCCGAGATACCGAGCGTGACGAGCCAGAATCCCCAGTTGGCCAGCGTGAAGCTCCAGAGCTCCGACTCCGTGATCCGCGGCCACACATATAGGCTGCCCGCGATGGCCCAGACGACGAACGTGCCGAAGACCGTCAGGTGCGAATGGGAAATGACGAAGTCCGTGAAGTGGGTCGGCTGCTGGAGCGCGCGCAACGCCTCCAGTGACCCCTGGAAGCACCCGACGAGGTACATGATGGAGCCGACGATCAGGAACTTGGCCGGCAGGTTCCTTCCGAACTCCTGCCATCGGCCGATCATGGTGCCGAAGAAGTTCTGGAGCACGGTCCAGACGGGGATGATCAGCATCATCGAGGAGACGATGGCGATCGTCTCGGCCCAGTCGGCGATCGGGGAGTAGAGGTAGTGGTGGATCCCGACGAACGGGTAGAAGAACGCGAGCGACCAGAAGCCGATCAGCGAGAGCCTGTGGCTGTAGATGGGATTCCGCACGCTCGCGGGCAGGAAGAAATAGATGAGCACGTAGCCGGCCGGCGTGATCCAGAGACCGACCACGTAATGGATGAACAGACCGTGCCAGGCCGCGTTGTTGATCCCCGGAATGTGGTACGGACCCAGCATCAGGAGGACGAGGTTCACGTCGGTCCAGATGAAGGCGGCGACGAGGTACCAGAGGGAGACGTAGAGCGGCGTCTCCCGGCGGTTCCTGATCGTCATCAGGAACTGCAGGGTCAGCACGAGCATCGCCAGAAAGATGACGACGACGTTGATCAGCGCGAATTCCCCCGCCTCCCAGCCCCGGTTCCAGCCGGCGGCGAGGAGGACGACGGCCACGGCCAGGTTCAGGTTCCAGACCCACACGAGGCCGCGGCTCCAGTGCTCGTTCCACAGCCTCACCCCGCAGAGGCGCGGCACGATGTAGTGGCAGAGACCGATGAACAGCGTCGAGAACGCGCCCCAGATCACACCGTTGACGTGGATCGGGCGGATCCGGCCGAAGGTGAGCCAGGGGTGGTCGCCGAGGAACTCGGGGTAATTGAACTTGGTGGACATGACCACGCCGACCGTCGGGAAGAGGAGCAACCAGAAGAACCCGCAGGCGAGCCACTTCCGGATCAGCTCGCGGTCGATGACCTGGTCGTTCTGGCGCCGCGCGTCCTCGTTCATAGACTCGCCTCGCCTGCGGCTGCGGCTCGCACGGCCACGTTCATAGACTCGCCTCGCCTGCGGCTGCGGCTCGCACGGCCACGTTCATAGACTCGCCTCGCCTGCGGCTGCGGCTCGCACGGCGGCCCCGCGACGTCCTGCGGCTCGTACTGCCACGACCGGTCCCCTGCCGCCCATCCTCGGTCCCCTCTCAGAACGTCGTGACCGCCACCGCCGCTATATCACGAGAAGCGAATCGAATGCGCGGCCTCGAATCGCTGCCCTCGATTGTTCGTCAGGACGACCCGGAGAAGGTCCTCGGCGCGGGCGCGGAGCCTGAACGTGATGAAGGGATGATCGCTGAGCGCCGAGGTCAGCGTGAAGCGGCTGACCTGCGCGGGTCCGTAGAAGACGGTCATCCCGTTCAGATAGAGCGGCTCCCCGGCCTGGGCGAACTTCCCCTCCCGGACCTCCAGCCCCGTTCGGCTCGGGTGCTTGATCTTGACCTGGACATCGATGATCTGGCCGGGGCTGATGCGGCCATCGGCGATCAATTGCGGGATCCGGATCGTCGGCGCGCCGAGCTCGTCGGGTCCCACGCGGCCCGGCGGCGGCGCGGTGCCGGCGCACCCCCCGGCGCCGTCGGGGATCGTGATGGCCCGCGCGGTCTGCCAGCGGGCGTGGCGGCTGCATTCGGCCGTCGCCGCGACCTCGGAGGCCCCGTGATCCAGCCGGATCTGGAAGGCGACGTACACCTGACCGTTCAGCGGCGTGAAGTGGAACACACCCTTCAACGGGACGGGATCGCGCTCGTTTACGACGCTGAGGCTCGTGACGTAGTGGCCGGGGTCCATCGGGTGGGACATCTCCACCGCGAGCGGGACCTTGGCCCCGCTGCTGGTGAACGCGGGCAGCCTGAGCGTCGGTGGATACGGACCCTCGGACGGCGAGCCCGCATCGCGATTGTCGCTACTCTCCGTGGACTCGGAGCGCCCGAAGACGGACCGAATCCCTCCCACCGCGACCAGCCCCACGGCCGCTGGCACCGCGCAGAGAAGCCGGCGCCTGGACAGCCGTCGCGGCCGTGAGGCGAGGTGCGGGCTCATCGCCGACAGAGCTCGTCCTAGTGGCGGCCGGGATCGAGCTTCGAGCCCTTGTTGGACCAGTAGATGTACGTCTCCAGCGCCTTCATGGCGTCCCCGTCGGGATCGATCTTCACCCCCTCGTTGGGCTTCTCGATGCACCAGTTGATCATGTCTCGGAGCGTCGCGAACTTGTTGATCTGCTCCTGGAACTTGGGGAACTCGTAGGGATGGTTGTCCGAGCCGAAGGGATGGCACATGGCGCAGGCCATCCCCGTCTTGGAGAGCGTGACGCCGAGCTTCTTCTCGGTGGCGCCGTCCCCGTGGAAGAGCAGATCCCCGATCTTCACCTGGTCCATGAAGACGTCTTCGAAGGCCTTGAGCTGGTCCGGCGTGTGCTTTTCCTTGTGGGCCATCGCCCGGTTCCCGCCCGAGGTCAAGAGCAGAACGAGCACGCCGACGAAGACCCCGAGCAGCGTGCGCACGTATCGAGTCCTGTTCATCGCCCTCCTCCCTGCGTGGGCCTGCGCCCCGCCGGTGGTCACTTGTAGGCGCCGTAGTACGGCCACTCGCGGTCGGCGATACGCGGTTGCAGCGTCTGATTGACGTTGTCCGCGCAGCCGGAGTCCGACGGGGCCTCGGCGAAGATGTCCTTGTCCTTGCGCCACATCACGTACTGGTTCTCGATCTTCTCGGCCGCGGTCATCGTGAGCCTCGACCAGCCGACGCCGTCGAAGTGGTCGCCCGGATCGACCCGCACGAGACACCGGGTCAGCGTGGGCACGCCCTCCGGCGCGTAGGGCCACGTCCACGAGGTGGCGAGCATGCCGATCGAGCGCATCTTCCCGATCTCGTTGTACAGCACCTGGTGCGTGTGCCCGTGGATGTTGGTGACGCTGGTGTAGGGCTTGAGGACCTCGTGAACCTCGCGCCAGTCCCGCACCCAGAAGTTCCAGGGCGGATAGTACTCGTAGAGCGGGTTGTGGGTGAAGATGACCACGGGCTGACTCTTGGGCCAGCTGGACAGCGTCTGGTTGAGCCACTGGAGCTGATCGCGGCCGACGCCTGCCCACGCGCCCGCCACCGAGCCGTCGAGGGTCGCCATGTGGCCCATGCGCTCCTTGGGCGTCATCTTCTTGGCGGTCCAGTAGTCGGGGCCGCGGCTGACCGTGTCGAGTCCGACGAAGCGGACGCCCTTGTGGTCGAAGGTCCAGTTCGGCGGGCCGAAGAGCTGCTGCCACTTGGCGCCCATGTCCAGGTACCAGTCGTGCTCACCCGGGATGAAGACTTTCCGGATCTTCACCTCCTTGAGGATGTCGTTGCCGAGACTGAGCTCGACGGGATCGCCGAGCTGGGCGAGGTCACCCCCGTGGATCAGGAAGTCGGCCGGCGGCGACATCGCCTGGATTTCCTTGACCGCGCGGGTCGCCTTCTCGACGAAGCGCGTGTTGACGTTCTTCGGGTACAGATGGTTGTCGGAGAGCCAGGCGAATTTGAAGGCTTCGGCGCCGAACGCGACGTCAAGGGTGTTGATCAGCGGGAACCACCCGTAGGTCGCGGTCCCCGCGGCCGCTCCCGCCAGGAGCGATTTGTGCAGGAAGATGCGTCGGGTGATCGCGAGTGAGGGATCGGGGCGCTCACCCGGTGGTCTCAACTCCTTGTTCATCTCGCGCCGCGTGCGGCGGATCTCGGAGGACGCGCGGGCCTTGCGCCACCACGCCCTCCTGGCCTGTTCTCGCGCGAGCTCGAGTCGATCGTGATCGTCCACTGCGGTCGCCTCCTTCCACAGCCGAACGGTCGTGTCGGTGACGCGCTACTTCTTGAGCTCCGCCGTAACGGGCACCACCTCCTTCGCCTTCACGCTCACGGGGATCTCGACCTCGCCGGTGTATTCCTGCCAGGCGGCCAGCGTGTAGGAGCCCGGGGGGACGTCCTTGATCGTGAACGTGCCGTCCTTCGCCGTCACCGCGTAGTAGGGGTTGTCCGCGACGTGGACCCAGCCGAGCATCCAGCCGTGGGCGTCGCACTCCACGCGGACGAGCCCTGACTTCTTGAGCTGCCGCTTGATGCGCTGATCCTGGTTCGGTAGCGCCACGTTGAACGCGGTGAGCTTCCCGTAGAACCCATGCGTGTTGTGCAGCACCGGATCCGAGTTGACGATCTCGAAGTCCCCGGCCGGGATGACCTGCACATGCGGCTTGAAATCGCATTTGACGTTGTCGATGTGCGGGGTGGCCGAGAGCCGCTCCCACGCCTTTCCTTTCGCGACGTTCTTGAGATACACCACCGCGTCCTGGACCGCTTTGTCGGGGCCGACCAGGATCTGGTCCACCTCGCGCACGCCGCTGCCGCAGACCTCCCGATCCTTGGTGAGAATGACCTTTCGCTTGTCCGGCGGGCTCCCCTGGAAGATCACCTTGCCCTTGATCGTGCCCCCCTCGCTCACGGTCACGGCCTCGTACGGCTCTCCTGGGGAGAGCCAGGCGGCCACCAGGACGGCGACCGCGAGCGCCGTTACCACTCGGGAACGCTTCATCACCCTCCTCTCCTTTCCGTGAGGCGCCCGGATCAGAGGTGAGCCGACGGACGCGGCAGGGGCTCGAGCTTCTCTTCCGGCGCGTGACACATCAGGCACGCCCGATCCCCGATCTCCGAGACGAGCGTGTAGCCGGCGCCCTGGGACCGCCAGATCACCACGTCGTAGCCGCGGTGGCTGACCACCTTGAACCGGGGCTTGTCGTTCAACCGGAGCTGACGGTAGGCCTCCTCCGGGATGATGAAGAGTGAGACGTTGTTCCCGTCGACGCGATACTCGAGGGCCGCCACTTCGATCTCTCGAAGATGGGAGATCCGACCGCCGAGAAAGTGCAGACGCTCGGTCTTCAGCTCCGGCAGGCTCACGTTGAAGGCGAGCCGTTTCTTGAACCACTCTTCGGCCACCTTCGGTGACACGTCCTTGATGTCGGGCGGCAGGAGGTCTCGGACGAGTTTCTGATGCTGCTCCACGGCGGCATCCGCCAGCTCGGCGAGCGAGGTTCTGGTCCCCGTGTAGGACTGGAGAGCGATCCCCGCGCCGAGGCCGACGACGAGAAGAAGCACGGCGCCCGCGCAGACGGCGAGTCGCTCGACCCGGCGCCACCCGCGACCGGCGCGCCGCCCCTCGCCGAGCCCGCGCAGCAGCGTGGCGACGCGCTCCCGGACGGGCTCCGGCGCCGGGTCCGGTCGTAGCCGCTCGACGTAGGTCTCCCGGAACGCGACCTCGAGGTCGACGAGCCGACGGCACGCGCCACAGCGCGCCAGGTGCGCCTCGAGCTGGTCGCAGAGCTCCGGGGTGAGCTCCCCGTCCACGAAGGGGAATATTTTCGATTTCGCCGTACTACAGTCCATCATTTCGCACGCCGATCTCCTTCCCGTCAGGCCGCTGCGGCGGCTCGACGAGATAGGTGCGAAGCAGGTTCCTGCCCCGATAGAGTCGCGACATCACGGTTCCCACGGGGCGGCTGAGGATCGTCGCGATCTCGTGGTAGGAGAGACCCTCGATGTCGCGGAGCTCGACGATCTCTCTGAGGAGCGGCGGCAGGTGGCGGATCGCCTCCCGCACCTGCTCGACCGCCTCGCGACGAAGCAGGATGTCCTCGGGGGCGAGCGGAATGGAGCAGAGCGGACTTTCCACCACCGGCTCGGCCTCCTTCTCATCTCCGAGCGGCGCGTCCGCGGGGTGCGCCCGCCGTCGCCGCTGCCGGTCGATCTGGGCGTTCCTCATGATCGTGAAGACCCATGGCTTGAAGCTCTGCGACCGGTCGAACGCGTGAAAGGCCTCCCAGGCGCGGACGAGGCTCTCCTGAAGGAGGTCCTCGGCATCCTGCCGTGCGAGCACGAGCGCATAGTTGTACAGGGAATTGAGGTGCTTATGGACCAAGTCCTGGAATTCAGATCTGCTGTCCAAGGCTCTCCCCGCCCGAGCGTCCCCCGACCACTTACTAGTACTACGCACGCGGGGTTGGCTTATTCCCTGTTCCGGCCCCCGCCTAGAAGCGCGTCCGAGTGATCACCCTTCGAGCGCGGGCTTCGCCCGCCGCAACCGATTCGCTGGTCAGCCACCGCGGGTAACCGTTGGGGGGGATCGGGGAGGAGCGGCGTCGCTCCCCCCGATGTCGATCAGAACCGCATCGCGCGGAGGCGCGCGATCCGCTCCTCGAGGGGCGGGTGGGTCGAGAAGAGCCGCATCATCGCGCCGCCGCCGAGCGGGTTCACGATGAAGAGGTGCGCGGTCGACGGGTTGGCCGCCATCGGCGCGGCCTCGTTGGCGCGCTCGAGCTTCTGGAGGGCGCTGGCGAGCCCCCGGGGCCGGCCCGCGACACGCGCACCGGTCGCATCGGCCTGGAACTCCCGTGCGCGCGAGACCGCGAGCTGGACGAGCATCGCCGCCAGCGGCGCGAGCACCGCCATCAGGATCAGCGCGAGCGGGTTGCCGCCCCGCTCCTCGTCGTCGCTGGCGCGCCCGCCGAACATCGCCGCCCACTGCGCCATGTGGGCCAGATAGGTGATGGCGCCGGCGAGCGTGGCCGCGATCGTGGAGACCAGCACGTCGCGGTTCTTCACGTGCGCGAGCTCGTGCGCGAGGACGCCCTCGAGCTCCTCGTCGTCGAGGAGGCGCATGATGCCCTCGGTCACGGCGATCGCCGCGTGATGCGGGTTGCGCCCCGTCGCGAACGCGTTGGGCGTGTCGGTCGGGATGAGATAGACGCGGGGCATCGGGAGGCTGGCGCGCGTCGTGAGCCGTCGGACGATCGCGTAGAGTCCGGGCGCCTGCGCCTCGTCGACGGGCCGGGCGCCGTACATGGCGAGCACGATCTTGTCGGAGAACCAATAGCTCGCGAAGTTCATCAGGGCCGCCAGAACGAAGGCCACCAGCATGCCCTGGCGACCGCCGAACGCGCCGCCGATCAGCACGAGCATGGCCGTGAGCACGGCCAGGAGCATCGCGGTCTTGAAGATGTTCGACATACGGCTGTGAGGGTAGCAAACGGGTCGAGAGGGGTCAAATACCTTGACTTGCCCGATTGCCGCACATATACTGACCCGAGTTAGTGAAAAATCGTTAGTTGGCCGAGACTTAGCGCCCATGATCATCAAGGTTCCCGACATCCCTGACGAGGGTCTGACGATCGAGCGAAAGGCCCTCGAAGACGCGCCCTTCTCGGATCCCGCCTGGCGCCTCGACGGCCTCAGGCTCCAGCTCGAACGCGACGGGCCAGACGTCCTCGCCCACGGCGAGATCCGCGCGACCGTGCCCCAGGTGTGCGGCCGCTGCCTCGAGCCCTTCGGAGCGCGCGTGACCGCTGGGGTGGACGTGCGGGTGGCCCCGCGACCGGCCACCGCGGACAATGTCGAGCTCGCCGCCGACGACCTCGACGTCGCGTTCTACGCGAAGGACGAGCTCGACCTCAACGTCCTGGTCGAAACGGAGACGACGCTCGCGCTCCCGATGAAGCCACTCTGCCGTGAGGACTGTCTGGGCCTGTGCCCCGTCTGCGGCGGGAACCGGAACGTGGTGGCCTGCGGATGCCGGGATCGCGCGCCGGACCCGCGGCTGGCCGTACTCAGAGACCTGGCGGCGCGACGCTCTCGCTAGGGAGACACCTCCATGCCGCTGCCGAAACGACGCCACTCGAAGACGCGCGGGCGCAAGCGCCGCACGCACTACAAGCTCGCCGCGCCGACGCGCTCGCTCTGTCCGCAGTGCCGCGAGGTCAAGCTGCCGCACAGAGTCTGCCCGCACTGCGGCTACTACAAGGGTCGGGAGATCATCGCCGTCGAAGGGGCCTAGCCTGAAGGTTGCCGTCGACGCCATGGGGGGCGACCACGGCCCCGCGGTCGTCGTCGCGGGCGCGGTGGCGGCGGTCCGGGAGTTCGGCGCCTCCGTCATTCTCGTGGGTGACCGCCCCGCCATCGAGCGCGAGACGACGCGCCTCGGTGCGCAGAGCCTCGGGCTCGAGATCCGGCACGCCTCTCAGGTCGTGGGGATGGCGGAGAGCCCGTCGCACGCGCTCCGACACAAGCGGGACTCGTCGCTCAAGGTCGCGGCCGAGCTCGTGAAAGAGGGGAAGGCGACCGCCTTCGTCTCGGCCGGGAACACGGGCGCGGCGATGGTGATCTCGATGTTCGTGATCGGCGTGCTTCCGGGTGTGGACCGGCCGGCGATCGCCGCCGTTCTCCCGAACCTCAGGAAGTTCACGATCCTCCTCGACGCGGGCGCCAACGTGGATCCGAAGCCGTGGCACCTTCTGCAGTTCGCCGTCATGGGCCACGTCTACGCGCGCGATATCTTCGGGCTCGACAACCCGCGCGTCGGCCTGCTTTCGGTCGGCCAGGAGGAGGGCAAGGGCAACGAGCTCACCAAGGAAGCGTACGAGGAGCTGAAGGCCTCGTCGCTGAACTTCGTGGGCAACGTCGAGGGACGCGACATCTACAACGGCAGCTGCGACGTCGTCGTGACCGACGGGTTCACGGGCAACGTCGCGCTCAAGATCTCCGAGAGCCTCGGGGAGATGCTGACCGGGATGATCAAGGAGGAGTTGACGCGCGACACGCGCTCGAAGGTCGGTGCCATGCTCGCGCTGCCCGCGTTCGAGCGCCTCCGCCGCCGCATCGACTACACGGAGGTGGGCGGCGCGCCGCTGCTCGGCATTGACGGCGCCGCCATCATCTGCCACGGTGCTTCACCGGTGAAGGCGATCAAGAACGCGGTGCGCGTGGCCCAAGAGTGGACGACCGCCGGCCTCAACGAGCACATCAAGGCCGCGATCGAGGCCGAGGTGGCGCGCGCCGGGCAGGGGGAGCGCGAATGACGCGGGCGAGGATCATCGGCGTCGGGTCGTACGCGCCCAAGCGGATCCTGACCAACGCCGACCTCGAGAAGATGGTGGAGACTAGCGACGAGTGGATCTTCCAGCGCAGCGGAATCCGGGAGCGCCGGATCGCCGACGAGAGCGAGGCCACCTCGGACCTGGCCCTCAAGGCCGCCCAGCAGGCTCTCGAGCGCGCGAACCTCGTCCCCGAGGACATCGAGTTCATCGCGGTAGGCACGACGACGCCCGACATGTTCTTCCCGACCGTCGGGAACATCGTCCAGCACCGGCTCGGCTGCAGGAACGTCGGCTCCGTGGACATGCTCGCGGCGTGCGCGGGCTCCGTCTACAGTCTCGTGTTCGGCTGCCAGCTCGTCCAGACAGGCAAGTATCGGCGGGTCCTCTGCATCGGCGCCGACACGCTCTCGCGGATCACCGACTTCACCGACCGCGGCACGTGCGTGCTGCTCGCCGACGCCGCCGGCGCGGCGGTGCTCGAGGCGCACGACGGCGACCGGGGCATCATCGACTTCGATCTCTACTCCGACGGCCGGTACTGGGACCTGCTCTACATGCCGGCCGGCGGCTCGCGCCACCCCGCCACGCGCGAGACCGTCGACGCCCGCATGCACTACGCGAAGATGAAGGGGGCCGAAGTCTTCAAGGTCGCCGTGCGGATGTTCGCCGACTGCGCGGAGCGGATCCTCACGCGGAACGGGATCACCGTCGCCGACCTGAGCCTGTTCATCCCGCATCAGGCCAACCTCCGGATCATCGAGGCGGCCGTGAGGCGCGTCGGCCTCCCGATGGACCGCGTGTTCGTCAACGTCGACCGCTACGGCAATACCGGGGCGGCGTCCGTCTACGTCGCGCTCGAGGAGGCCCTCACAGCCGGACGCGTGAAGCCGGGGGACCTTGTGCTCCTCGCCGCCTTCGGAGGAGGCTTTGCCTGGGGCGCCGTCCTGATCCGATGGTGATAGAGGGGCGGAGCCGGGTCGCACCCTTCTCGGGCCACCCACTGAGTCTGGCGGCCTCGCGGAGCCCGCTCCAACGGTGACCTCGATCGCGTTTCTCTTCCCCGGCCAGGGCTCGCAGGCGGTCGGGATGGGCAAGGGGTTCTACACGACGTCCGCGGGCGCGAAGGCGGTGTTCGAGGAGGCGAACGAGGCGCTCGGCTTCAACCTGGCGCGGCTCATGTTCGAGGGTCCGGAGGCGGACCTCACGCTGACCACCAACACCCAGCCCGCGGTCCTCACGGCGTCTGTCGCGGCGGCCGCCGCGTGCGCCGAACGCGGCCTCGAGCCCACGCTCGCCGCGGGCCACAGTCTCGGGGAATACTCGGCGCTCGTCGTGGCCCGCGCCCTGCGGTTCGCCGATGCGGTACGCATCGTGCGCAAGCGCGGCGCGCTGATGCAGGATGCCGTGCCGGTGGGGACGGGCGCGATGGCGGCGATCATGGGGCTCGACCTGAGCCAGGTCGAGCGGGTGTGCGTGGACGCGGCGAAGGGTGAGGTCGTCGGCGTCGCGAACGTGAACTCGCCCCAGCAGATCGTCATCGCGGGCCATCGGGCGGCGGTGGAGCGCGCGGCCGCGCTCGCCAGCGACCGGGGCGGCAAGAAGAGTGTCCTGCTTCCGGTGAGCGCGCCCTTCCACTGCGCCCTCATGGCGCCGGCCGCCGTCGAGCTCGCCCGCGAGCTCGACGGGGTCTCGGTCGCCGACCCGGCGATCCCCGTGGTGCGCAACGTCGACGCGGGCGTGACCCGCACCGCGGCGGAGGTCAAGACCTTCCTCCTCCAGCAGGTCGCGAGCCCGGTCCGGTGGACCGATTGTGT
>QHSA01000220.1 GCA_003220315.1 Candidatus Rokuibacteriota bacterium
TATTTTCCGGAGGCTACGTCCGGCCCGACGCGACTGCTGATCGGCATGTGTGGCCCAGTCACGATTCCGGCCGGCAAGATCCCGTACAGGATCGGCTAGGATCTTACCGTATCCCGCCCGTGCGCAACTGACTCCGGTATCCACCGCGCATGAGATCGGGGGTTCACCCGATTCCGCTCTCAGCCTTTCTCTCTCAGGGTTTCTAGTGACGCTCGACGAGGGGGAGCAGCGCAATCGACGTGGCGCACACCGAGCAGCCCGTATGGGACGGGTCATCGTAAGTGCGCACCAAGGGACCGCGGGGAGGGTCGGCATGCGTCACGCAGGTTCTTACAGTCCGGGTGTACTCGCAGCGGCTGCGATGGTGGTGGCTCTCCTGACATGGCCGATGGCCGGCGAAGCTCAACTGATCACCGGGCAGGCGAGAGCGGTGCAAGCGACCGTGTTCGGCCTCTTCGGAGGAACCACGACAGTGCTCGCCGACACCGGGGCGCTCGGCGGACCCAGCGACGCTCTTCATGCGTCGGCGATCACGGGGAACGTCCCCTCGCTGCTCAAAGGGGAAACTCTTCACGCGACCACGATCGGTTGGCCTGATCAGGTTGCCTCCGAGGCCTCGCTCGGGGCCTTGGCCCTGAGCGTCGCCGGGACGACGATCGGCGCCGATGTTGTCATGGCCCGAGCCCTGGCCGTCCTGGGCGGCGCGGGCGTCGGCGTCTCGGACATCGCCAACCTCTCGATCAACGGGGCGCCCATACCCGTCAGCGGGGCCCCGAACCAGACGATCTTCATTCCTGGAGGCCGGGTGGTGATCAACGAGCAGCAAACCTCACCGACCAGCACCGTCGTGAATGCCCTCCATGTCATCGTCTACGGCGT
>QHSA01000221.1 GCA_003220315.1 Candidatus Rokuibacteriota bacterium
GACACACGTTGTGGGGTCATCTGGAGTACATCGACCACGGCTTCACCACCCCCACCGTCAAGAAACTGAACGTTCACTGGACCGACGTCACGGGGTATTTCTTCTGCGGCGACCCGGCGTGCACCACCCCCGTCGACCCGCCGGGCCAGCCGAGCGGTACCCGACTGATCTGTGGCACAGCGCGGACTAACCTCCCCTCCCCGGACGATACCGTTAACTGGGCCGTCAAGGTCACGGACAACGCCGAGCCAGGCAAGGGTAGTGACACGTTCATGATCCAGGTGGTCGGTGCGAGCCTTTCCTCGACCTTTTCCTATACGAGCGGAGACCAGACGCTGGTCGGTGGCAACATCCAGCTCCATAAGCCGAACAATTCCTTGTTCTTCAGTGGTATGCCGCCGACTCCATTGAATTGCCCCGCCTTCCCGGTGACTCCACCGGTCGGGTGCTCCGTCGATGCTGATTGTTCTGCCGGGCAGATATGCAGCGCCGGGTTTTGTGAGCAATGTCCATTCGGGACGACACCCGACCCCACCGCCCCTGGGACATGCTGTATAGAGACCACGCCTGGATCCGGGGTGTGCGGCGACTAACCCCCCTGCGTGACTGACGTCCGCGGCTGCCCCCCAGGGTGTTCGCGACGAACACCCTGGGGGGCAGGCTGCGTCCACATACACAAACGTACACATCCCTCCCGGAGCAGCCAACGCTCCCGCCGCCGCCCTCGTTCCTCGAGCCGCCACGCGCGTGCGCCGACACGGAGGATTTACGATCCGCTTTCTTTCCGCGCTTCCGAAGACGGCCTCCGGTAAAATTCTCACAAGATCCCTCCGCGATCAGGCGCGGAGCGGGTGAATACGCGTTCTTGGCGGGGCGTCTACCCTCTGACGGCACGGACGGTGCCGACACACAACCCCTATAGGGAGGAGAACGAATGAAGCGGTTCCTGATCACGACCTTGACCCTTTTGTTCGCCGTCGGCGCCGTGGCCGCCTCCGCCGCCTGGGCCCAGGCCCCGACGACCCCGCCGGCGAAGACGGACACGGCCAAGCCGGAGGAGAAGACCGAGAAGAAGCCCCACAAGAAGATGGAGAAGAAGGCCGAGAAGAAGGGCGAGATGAAGAAGGCCGAGAAGAAGCCGGCCACCAAGGAAGCCAAGAAGGAGCCCGAGAAGAAGGCCGAGGAGAAGAAGTAGCGCCTTCCGGAAATCCACCAGGGCGCCGGGTCACCTGAGCCCGGCGCCCGCGGCGTTTTAGCGCTCCGTCTGGTCCCTGCGCGGCGCGTACGTGAACGGCCCCTCGGGCGACCGCCCTTCCGCGAACCGCTTGAGGCCGAAGGGCTCGATGTCCACGGTCTTGGCCCGTCCGTCCAGGATCAGCTCCGCCAGGCACATTCCCACCGCGGGCGCGATCTTGAACCCCGAGCCGCTGAACGCCGTCGCCAGGTAGAGCCCGTCCACCCCGTCCACGCGCCCGAGGATCGCGTGGCGGTCGCGGCTGTAGCAGTCGAAGGCGCGGTAGCCGCGCGCGAGCGTCGCCCCCTCCATCGCCGGGATGCGACGGGTCAGGATCTGGGCGCCCACCGCCGGCGCCTCGGCCGGGAGGGACAGCGGCCCGTCGGGGTCGAGGTCCCAGTCCTGGCACGGCACGCCGACGATCGTGAGGATCCCGCTCTCCGGTCTGAAATAGCTCCCCTGGACGTTGTCGATGAAAATCACGTGCGGCCGCGCGAGCTCCGCCGGGCGCGTGACCACGACGGTGTCGATCCCCTTGACGCGCGCGGGGAGCTCGAGCCCGATCTCGCGGCAGAGCCGCGGCGCCCACGCCCCCGCGGCGACGACGACGGCCCCGGCGTCGATCCGGCCCGTGCTCGTCTCCACGCCGGTGACCCGGCTCTCGCGGCGCAGGATCTTGGTCACGGGCGTCCATTGGAGGAGCTTCGCGCCGAGCTCCGTGGCGCGGCGCCGGAGCCCCTCGACGGTGTCGGCCGGGTTGGCGTAGCCGCTCTCGGGCTCGTACGCCGCGGCGCCGATGTCGTCCACGTTCGCGTGGGGCTCGAGGCCCCTGAGCTCCCCCGGCGAGAGCGCGACCGTGTTGATCCCGATCCGCCGCAGCATCTCGACGTTCCTCCGGAGGTGCTCGGCGTAGGGTGGCGCGACGACGTTGACGAACCCCGTGTGCGTGAACACGGACGGGCCGCCGCCCATCAGCTCCGTCCAGTGGCGGAAGATCGGGAAGCTCGCGAATGCCAGGCGCGCGTCCGTCTCGTTGGTGTAGTGCATGCGGACGAGGGCGCTCGAGCGTCCCGAGGCGCCGCTCGCGAGCGCGCCCTTCTCGCAGAGGACGACGCGTCCGACCCCGCGGGAGGCGAGCGCCCAGGCGATGCTCGCCCCGTTGACGCCGCCCCCGACCACGATCACGTCGGCCGTGTCAGCCATCGTTCCGTCTCCCCGGGGCGCCCGCCACGTCCTCAGGCACGCGAGCGCGCGTGGCGCGGGTCCAGCGCGTCGCGGAGCCCGTCGCCGAGAAAGTTGAAGCTCGTCACCGCCACGGTGATCATCACGCCCGGAAAGATCGCGACCCACGGCGCCGTGGCGAAGTAGCTCTGCGCATTGTTGAGCATGTTTCCCCAGCTCGCGAACGGCGGTTGGATGCCGTACCCGAGGAAGCTGATGTAGGACTCGAGCAGGATCGCCCGCGCGACGGCGAGCGTCGCGGCCACGGCGATGATCCCCACGGTGTTGGGGAAGAGGTGGCGCGCCAGGATCCGCGACGCCGGCGCGCCGAGCGCGCGCGCCCCGAGCACGAACTCCCGCTCGCGGAGGGTCAGGATCTGGCTTCGCACCATGCGCGTCACGTCCATCCACGAGGTCACGCCGATGATCACCGTCATGGACGCGAGCGAGGGGCGCACGAAGGCGGCGAGGGCCAGGAGCATGAAGATCGGCGGGAACGAGAGCATCGCGTCCGTGAGCCGGAGCAGCAGCGTGTCCACCAGCCCACCCCGGTACCCTGCGACCGCGCCGACCACGGCGCCGATCAGGACCGTGACCGCCATCGCCGCGAGGCCCACGGCGAGTGAGACGCGGCCGGCGTGGAGGAGGCGGCTCAGCACGTCGCGTCCGAGCTCGTCGGCGCCGAGGAGGTGACCGCGCGTCAGCGGCCGCGCGAACTTGTGCCCCATGTCGATGTAGACCGGGTCGCGCGGGCTCAGCCGCTCGGCGAAGACCGCCCCGCCGCCGAGCAGCACGATCAGCACGACACTCACGACGGCCGGCCGATGGCGGACGAAGCGCCCCAGGACGACGCTCGAGAGCGTCCGCCGCGCGCCGGGCGCGGCGAGCGTGCCGGCGGTCGCCGCGTGCGTGCTCACGCGTGGCGCACGCGCGGGTCGATCGCCGCGTAGACGAGATCGGCCGCCAGGGTGCCGACGACGACGAGCGTCGCGGTCAGCAGCAGGATGCCCATGAGCACCGGGTAGTCGCGGTAGCCGATCGAGTCCACGAAGAGCCGGCCCATTCCCGGCCACGTGAAGACCGTCTCCGTCACGAGCGCGCCAGAGAAGACGAGCGGGAGCTGGAGGCCCGCCAGCGTGACGAGCGGGATCAGCGCGTTCTTGAGCGCGTGCTTCAGGACGATCGCGCCGCGCGACACGCCCTTGGCGCGCGCCGTCCGGATGTAATCCTCGCCGATCACTTCCAGCATGGAGGCGCGCGTGTAGCGACTCCACGTCGCGACCATGACCACGCCGAGCGTGGCGGCGGGCAGGAGGAGGTGGCGGAGACGGTCGGCGAGCGCGAAGGGCGCGCCGATCGTGCCGATGTTCCCCGGCGGGAGCACGCGCAGCAGCTCGGCGAAGACGTAGATCCCCATGAGCCCGAGCCAGAAGGTCGGGATCGAGAGGGCGACCATCGCCCCGAGCGTCATCGCGTGGTCGAAGATCGAGTACTGACGGACGGCGCTCACGATCCCGGTCGTGAGGCCGAGCACGACCGCCACGGTGAACGCGCTCAGCATCAGCACGAGCGTCGCGGGGATCCGGTCGGCGATCACCTCGAGGACGACGCGCCCGTCACGGTACGAGCGCCCCCAGTTGGCGGTCACGAGGCCCCCCGCCCACTTCGCGTACTGGACGTGGAGCGGCTGGTCGAGACCGAGCTGCCGCGTGAGCCGCTCCATGTCCTCGGCGCTCATCGTCGGGCTCATCGCGTAGATCGCGACGGGCCCCCCGGGGGCCAGATGCAGCACGGTGAACCCGCCGAGCGAGACCAGCACGAGCACGACGAGCGCCTGGACGACCCGTCGCGCGAGATACGCGCGCATCGCCGGCCCGCGCTACGGTCCTGTCCGCGAAGTCACGTCAGCGATCACGCGGCGAGGCCGAGGGGCGCGTGCGACAGAGGTCGCCGGGGCCCGTTCCCATCAGGTAGCGCGCCCGTCGGCCGTAACTCGTGAGCGGCACTAGGCCTTCCACCCCCACTCGTACATGTTCCAGGTGTTGTGGAGCACGTTGCTGTTCGGCTTGTAGTTCAGGAGCCCTTCCTTCACGCCCTCGATCCGCACGTAGCTGAAGATCGGCAGATAGGCGAGGTCGGCGCGGAGCACCTCCTGGACCTTCAGATAGATCGCGCGGCGCCTCGCGCGGTCGACTTCGCGCACGCCGTCCTCCAGCAGCCTGTCCACCTGCGGGTTCTTGTACTGCGAGACGTTGCGCCCCGAGCCCGTCTCGGCCGCGATGTACTTGGAGTGGATCCGGTTCAGGCAGTCGGGGTCGTCGCCGACGGAGGCCTGGATGCCGACCATGAGCGAGTCGAACTTGGACTTCACATAGAACTCACCCCAGATGACGGCGGCCGGCATGTTGCTGATCTGCATGTCCACGCCGACCGCCCGCCAGTTCTGCTGCAGGAGCGCCTGCGCCTGCTCGCGGAGCTTGTTCCCCGACGTCGTGGAGTTGGTGAAGCCGAGGCGCACGCCCCCCTTGGCGCGGACGCCGTCCGGCCCGGGCCTCCACCCCGCCTCGTCGAGGATCTGCTTCGCCTTCTCGGGGTTGTACTCGTGCTTCGGCAAATCCGCGTTGTACGCCCAGGACGTCGAGGGCAGGTAGCCCTCGACCGGCTTCGGCACGCCGTAGTAGACCTGCTCGATGATGGCGCGCTTGTCCGTCGCGTGGTAGAGCGCCTGGCGCACCGGCCGTTCCTTGAACCAGGGCTTGCCGTAGTTGAAGTAGATGTACTCGACCGAGGGCGAGTGGTGGAGGTGGAGCGTGACGCCGGGCAGGCCTTTCGCCTCCGCGTAGAACTCCGCGGAGATTCCCTGGAGCCCCGTCACGTCGATCGCGCCCGTCTTGAACTGCGTGTAGAGCACCGTGAGGTCGGGGATGTACTTGAAGATGACGCGCTCCAGGTACGGCGGCCCGCCGTGATAGTCGGGGTTCGCGACGAGCAGGACGTGGTCGCCCGCGACGCGGCTCCCGAACTTGAAGGGCCCGGTGCCGATCGGGCTCCGCGTGTTGAACTCCGCGGTGTTCGGGTCGGGAACGCTCTCGAGGAGGTGCGCGGGGACGATCCAGGCGTCGCCCCACGCCGTGAGGAACGGCGCGAAAGGCTCCTTGAGCCGCACGCGGACCGTCGACTCGTCCGGTGTCTCCATGGACGCGACCGCGTCGAAGCCGACCTTGGTGAAGGCGCCGAACTTCGGGTTCGTCACCAGCTCCCAGGTGAACTTCACGTCACGCGAGGTGAAGGGCTTGCCGTCGTG
>QHSA01000222.1 GCA_003220315.1 Candidatus Rokuibacteriota bacterium
GCACGGTGTGCCACGATCGCCCGACAGCATGCACTGGCTGTACGAGGCCAACCCTGCGGGGCCGTGCCAGCTCTGGGTGGCGGAGGAGATGGGTACCGGACGGATCGTCGCCACCCGACCGGTCTTCCCGTGGCGTGTGCGTGTCGGTCATCGCGAGGTGCTCGTCGCCCAAGCTGGAGACGCGATGACCCATCCGGAGTTCCGGCGCCGGGGTGTCTTCACGAGCCTCGTACAGGTGGTGTGGTCAGAGCTGCGGGATCAGGGGGTTCCCTTCAGCTTTAGCTTCTCGAATGCCGGCGCGCTGTCCGTTTACAGAAAGACCGCAGTCGGCCAGGGATCCCGAGCCGGTACCCACGAGGTTCTCTGGTTCCGGCGCCTGGTGTATCCCCTCTCCTGGCGACTGATCCTCGGGCGCACGCCGGCGATTGGAGGCCTCATCACCGGCCTCGATCTGCCACGCCGGGTGTTCCCGCGCCGGCGCCTGACCTTGCCCAAGCATCTGTCGGTGTTTCGTGTCGATCGCTTCGACCGGGAGTTCGACGACTTGTGGATTCGCACCGCTCAGCAGTACGGGGTGCTGACCGTCCGGGACAGTCGCTACTTGAACTGGCGGTTCATGGATCCGCCAACAGGGGCCTTCCAGGTCTTGGGGCTCCGAACGCAGGGGGAGTTGGTCGGCTATATCGCTTTCGAGGTAGACGCACAGGGCAACGGTTGGATCGCCGACTTGTTCGGACTCCCGAACCCTGAGATCGTCGCCGCCCTCCTCAGGGCAAGCCTCGGTGCCATGCTGGAGATGGGGTGCGCCACGGCATCGATACTCGTCGCGACTGACAACCCCTTCGTTCGGGTGATCCGGGACGTTGGCTTTTTCCAGCGGGCTGACCGTTTCCCAATGGCCGTGCACGTGTACCGCGATGGGGTTGATGCGGAGACAGCCCTTGACGCCCGGCGCTGGTGGGCCTGGTACGGCGACCGGGATGTGGAGCGCTTGGCGAAGCACCCGTAGACGCAAACGGAGAGACGTGAGACGCATGGAGGAGCCAGCGACGGGTCGATCTCTGTTCCGGTGCCCCGACTGTCGCGGGCCGCTGCACGATCTCGCGTGCCCAGTGTGCGGTGGGGCCGATGGGACATCCGATGGAATCCCCGACCTGCTTGGCGGCGGCCCCCTGGCCCAACGCTGCCGAGAAATCGGCGCCTACTACGACGCGCTCTACACCTCGCGGACGGATGTGTGGCGGGAACAGGGCCATACCGACGAATTCACTCGATACATCGTCGACCTGGTCGATGCGGCTGGGCCGGGTCGCTATCTCGACGTTGGCTGCGGCGAGGGCCTCTTCCTGGCAGAGGTCCAGCGGGTGGAGGGGTTCGGCGTGGACCTTTCCCGCCAGGCCCTCCTGAGGGCCCGGGCGCGATCCAGGGCCACGGTGGCTATCGCGGCGGCGGAGAGGCTCCCGTTCCCGGACAGCGCGTTCGATGTCGTCACGAGCATCGGGGCGATGGAGCACTTCCTCGACGATGTCGGGGCAACCACCGAAATCCGGCGCGTTCTCAAACGTCGTGGCCGGTATGTCCTCGCGCTGCTCGTCGAGATCACGCCGGCCGAGCGGCTATACATCAAGGCCCGGGAGTTCCTCTGGCCGCAGCCTCGACCGCTCATGCTCACGCGGTGGCTTCTGCAAAGAGCCCGACGCGGCCGAGCGGAGCGCCAGCGGCGGATACTCCCCCAACAGCCGGTACAAAACCTCTATCGCCCCAGACAGGTGCGGACCTTGCTCGAGCGCAGTGGATTTCGCACAGCACGCCTCATCACCAAGGTCGCGTCTCCCGAAGCCCCTCTGCCCGGTCACTATATGAGGATCTACTGCCTTGAAGCCATCTGACATCCCGGCGGACGACACGCGGTGCGCGATCGACCCCGTCGTCGAGACCCCGACGTCTACGACGACGATAGCAACATCGGGTCCTGCTGGGGCCGCGTCACACGGCATGCCCTCGGGTAGGCTGCGGGACACGCACAAGACGGTCGTCGACGTCGGCTGCGGGACAGGCCGGGAGTTGAGCCAACTTGCATCCGACCATCCGCGTCACGTGAGGTTCATCGGCGTCGAGCCCGCCGCCAACATGCGAAGGATCGCCGCCGCCCGGACCGCCCGCTGTCCCAACGTTCGGATCGTCGACGGGCGTTTCGAACGGCTGCCCTTGGAGACTCAGTCGGTCGACTACCTGTACAGCGTCCTGGCCTTCCATTGGACCACCGACCTGCGCAAATCAGTTTCGGAGCTGGCACGCGTCCTCCGCCCGACCGGGGAGATGGACCTGACCTTCATCGGTCGGAACAACGGTCGCGAGTTCATCATGAAGACGACGCCGGTCTTCTTCAAATATATGACCCTGGCGACGATGGTCGAGGCCGTCTCGCTCCGAAAGCAGCTCCGCCTCGAGGAGGCGACGGCGCTGTTCCGCGAAGCCTTCGACTCATCGGGGCTGACCGTCACGGAGTCCTATCACACGTACTACGACACGCTCGACGGACACTGGGGCTGGTGGATGCGAATCGAAGGCCAGCTCGTCAACGTCCCTTCGGATCAGAAGACCGAATGCAACCAGGCCGTCCGCGCGGCGATATCCACTCTCGAGACGGCCAGCGGCATTCCCTATACCGTCCACCTCCTGCATGTCCGACTCCGCGAGATTTGAGCCCTTCGCGGTCCCTGACAAGGGGCGCAAGAGGCGGAGAAACCTGCGTTCTTGATGTCACACTGGGCACGGTCGCTGTCAAATCTGACGCTCCAGGTCGCCCGCCCGTTCCGGTCGAGCCCTCCGAACGCGTTCACACGCCCGGTCGAGCCCCCGCGATTTCCAGAATTTGACGCGCCTTGACCGGCAGGACCTCTGCCTGGCACCCCCCGTGCACGAGTCTCTCGTCAACAGGGAAGACCCCTTCTCGATAAGGGCAAACCCGCCGTGAGGCGGGGACGCAAAGCCACGGGTCAAGCGAGGCGCTTGACGGCCGGGCTACCGAAGGAAGGGAGATCGACGCTCCCCGAGAACATCGGGGTCTTCCGCGCAAACGGAGGATCGCGATGCTTTTCGGCCGCTCGGTCGTCATTCGCATCTGCCGGCTTCGTCTCTTCGCCGTTCTCGCCGCGATCCCCAGTGTGCTGATCCCCGCCCACGCCGCCTCGGGCGGCGTGCTCTTCCAGAGCAACTGGGACACCGCGGCCGGCACCTCGACGACTGCCGTGACCGACGGGGGGCGGTGGCCCAATTACTGGGAATTCAACAACGGCACCGGCGTCCAGCTCATCTCGGTCGTTTCAGGGGGCCCGAACGGCCATAACGCCCTCCGCGTGCAGCAGCGCGGCTCCACCTTTGCGGCCAACGTCCAGATCAACGATGTCGTCCCGCTGGCCACCGACTTCTACGTGCGCTACTACATGCGCAACGATGACACGTCGGGGTCGGGCGACCATATCGTGACCCCGGATACCTGGGGGTACCCGAACTTAACCTACATGCGCAAGTACAGCGGCGCGTCGGGGTGGAACTTCGTCGTCAGCATGTACGGCTGCGGCTTCGTCTATCCCATTAGTCACTGGGGGCCGTCCCTGAAGCTCGCCAACGGGCAATGGTACCGGTTCGAGTACT
>QHSA01000177.1 GCA_003220315.1 Candidatus Rokuibacteriota bacterium
AGGGCGAGGCGCTGGCCACCCTCGTGGTCAACAAGCTGCGCGGCACGCTGCACACCTGCGCGGTGAAGGCCCCGGGCTTCGGTGACCGGCGGAAGGCCATGCTCGAGGACATCGCCATCCTCACGGGCGGCAAGGCGATCACCGAGGACCTCGGAATCAAGCTGGAGAACATCAAGCTCGAGGATCTCGGCCGGGCCAAGAAGGTGGTCGTGGACAAGGACAACACCACGATCGTCGAGGGGTCGGGCAAGGCCAGCGCGATCGAGGGACGCATCAAGCAGATCCGGGCGCAGATCGACGAGACGACCTCGGACTACGATCGGGAGAAGTTGCAGGAGCGCCTGGCCAAGCTCGCCGGCGGCGTGGCGGTGATCAAGGTCGGCGCCGCGACCGAGACGGCGATGAAGGAGAAGAAGGCGCGGGTGGAGGATGCGCTCAACGCGACCCGCGCAGCGGTGGAGGAAGGCATCGTGCCGGGCGGCGGCGTCGCGCTGCTGCGCGCCTCCAAGGCCATCGACCGGCTGAAGGTCGAGGGCGACGAGAAGGTGGGGGCCCAGATCGTCAAGCGGGCGCTCGAGGAGCCGATCCGCCAGATCGTCGAGAACGCGGGCCTCGAGGGCAGCGTCGTGGTCGAGAAAGTCAAGGCTGAGACGGTGGCCACGCGCGGCTTCGACGCCGAGACCATGGAGTTCGTGGACATGCTGCAGGCGGGTATCATCGACCCGGCGAAGGTCGAGCGCGTGGCGCTGGAGAATGCGGCGTCCATAGCCTCGCTCCTGCTGACAACCGAGGCGCTGATCACGGACCTGCCGGAGGAGAAGAAGGACGCGCCGCCGATGCCGCACGGAGATATGTATTAGGCGCGTGAGGTGAGGATCACGTGACTCACGTTGGAGCTGAGGGGGGCGACCCCCCTCAGACTCCCCCGACACGCTGACGGTTAAGTTCTAGCCTGCGCGATGCGCGGGCAACGGCCCGGGTCGTGGCGAGCGCCATGGCCCGGGCCGTATCTATTTTGCGGCGTTGACGTTGCAGCGGCTTTGGATGTTTGATACCGTTAGGCGCTCAGTTCCGGGGGGGTGAGAAAACTGCGACCATACGAGATTCTGGTGATCGTCGACCCACGTCCGACGGACGAGGAGGTCGCCGCGCTGCTGGCGCAACTCGGCGAGCAGGTCAAGGCACTCGGCGCCGAGGTCGGTAAGGTCGATAACTGGGGGAAGCGCCGGCTCGCGTACGACATCCGCAAGCAGCGGGAGGGGACGTACGCGGTCTTCGAGGTCTCTGCCGAGCCGTCGATGATGAAGGAGTTCGAACGGCAGCTCCGCCTCAACGAGAGCGTGCTGCGCTTCCTCTCGACGCGAGTCCCGATCCGTAAGAAGGCTCGGCCGGCGAAAACTCCTGAGGTGCTTGAGGAGGTCCGTTGATGGCGAGCCTCAACAAGGTCTTCCTGATCGGTAACCTGACCCGCCCCCCAGAGCTGCGCTACACGCCGAGCGGCACCGCCGTGGCCGACCTGCGGCTTGCGGTCAACCGCAACTACACGACGCAGGGGGGCGAGAAGCGCGAGGAGACCTCGTTCATCACGGTCGTCGTCTGGGGCAAGCAGGCGGAGACCTGCGGCGAGTACCTCGACAAGGGTAGCCCGATCCTGGTCGACGGCCGCCTCCAGACGCGCGAGTGGGAAGGCAAGGACGGCCAGAAGCGGACCGTGGTGGAGGTGGTGGCCGAGCGCGTCCAGTTCATGGGGCGCGGCAAGCCCGCCGCGCCGGCCGCCGTGCCGGCCGCCGAGTCGTTCGCGGAAGAGACGCGGTCCGCCGAGGACGACGTCCCGTTCTAACGCAGTACCAGGGAGGAGCGACCGATTCCGACAGTCCAGAAGCCCGTCAAGCGCCGCCGGTTCGGCCGGCGGAAAGTGTGCAAGTTTTGCGCCGACAAAGTTGACCTCGTCGACTACAAGGACGTGCGCCGGCTCAGAAGCTTCGTCAGCGACCGCGGCAAGATCATCCCGCGCCGGATCTCGGGGAGCTGCGCGCGACACCAGCGCCAGCTGACGCACGCGATCAAGCGCGCCCGCACGGTGGCCCTCGTGCCCTATCTGGCGACGGAGTAGACGGACAGCAATGCGAGTGATCCTGCTGGACGACGTCTCCAAGGTCGGGCGCCGCGGCGAGGTCCGTGACGTCTCCGACGGATACGCGCGCAACTATCTGATCCCGAAAAAGCTCGCGCTCAGCGCCACCGCCGGCAACCTCAAGAACCTCGAGCAGATCAAGACGCAGCAGGACGCCAAGGCGGGCCGCGTCAAGGGCGAAGCCGAGGCGCTGCGCGAGCGGATCGAGGCCCTCGTGTTCGAGGAGCGCCGGCAGGCCTCCGAGGAGGGCAAGCTCTTCGGCTCGGTGACCGCGCAGGACATCGTGGAGTTCCTGGAGCGGCACGGGATCAAGGTCGAGCGCCGGCGGGTCGCGCTGGACGAGCCGATCAAGGCGCTCGGCGAGACCGCGGTGCCGATTCGGCTCCATCACGACGTCGCGGCGCAGCTCAAAATCACCGTCGTCCGCGAATAACGCGCGAGACGCGCGACCGCGCGCCGGCGAGCTGCGCTCCCCGCGCGGGTGACTCGCGGGCGTCGCATTTTTCATTCACATCATCTTCACGCGATATCCACCGCCTATCCACGGTTTCGTCGCACACGACGGTGTTCTCCGCAGATTTTTCTTGACCGGATCGAAGGGGCGCGCTCAACATCGGACCACATGCGAACGCCCTATGGAGAGACGCGCCCGTGAGCCCCCTGGAGTTGCCGGCGCGGATCCCGCCGCACAACCTGGACGCCGAGCGCGCGGTCCTCGGCGCCATTCTGCTGGAAGGCCGCGAGACGCTGCCGCGCGTGATCGAGGTGCTCCGGCCGTCCGATTTCTACACGGAGGCCCACCGGGCGATGTACGCGACGATGCTGCGCCTGTTCGACCGCGGCGAGCCCGTCGATCTCATCACGCTCAGCGAGGAGCTTCGCCGCGCGGATCAGCTCGAGTTCGTCGGGGGGCCCGCGGCGCTCGCGCTCCTGGTGGAGCAGGCGTCGATCGCCGCCCACCTCATCTCCTATGCCCAGATCGTCCGCGACATGGCGGTGCTGCGCGAGCTGATCCAGACGTCCACGCAGATCATCGGTCAGGCCTTCGAGGCGAAGGAGGACGTCCAGGCCCTCGTCGACGATGCCGAGCGTCGGATCTTCAGCCTGGCCGAGCGGCGACTCGAGGGCAGCGCGCTTCCGATCGGCAAGATCCTCAAGAACACCTTCGAGTACATCGAGCGCCTCTACGAGCGCAAGGAGCACGTCACCGGCATCGCGACCGGGTTCGCGAAGCTCGACCTCGAGACCTCCGGGCTCCAGCCCGCGGACTTCATCATCATCGCGGGCCGGCCGAGCATGGGAAAAGCCCAGCCTCTGGACGCGAGGATCAAGACGCTCACCGGGTGGAAGCGCATGGGCGATCTGCGGCTCGGCGACAAGCTCGCGTCCGTGGACGGCCGGCGCTCGGTCGTGAGCGGGCTCTTTCCGCAGGGTCGGCGCCAAGTGTACCGCGTGACGTTCTCCGACGGGCGCTCGACGGAGTGCTGCGACGAGCACCTGTGGCGCGTTCACTCCCGCGACTGGCGCGAGCCGCGGCTGCTGACGACGAAGCGTGTGGCGGAGATGCTGGGGAGGAAGCGCTACCGGCATCGGCTCTGGATCGATGCGCCGGCCGGCGTCGATGGTGACGCCGAGGCGCTTCCAATCGATCCCTGGTTGCTAGGCGCGCTGCTGGGCGAGGGGAAGCTCTCAGGGACCAGCCCGATCTTCTCGACATCCGACGCCGCGATGCTGGAGCAACTTCTCGAGCGGACGCGAGAGGGCTTCACCCTGCGCGCCGTCGGCGGCTACGACTGGCGTATCGTCCAGGCGACGGGGGCGCATCGCCGGGGTATCCAGGGCGTCTCGCCGAACCGACTCATGGAAGCGCTCCGGGGGCTCGGTCTCTGGGGAATCCGCAGCGATGAGAAGTTCATCCCGGACATCTACCTGAATGCCTCACGCGAAGCCCGCCTCGATGTCTTGCGCGGCCTCATGGATACCGACGGCTGGGTCGAGCGCTGGGGGAGCGCGCGGTTCTGCTCCACGAGCGAGCGGCTGGCCGGGAACGTCGCTGAGCTGGTGCGCTCCCTTGGCGGCTGGTGTTCGGTCCGAGGCAGGCGGACGACGTACAGCTCTCGTGGAGAGAAGAGGGGTGGCAGACGAGCCTTCGTGTGCAACGTCCACTACCCGGACCCCAAAGCGATCTTCGGGCTCTCGGTGAAGCGCGACAGAGCGTTGGCGTCGCCGCAGCGGCGGTGGCGGCCCGTGTTCGTCTCGGTCGAGCCCACGCGAGTGACGGACACCCAATGCATCGCGGTCACCCATCCGACCCGACTCTACGTCACCGATGACTACGTGGTGACTCACAACACGGCCTTCGCGCTCAACGTCGCCCAGCACGTGGGCATCCACCTGCGCGGCCGGGTGCTGGTCCTGAGCCTCGAGATGTCCGCGCAGCAGATCGTCCAGCGGATGCTCTGCTCGGAGGCGAAGGTGGACTCGCAGGCGGTGCGCACCGGCTACCTCTCCTCGTCGGACTGGCACCGCCTGACCGCGGCCGCCGGGCGCCTCAGCGAGGCGCAGATCTTCATCGACGACAGTCCCGGCCTCACCGTGCTCGAGGCGCGCGCGAAGGCGCGGCGCATGAAGGCCGAGCACGGCCTCGAGCTCCTCATCATCGACTATCTCCAGCTCATGCGGGGGCGCGCGGCAATGGAGAGCCGCCAGCAGGAGATCTCGGAGATCTCCCGGTCGCTCAAGGCGCTCGCGAAGGAGCTCGGCGTGCCGGTCGTCGCCCTCTCCCAGCTCTCCCGCGCGGTCGAGTCACGCGCCACCCGCGACTTCCGGCCGCAGCTCTCGGACCTTCGTGAATCGGGCGCCCTCGAGCAGGACGCGGACCTCATTCTCTTCCTCTACCGCCAGTCGCTGTACAAGGAAGACCTCCCGCCGGACGAAGTCAACGTCGCCGACGTCATTATCGGTAAGCAGCGCAACGGCCCCGTCGGCACGGTCAAGGTCGTGTTCTTGCCGCAGTACGCCCGCTTCGAGAACGTCGCGGAGTCCCACCGGCAGCCGCAGCCGTTTTAGGTGCAAGCGCGCCGCTCGCAGTAATATTGCCCCGTGCGTCTGTATCGGCTGAAGCGGCTCTTCGTCGGCACCCCGCTCCCCACCGCCCAGCAGCGGCACGAGCGCCTCGGCAAGGCGACGGCGCTCGCGGTCTTCGCCTCCGATGCGCTGTCCTCCGTGGCGTACGCGACCGAGGAAATCCTCCTCGTCCTGATCCTCGCCGGGAGCGCCGCGCTGAGCTACTCGCTCCCCATCGCGATCGCGATCGCGATCCTGATCGCGATCGTCGTCAGCTCCTACCGGCAGACGATCCACGCGTACCCGCAGGGGGGTGGCGCGTACATCGTCAGCAAGGACAACCTCGGGACCTTCGCGGGGCTCGTCGCGGGCGCTGCGCTCCTCATCGACTACGTCCTCACCGTGGCCGTGTCGGTCGCGGCGGGCGTCGCGGCAGTGACCTCGGCGGTGCCGGTCCTCTTCCGGCATCGCGTGTGGCTCTGCGTCGCCGCGGTCGTGCTGGTCGCGCTCGCCAACCTGCGCGGCATCCGCGAGTCGGGCAAGCTCTTTGCCGCGCCGACCTATCTCTTCATCGGGACCCTCGGGGCGCTCCTCATGTACGGGGGGCTGGGCGCGATCTTCAACTTCCTCCCCGAGGCGCCGTACGTGCAGCACCCGCCGGGCCTCGAGGGCATCGGACTCTTCCTGATCCTCCGCGCGTTCTCCTCGGGCTGCACGGCCCTCACGGGGGTGGAGGCGGTCTCCGACGGCGTCCCCGCGTTCAGGCCGCCCGAGGCCCACAACGCCCGCATCGTGCTGACCTGGCTCGGCGCGATCCTGATCACCCTGTTCCTCGGGATCACCGTCCTCGCGTATGACTTCGGGATCAGCCCGCGCCCGGAGGAGACCGTGGTCTCGCAGCTGGCGCGCCACGTCTTCGGGACGAGCCCGCTCTACTACCTGACCCAGGCGGGGACGGCGCTGATCCTCCTGCTGGCCGCGAACACGTCGTTCGCCGACTTCCCGCGCCTCTCCTTCTTCCTCGCACGCGACCGGTTCATCCCACGGCAGTTCGCGACGCAAGGGGACCGGCTGGTCTTCTCCAACGGCATCGTGATTCTTGCCAGCCTCGCCACGGTGCTGCTCGTCGCGTTCCGCGGCGACACGCACGCCCTGATCCCGCTCTACGCGGTCGGCGTCTTTCTCTCGTTCACGCTCTCTCAGGCGAGCATGGTGCGCCGGTGGCTCCGCCTCCGGGAGGAGGGTTGGTGGTGGCGGACGTGGCTCAACGGCCTCGGCGCGGTCGTGACGGGGCTCGTGATGCTCACGATCGCGGCGACCAAGTTCACGCACGGCGCCTGGATCGTCGTCCTGCTGATCCCGATGCTCGTGGTCGCGTTCCTGACCGTGCACCGTCACTACGAGGAGGTCGCCGCGCAGCTCTCGCTCGAGGGCTTCGAGCCGCCCCCGCCCATGACGAACACCGTCCTCGTGCTCGTGGGCGATATCCACCGCGGCGTGATCAAGGCGATCCAGTACGCGAAGTCGCTCTCGCCCGCGGCCAAGGCCGTGTTTGTCGAGACGGACCCCGAGCGGACGCGGAAGCTGGAGGAGAAGTGGGGGAAGTGGGGGATGGGCGTCCCGCTGATCGTCCTGACGTCGCCCTATCGCTCGCTGCTCGGGCCGCTGCTCGAGTACATCGACCACCTGCAGAAGGGCGACGAGAACCACGTCGTGACGATCGTGCTCCCGGAGTTCATCCCGGCGCGCTGGTGGCAGCTCGGTCTGCACAACCAGACGGCGCTGCTCATCAAGGGCGCCATGCTCTTCCGAAAGAACGTCATCGTGACGGACGTCCCCTACCACCTGAAGCACTAGGAATCCTCCCCGAGGATCGATTGCGTCGATTCACTCAGGCTCGCCTCGGGCGTGGGACGCCCCGCGGCTTCGGCCGATGCGGACCGGTGCGGTAACTCTGGTACACTTGATGGCCGCGTGACCACGCGATGAACATCGTCCTCGCTCCGGACGGTCCGCTCCACGCCGGCGCGACGCTCGCGCGCTACCATCTGTGGGGAGAAGATCCCGCGAACCGTCTCGCGGATGGCGCGCTCCTGCGTGTGCTCCGGCGCCACGGGCGACTGGTGCCCTACGAGGTCCGTCCCACGGGCTCGGTGGACGACGCGCGTCTGATGGTGCGTATCGCCCGCGCCCGCGACGCGGCGACGGGCGAGGCCGTCGCGGCGGAGGTCCGCCAGATCTTCGGCCTCGCGTTCGATCTTTCCGGCTTCTACCGGATGGCGAAGGGCGATCCCGTGCTCGCCGCGCTCGTCGAGCCGCTCTACGGGATGCGGCCGACGCTCGCGCCGACGCCGCTCGAGATGCTCGTGGGGTCGATCAGCGCCCAGCAGGTCAATCTCCAGTTCGCGTTCGCGTGTCGGGCCCGCCTCGTGCGCCGCTACGGGATGCCCGTGGCCCTCGGTCGTCACACCGTCTGGGCGTTCCCCGAGGCCGCGACGCTCGCGCGCGCGCGGCTGCGGGAGTTCCGCGTGATGAAGTTCTCGCACCGCAAGGGCGAGTACATCCGCGACCTCGCGCGGGCTGTCGTCTCGGGCCGCCTCGACCTCGACGCGCTCGCGGCGGCGCCGAGCGAGGTCGTGATCGAGCGGCTCACGCGCGAGCGCGGGCTCGGTCGGTGGACCGCGGACTGGTTCCTCGCCCGCTGCCTCGGCCGGGGCGACGTCTGCCCGGCGGGCGACCTGGGAGTCCGCCGGGCCTTCGAGCACTTCTACGGCCGCGCGCGGACGCGGAGCGAGGAGGCCATCCGCCGCCGGGCGCGCGCGTGGGGCGAGCACCAGAGCCTCGCCATCCACTACCTCCTCGCCGGGATGCGGCTCGAGCGGCGCGCGGCGGGCGGCGGCGCATGACCGCGAAGGTCGGCCTCAAGATCCTCGGCCAGCCCGACCCGAACGTCCCGAAGGACGTGCATCTGGTCGGGCGCTACGCGCTCGGCGTGGACTGGGCGGACAACCACGGCTCCATCTATCCGTTCGATCGCCTCCGGAGCGACTGCGCATGCGGCGCGTGCGCGGCGCTCGCGAGCCTCACGCAGGCGATGGCGTGGCCGCACGAGATCGCGCGGACGGACGGCGGGCTCCGGGTGACGTGGGGCGACGGGCACGTGAGCCTCTACCCCTATCCGGCGCTGCGCGGACTGTGTCGCTGCGCGGGCTGCACCGGCGGCCACTGATGGAGGAGCGGGCGAAGCGGCGCATCCTCGTCGGGATCATGCTGTCCGTTTTCCTCGCGGCGATGGAGTCCACCGTCGTCGCCACGGCGATGCCGACGGTCGTGAGAAGCCTCGGCGGGATCCAGATCTACTCGTGGGTCTTCTCGGGCTTCCTGCTCACGCAGACGGTCACGATGCCGCTCTGGGGGCGGTTCTCGGATCTCTACGGCCGCCGGCCGGTCTTCCTGATCGGGCTCGCGACGTTCCTCGGGGGCTCGGCGCTCTCGGGGACCGCGCAGAGCATGGCGCAGCTGATCGTGTTCCGGATGGTGCAGGGGCTCGGCGCCGGGTCGCTGATGACGCTCGGCTACACGATCATCGGCGAGCTCTTCGGGCTCGAGCGCCGCGCGAAGCTGCAGGGGTGGATCTCGAGCGTCTGGGGCGTCGCCTCCCTGGTGGGCCCCTGGCTCGGCGGCGTGCTCTCCGACCACGTCTCGTGGCGGTGGGTGTTCTACGTCAACCTGCCGTTCGGGGCGATCGCGATGGCGCTGATCGCCACCGCGCTCGTCGAGGAGGCGCGCCCCGCGCGCCGGCCCGTCATGGACGTGGCGGGCGTGGCCCTCTTCACCGCTGGCGTGTCCGCGCTCCTGCTCGGCATCGTGCAGGCGGGGCGCGCCGGGTCCTGGTCGGGCGCCGCCGTGCTGAGCCCGCTCGCGCTCGGCCTGACCGGGCTCGTGCTGTTCGTGGTGGTGGAGCGCCGGGCGGCCGAGCCGATCGTGCCGCTCCGGCTCTTCGGCAGCCGCATGGTCATCGCCGCCGTCGTCACCCGCTTCCTCGCGGGCATGGCGATGTTCGGCGCGATCTCGTTCGTCCCGCTCTTCCTCCAGTCGGTCACGGGCACCACGGCGACGGGCGCGGGCATGGTCCTCACGCCGTTCATCCTCGGCTGGGTGGCGATGTCGGTGACGAGCGCGCGGCTGGTCCTCCGGGTCGGCTACCGCGCGGTCGTGATGACGGGCATGGCGTGCCTGACGGGCGCGTTCCTCTTGTTCGCGCGCTGGTCGGCCACCCTTAGCCACGCCGACGCGATGCGCGACGTCCTGCTCGCCGGGGTCGGCATGGGTCTGGTCGTCGTACCGATGCTGATCGCCGTCCAGAGTGCGGTGCCGCGGAGCGATCTGGGGGCCGCCACGTCGATGACGCAGTTCTTCATGTCCATCGGCGGCGCGGTGGGGCTCTCGGTCATGGGCGCCGTCATGGCCCAGCGGCTCGACGCAGGGCGCCCGATGGCCGACGCGCTCCACGGGGTGTTCCTGGTCGGTTTCGCGGTCTGCGTCGCCGCCGTCGTCTCCACGCTGCTGGTGCCGGCCGGGCGCGCCCGGGATCTGGCGCGCGCGGAGCCCACGCGGGTAGGAGGGTGAACCATGGCCGGTGACGTGCCGCTGCTCGAGCGTCTCGCCCAGCTAGCGTCGGTGCCCGCCGCCGAGGCGGCGGACCTCGTGGAGCGGCTCGCCATGCTGCAGGCCGATCCCGTGGTCGGCCCGCTGTTCGGCGTCGACGAGGAGGGCGATCTGGTCGTCAACCCGCTCGTCCCCACCGTGCTCAAGTCGTTGCAGGACAGGACCGATCTCACGTGCTACGGGGCGCTGCTCGAGGGGTTGACCGGGATCTGGAACGCCGCGGTGCGCGCCGGGGTCGTGGCGCGGCTGCGTGCGTCGGGCTTGCCGCCCGACGACCTGCTGCTCCGGCTCGGCGCGCTGTCCCCAACGCTCGGGTTCGCGACGGACAAGCCGGAGTGGGCCCGCGAGTGGCTCGCGGACCCGTTCACGCAGGACGCGCTGCTCGTCCAGCAGTGCGTCGTGCGCGTGCTCCTGGCGCTCCGCACGATGGCCGAGGCGCGGGCGGCCGAGCTGACGACGCAGCTCGGGTGACGGTGGAGGCCGGGGAGGGACCATGCACATCCACGAGCGGACGGGGGAGAAGAAGCGGCTGAACGCGCTGATGCTCAAGTCGCCGATGAAGGTCTACACGGCGTTCGCCGAGCTGGGTAGGAAGGTCTACGCCGACGGGGCACTGTCGAAGAAGCACAAGGAGCTGACGGCGCTGGCCGTGGCGGTGTCGCAGAACTGCTTCGACTGAATCGACCATCGCGTCGAGGAGGTCCTCGACCAGGGGGCGACGGACGCGGAGATCGCGGAGACGCTCGACATCGGGCTCCTGATGGGCGGCACCCTCGCCGCCAAGTCCGTCCGGCACGCGTTCTCGGTGCTCGAACAGCTCAAGACGACCAGGGGGGAGTGAGCATGGCGACGATTCCGGAGAACTACCGCGACCTCTTCACGAAGAAGGCGTTCGCCCACCTGGCGACCGTCGGCGCCGACAACACGCCGCAGGTGACGCCGGTCTGGTGCGACTGGGACGGCACGCACGTGAGGATCAACACGGCGCGCGGGCGGGTGAAGGACCGGAACCTCAGGAAGAACCCGAAGGTCGCGCTCTCGATCCAGGACCCGGACAACCCCTACCGATACATCCAGGTCCGCGGGCGCGTCGCCGAGATGACGGAGCAGGGGGCCGACGCGCACATCGATGCGCTCGCCAAGAAGTATCTCGGCAAGGACAAGTATCCGCACCGTCGGCCCGACGAGGTCCGCGTGCTCGTGAAGATCCTCCCCGAGAAAGTCCAGACGCTTGGGTAGCCGAGAGGCCGCCACCCGCGAACATGATCCAGGTCGAAGAGATCGCGAAGGCGTACGCGGGGCAGCAGCTCTTCGGCGCGCTGTCGTGGCGAATCGCCGACGGGGAGCGCATCGGCCTCGTCGGGCCGAACGGCGCGGGCAAGACGACGCTCTGCCGTCTCCTCGCGGGGCTCGAGGAGCCTGACGCCGGGCGCATCAGCCGCCCGCGCGAGACGACGGTCGGCTATCTGCCCCAGGAGGTGGCGGCGAGCCCCGCGGGCTCGGTTCTCACCGAGGCGCTCTCCGGCTTCGGTGAGGTCTGGCGAGTCGAGCGCGAGATGGAGGAGGTCGCCGCGGCGCTCGGCGGCGTCCCGCACGGAGACGAGAGCGACGCGCTGACCGCGCGCTACGGCGACCTCCAGCACCGGTTCGAGGCCCTCGGCGGCTACCGGCTCGAGACCGCGGCGAAGGCGATCCTCGGCGGCCTCGGGTTCCGCGAGGCCGACTTCGCCCGGCCGCTGGCCGAGTTCTCCGGGGGCTGGCGCATGCGCGCGGCGCTCGCGCGCTTGTTGCTCCTGCGCCCGTCGCTCCTGCTGCTCGACGAGCCGACCAACCACCTCGACATCGAGTCGCTCGAGTGGCTCGAGGGCTTCCTCGCCGACTACGACGGCACGGTCGTGCTCGTCTCGCACGACCGGTACTTCCTGAACCGTATGGTGACCTCGATCGCCGAGCTCGGCCCGTCGGGGGTCACCGTCTATCCGGGCGACTACGACGACTACCTCGTCGAGCGCGCGGCGCGCCGGGAGCTCCTCGAGGCGCAGGCGCGGAACCAGGCCAAGCGCGTCGCGG
>QHSA01000044.1 GCA_003220315.1 Candidatus Rokuibacteriota bacterium
CCTCCACGGCGGAGTTCTTTCCGACATTCGTGGTGAGCGTCTTCGCCGTGAGGGGGGGCTCGACACACAGCCCGGGGCGGATGCTCCTGATCGTCCGCCGCCCATACGCCCACCTCGAGGATCGGCTCCGCAGGGCGTTCGAGGGACGCGACGATGTCGTGGTCATCGCCGATCGGCGCCGCGGTCAGCGACGCCTGAGCGACCGACTTGTCACGCTGGATCGGCGGCGAGGCGACCGGCGGCTGAGCAAGGAAGAGCTCCTCGAGGTCGTGATCGAGGGCGATCCGCTCACCTTCTTTCGACAGTCCAGCTGACGCTGGGGTGCCTCAGTCGATTTCCTCGTGCTCCGATGCCAGGAGATCGAACCACAGCCGGTCGTGGGGCTGGCCGTCGATGTAGTGGCACTGGCGCTGCCGACCGATGTACCGGAAGTTGAGCCGCTCGACCGTCCGGATCGACGGGTTCCCGTCGACGACCCAGGTGTTGATCGCGTGGAGGCCGAGCTCGCGGAAGCCCGGCGTCAGCATCTTCGACGCCGCCCGCGTCGCGTACCCCCGGGCGGCGAATGACTTGTCTCCGGCGACGGCCCAGAGCCGCGCCGTGTGGAGGATCGGGTCGACGTCGTCCAGGGCGACCACGCCGATCGGCAGGTCGAACTCGTCGCTCGTGTAGACTCTGAGGATGGTCTGCTTCCGCTGCGTGAGGATCTTGAGCCACATCGGCGTCAGCGCCTGGGCGCCGTCGCCGAAGTCCAGCCACTGATAGTTCTCTTTCCGGGCCAACCATCCCGCCACGAGCTCGATGAGCTCGGGACGGTCGAGTGGCCGGAGACTCACGTCCTTCCGTTTCCTGCTCAGACTTCTCAAGGTCACGAGGGTTGCTCCGCGCAGTCGAAGCGCATCGAGACCAGTAGACACGTCCGCGGCTCGAGACGGCAATCCTGATTGCGCTGGAAATCGAAAAGGGAGAACTACCGAGAGCAGTGAGGGAATGTCCTACGCGCTGTCAGTAATCTCCCGGGCAGCGCGGAGTCCCGAGTCCAGCGCCCCCTGCATCCATCCCGACCACGGGGACGTATGCTCCCCCGCGAAATGCACCCGGCCCTCTGGGCGGGCGAGATGTGGCAGCAGTGAGCGCATTTGGCCGGGCCGACAATAGGCGAACGCGCCGCGTGCCCACGGGTCTTCGTCCCAACTCTTCGACACCCCACGCTCGAAGTCCGCGCGGATGCCGGGGAAGATCCGCTCCACTTGCGAGAGGGCGAAGAGGATTCGCTCGCTCTCCGCCATCTGGGTCACGCGCTGGCCTTCCCTCCCAATCGCTTGCGCCTCGAGGATTCCGCGCGGACCGGGCTGGTTGGCGGTGTGCTCGAAGACCCACTTGGTCGGCAGGTCGGTCGTCGCCGTGACGGTGAGGTTCCCCGCGGCCCACGCCTTTCGCTTGAACTGCAGATACACTCGGGCCACCGAGGTGTAGGGCAGCAGATCGACGGCCCGAGCCTTTTGCGGTGAGAACGGCGGAGCGACGTCGACGTGCGCAAGGACGGAGAAGGGGAGCGTGCAGACGACGTGGTCCGCTGTCAGCCGCTGAAGGCGGTCGCCCTGCCTGACGACGACACTCGCCGACGTCTCGCCGGGCTCGATGCGGACGACCGATGACTGGTAGCGAATCTGCGGCGCCAGCCGTGTCGCGAAGGCCCTCGGAAGAAGGTCGGTTCCGCCGCGGATCGCGAACCGGAGCGCCTCGGTTCGCCTCAGGGCGAGACGGCGGAGCATCAGGAGGGCCGAATAGCTGTCGATGCCATCACCGATAAAATCGAGGTAGCCGACGCCCAAGAGGGCCACCGCACCCGCCGAGGCGCCCCGTGAGCGAAGGAATTCGGAGGCGCTCATCCGGTCGAGCGCTTCGAGTCGGGGATCCGACGGCCACCCCGGCGCCGTGACGTCGCCGAGGCCGTCCAGTCCCGCGCTGACATACTTCTCCCACATGCCCGAGAGTCCGAGCTTCGCTTCGTCGGGGGTGAGGTCGAACGGCCACTCGACATTCACGCCCCTCGTGGCGACGATGCGTCGCCCGCGGACGTAGAAGAGCCCTGTGGCGGCCGGAGGCGGGCTTGGCTCGACGGGCAGCCCGAAGAGGTTGGTGTACTTGAGGGTGAGGTGGTGGTTATTCGGAATGAACAGCGCGCCGGCCTCGGCGTGGAGGCCGTCCGAAAACGGCTCGCGGATCGTGTGGACCCTGCCGCCGGGTCGCGCGCGCGCCTCGAGGATCGCCACATCGTGCCCCGCCTGCGTGAGCTCGTAACCCGCGCCCAGCCCCGCCAGCCCCGCGCCGATGACGATGACCTTCTTGGGCGTGCGGGCTCGCGCGACGGGTGAGTCGGGCGTGGTCCGGGCATTCAGTGACGAGCAGGCCGAGAGGCTCGCTGCTGCGAGCGCGGCCTGCCCGAGGAACTCCCGGCGGTTCATGCGCTGGTGTCGCTCGATCAGCGTCTCCAGGCCGAGGTGACAGTGGCCCCCGGGGCGTTCGCGACGAACAGCCTGGGGGCACCCGCCAGACGCCAGCTACGAAGATCGGTGATCGAACACCACTCTCCTTCGAGCCGCTGAGTCGAAGCTACAACGCGGGGCACGAACCACCGAAGACCCCCGTGGTCGAAGGGTTGGGCTTGTGGAGCTGGATGTTACCGCCCCCGCCGGCGCCCCCGCCCAGCGTGTGCGGGAAGGTCCCGTCGTCAGGAGTTGCATAGACGATGGCCCCAGAGGAATCCCTCAACTGGAGGTCGAACTCGTCATTGACGCCTGGCTCGCCCGCGTCTCGAGCGCGAACGACAAAGTGGACGTCACCGAACTGGTTCGTCCTCGCCTCGCCACAAATGAAGCGGGTGCCGAGTGGCTGGTGCGTCTTGCTGTCAGTTGTCGTGTCCCCTTCGGGGAAGTATGCGGTGATGCTGGTCCAGTGAACGTTGAGGCCAGTGCCGTGGTCGTGGTACTCGAGATGGCCCCAGTACTCCGGCGTCGTGACCCCCGAGCCGTGCTTGCATCCGCCTCCGACGCCGAAGGTCCCCTTGGCGCCGTTGTGGATGATCCACCCGCCGCCGGTCATGAAGTCGCACCCCTGCTCCGGCGGTGGCGGGGACACTTCGGCGTTGGCGAAGCCTCCGGCGAGCAGCAAGACCGCTCCTGCGACTACGCTGATCACTCTACGCATCGTTCTTCCTCCCCTCTGATCGAGGCGATTCGTGCGCCATTTCTCAGGAAGGCCCTGGGCCCTCAGAAGGTCGTCGCCTGCGCTGCTTTCGCGTTCCCGCCGCTGGCACCGGCCGTCGCAGACGCGACGACCACGTCCGCGACCCCGTCGACGATCGCGTGAAGCGCGTTCACGACGGTGGTGCCATCCGCCGAGACGCGTTGCTCGTTGATCACCAGCACGCCGCCGGGGATGCCGATCGTCTGGTTCGGGTCCCCGGTCACCGGGACCGGCACCCCATTGATCGAGAGATTGTCGATGTTGGAGGTGCCGACGACGCCGCCCGCGAGCGTCATCGCCCGAGCCATGATGAAGTCGGCGCCGATGCTGGTCCCGGCGACGCTCAATCTGAGAGCGGCAAGCGAGGCTTCGGAGTCGATCTCATCCGGGTAGCCGATCGTCACTGCGTGAAGGACCTCGCCGGTGAGCAGGGAAGGGATGCTCCCCGTCACCTGCGACGCCTGCAGAGCGTCGCTCGTACCGGCGGCAAGAGTTCCGGTGTCGCTCAGCACGGTCGTCGTTGCGGGAAGGATTCCAGGGGGAAGGATCCCGCCGAGTTGAGCTTCGCCGGCCGCTGGCCACACCAGGAGCGCCGCCACCATCGCGGCGAGTGCGAGGACACTCGAACTGTCAGAGCCTCTGTGACGCATGCTAACCTCCTGCGGTCCGTCGGTTCGCGCTCCACGGTGGCCCGTCCCATACGGGCTTCGGCGAGCGCGCGGTGTATTGCGCCGTGAATCGGTTCCCCCTTTCGGTGCACGCATGTCCTTCGTCTCAAGCTACGGCGTCGTACGCGAGGAACAATTGGGCGAATCCACCGATTCGCGGCGGGATTTCCACGGGCCTCGAGGTGAGGACATTTACCGACGAGACGACCGGTCGATTTCCGGAACTCGAGCGCGCTGGCGCCTGCGGGCCGACCCGCTTGTCGAAGGGGACGCGCGGGGCGTACCCTTTCCGGTGATGAGCGCGCCGACGGCAGACGTCGTGATCTGTGGGGCGGGGATCGCCGGCGTCGCCGCCGCGTACCACCTCGCGGTGCGGCGCGGCGTGACCGACGTCGTCCTGGTGGACGAACGCCCGCCGCTCTCCCTCACCAGCGACAAGTCGACCGAGTGCTACCGCAACTGGTGGCCGGGCCCCGGCGACGACATGGTCGCGCTGATGAACCGGTCCATCGACCTCCTCGAGGAGCTCGCGCGCGAGAGCGGCAACGCGTTCCGGATGAGTCGCCGCGGCTATCTCTTCGTCACCGCCGACGCCGAGCGTGTCCCGACTTTCGTTCGGGCGGCCGAAGAGGCGGCGGCGCGCGGCGTCGGCCCGGCCCGCATGCACGCGAGCCCCGGAAGCGACTACCGCCCCTCGCCCGCCGACGGCTTCGAAGACCAGCCGACGGGCACGGACGTCATCACGGATCGCACGCTCGTTCGCCGGCACTTTCCCTATCTCGCGGAGGACACGGTCGCCCTGCTGCACGCGCGCAGGTGCGGATGGTTCAGCGGCCAGCAGCTCGGCATGTACCTGCTCGAGCGCGCCCGCGAGAAGGGGGTGCGGCTCGTCGAGGGGCGCGTGGAGCGCGTGGAGGTCGCGGGCGGGCGCGTGCGTGGCGTCACGGCAGCGACGCGCGGCGGCGCGCGCACGTTCTCGACCCCGCGCTTCGTGAACGCGGCGGGCCCGTTCGTCCAGCGGGTCAGTCGGCTCATCGGCGTCGAGCTCCCGGTGTTCTGCGAGCGTCACGCCAAGGTCGCCTTCAACGACGTGCTCCGTGTGGTGCCGCGCGAGGCGCCGATGATGATCTGGACGGATCCCGTGCGGCTCGCGTGGTCGATTGAGGAGCGGGAAGAACTGGCGCGGTCATCCGCCCATGCCCGGCTCGTCGAGGAATTTCCGGCGGGCGTGCACGGCCGACCCGAGGGCGCCGGCGAGAGCCCCGTGGTGCTGCTGATCTGGACATACGACGTCGAGCCGGTCGAGCCGACGTTCCCGCTCGAGTTCGATCCTGCGTACGGGGAGATCGTCCTGCGCGGGATGTCGCGGATGCTCCCCGCGCTCGCCGCGTACCTCCCGCGGCTGCCCCGGCACGTCGTGGACGGCGGCTACTACACGAAGACGCGCGAGAACCGCGTCCTCGCGAGCCCGCTGCCCGTCGAGGGGGCGTACGTGCTCGGCGCGCTCTCGGGCTACGGACTCATGGCGTCGAACGGCGCGGCCGAGCTCCTGGCCGACTACATCGTGGGGCGCCCGTTGCCGCGCTATGCTCCGGCGTTCCGCCTCGACCGATACGACGATCCTGCCTACCGCGCGCTGCTCGCGCGGTGGGGCGACTCCGGCCAGCTCTAACCTTCGACGACCTCAGACGAGCCGGTCGCGCAGTCGCGAGCTGATCGCGTCCACTACCATCACCATCGCGACGGTCACGAGGAGGACGGTCGAGGCGGCGGGGTAGTCGATCATCCGGAGATAGGTCTGGAGGTAGAAGCCGATGCCGCCCGCGCCGACGAAGCCGAGCACGGTCGCCGCGCGGATGTTGGTCTCGAGGCGGTAGAGGACGTACGAGAGAAAGAGCGGGAGCACCTGTGGCAGCACACCGTACCTCAATATTTGCAGGCGCGTGGCGCCCGTCGCCCTGATCGCGTCCACCGGGCCCGGCTCGATCCCCTCGATCGCCTCGGAGTAGAGCTTGGCGAGCGAGGTCGTCGTGTAG
>QHSA01000045.1 GCA_003220315.1 Candidatus Rokuibacteriota bacterium
TCACGTGGTGGCTGGGGGACGTGGCGGGGGCGCTGGTGGTGGCGCCGGTGCTGGTCCTCTGGGGGCTGGACCGGACGGTGCGTCTGACGCGGGGGCAGGTCCTGGAGCTCCTGCTGCTGCTGGGCTCGGTGCTCCTGGTTGGCGAGGTCGTGTTCGGCGGCCTGGGGTCACCGTGGGCGTGGAACTATCCCCTCGAGTTTCTGTGCATCCCGCCGCTCGTCGTGGCGGCGTTCCGGTTCGGCCCGCGCGAGGCGGCGACGTGCGTCGCGCTGCTCTCGGTGCTCGCGAACTGGGGGACGCTGCACGGCCTGGGGCCCTTCGTCCGGTACACGCCGAACGAGTCGCTGCTGCTGCTCCAGACGTTCATGGGGACGATGGCGATGATGACGCTGCTCCTGGCGGCGAACGTCAAGGCGCACGCGCGGACCGAGGCGGCGCTGGCGCGCGTCGCCGCGATCGTGGAGTCGTCGGACGACGCGATCATCGGCAAGACGCTGGACGGGATCATCACGACCTGGAACGCGGGCGCCGAGCGGCTCTATGGGTACGCGGCGCGCGAGGTCGTGGGGCGCCCGATCTCGATCGTCATCCCGCCGCAGGTCGGGGATGAGCTGCCGGAGATCCTCGACCGGCTCGCGCGGGGCGAGCGGGTGGAGCACTACGAGACGGTGCGGGTGGCGCGGGACGGGCGGCGGATCGAGGTGTCCATCACAGTGTCGCCGACGCTGGACCCGGCGGGGCGGGTTATCGGCGCGTCGTCGATCGCCCGGGACATCACCCACCGCAAGGAGGCCGAGGCGGCGGTGCGGGAGCGGGACGCTCTCCGGTACGTCGCGAGCCTCGCCGCCGCGGCGGCGCACGAGATCAACAATCCGCTGGCGGTGGTCGTGGGTCAGGCCGAATTACTCGACGAGACGCTCGACGCGACGGGCCAGAAACGAACGGAAGAGATCCTCCAGGCCACCCGGCGCATCGAGGAGATCGTCGGTCGCATGAAAGGTGTCAGCCGGCTGAAAGTGACCGGTGAAGCCCCGTATATTCCCGAGATGCTTGACCTGGACAAGTCAAGTGAGCCGGGCGCCGGGAGTCCGCCCTCACCCGCGCGTCAGGGGGCGTGACGCTTCGTCAGGTGAATTCCCGTATACAATGGGGTAAATACCTGATGGGGCGATCCAGGTAGAGACCTTAGAGTGCTCGCCGGATAAACTGTAGACATAGAAAGTCTGTCGAGCACGCGGGAGGTGCCCGATGAGTAAGACTACCAGGGATCTGGCGACGGCCGCCGAGCCGCGCGTCGAGTCGACGGCCTCGCTGCTGCGCGAGCTCGTGGCGCACCTGAGGCAGCAACGCGCCCAGCTGCGCGAGGAGTGGGCCCGACTCATCACCGAGGCCAAGCTGCTGACGGCGATGACGAAGGAAGAGATCTTCGCCGAGGCGACCTCGGTGTACGACAACTACGTTGAGGCCCTCGAGACGGGGACGTACGAGGCCCTGCAAGCCTACGCGCGCAACCTCTCGGAACGCATCATTCCGCGAGGCGTCGAGACGCACGAGGTCGTCGGGATCGTGCTCCTGCTTCGCGACGTGCTCGCGCGCTCTCTCTTCGCGAAGTATCACGAAGACTTCAACAAGCTCAATCGCATCCTCGACGCGTACGAGCCGGCGGCCAACCGCATCGCGATCACGGTCGCCGTCGGGTTCGTCCAGGAGCGCGAGCGCATCATCCGCGAGCAGCAGGAAGCGATCCGTGAGCTGTCGACCCCGGTCCTCCAGGTTCGCGAGCGCTTGCTCATCCTCCCCATCATCGGCGTCATCGATCCCCAGCGCGCGCGGCAGCTGACCGAGCAGCTGCTCCGCGGCATCCGGACCAACCGCGCCAAGGTCGTCGTGCTGGACATCACGGGCGTGCCCTACATCGACTCGCCCGTGGCCAACCATCTGGTCCAGACCGTCGAGGCCGCGCGGCTGCTCGGCGCGACCGTGATCGTCACCGGTCTGTCGCCCGAGATCGCCCAGACCCTTGTTAACATCGGAGTGGACTTGGGGAAGATGAACACGGTCGGCGACCTCCAGGGCGGCATCGAAGAGGCCGAGCGGCTGCTGGGGTACAAGGTCGTCCTGACGCGGGAGTCGGCCACGGAGCCCGCGTAAGCGCGGGAGGGAGGAACCGTGCAGGTTCCGATCCTCAAGCAGGGCGCGTATCTGATCGCGACGGTCCAGTCCGCGCTCACGGACGAGGACCTGAAGCAGCTGCGCGACACCCTGGTCGAGCGGGTCAGTGTGGTCAGGGCCCGCGGCGTCATCGTGGACGTCACGGCGCTCGACGTTATCGACTCGTTCGCGACCCGGACCCTGCGTGACGTCGCGCACATGATCAGGCTGCGTGGAGCGGAGACCGTCATCGTCGGGATCCAGCCGGAGGTCGCCTTCTCGATGGTCAAGCTGGGGCTCACGCTCGAGGGGGTCGCGACGTCGCTGGACCTCGAAGAGGGTCTCGCATACCTCGATCGGAAGGGGAAGGGCCCCGGGCATGAGGTTCGCACTCATCGCTGATGAAGTGCGAGTGGCGATAGATTCAGACGCGGACATCGTCTCTGCCCGCCAGAAGGGACGCGGTTTGGCGTCCCAGTGCGGCTTTCCCTCCACCGACCTGGCCGTCGTCGCCACCGCGATCTCGGAGCTGGCGCGGAACATCGTCCGCTACGCGGTGCGCGGCGAGGTGATCCTCCGACTGATCGACGATAACGGCAGGCGCGGGGTCGAGGTCGTGGCCACCGACGACGGACCGGGGATCCCCGACATCACGCTGGCCATGCAGGACGGGTACTCGACGTCCGGGAGCCTCGGGCTCGGCTTGCCGGGGGTCCGGCGGCTCATGGACGAGTTCGAAATCGCCTCCGATTTCGGCAAGGGCACCACGGTGACGGCACGTAAATGGAAACGGTAAGCACCGGGGTGATCGAGTGGGCCGTCGCGGAGCTCGTCCTGCCCGGGCAGACCGAGTCGGGCGACCGGTGCCTGGTCACCGCGCCGTCGGAGGGCGGGCTCGTGGCCGTCGTGGACGGCCTGGGCCACGGCGCCGAGGCCGCCGGGGCGGCGAAAGCCGCGGTGAGCTCGCTGGAGCGTCACGCGCAGGAGCCGATCATCCAACTCATCCGGAGCTGCCATCGGAGTCTCGCCGGGACGCGCGGGGTGGTCATGAGCGTCGCCGTGTTCGACGCGCACGCCGAGACGATGACGTGGGTCGGCGTGGGCAACGTCGAGGGCGTGCTCCTGCGCGCGCAGGCCGCCGCGAGCCCGCGTCGCGAAATGCTCCTGCTGCGGGGCGGCGTCGTCGGCGTGCACCTGCCGGCGCTTGCCGCCGCGATCCTCCCGGTGGCGCGAGGCGACGTGCTGATCCTCGCGACCGACGGTGTCCGGAACAACTTCTCCATCGATCCCTTCGCCCACGGCGATTCGCCGCAGCAGCTCGCCGATCGCATCCTCGCGGGGTGGGGTACCAAGACCGACGACGCGCTCGTGCTCGTCGCCCGCTATCTGGGCGCGGCGCCGTGAACGCGGAGCTCCGGGAGCTGGCGGACGAGTACGCCCGGGCGCTCGAGAACTACCTGGTCGGGCGTGGCGAGGCCGCGCTGCAGGACGCGTACGAGCTCGGGCGGAAGACGCTCGCGAAGGGCCTCGGCATGCTCGACGTGGCGACGATCCAGCAGCGCGTGCTGCTGAAGTGTCTCATGCGAGCCCCGACCACCAAGGAGGGGACCCGGATCCTCCGGATGGCCCACAAGCTCTTCGTCGAGAGCCTGCTGCCGTTCGAGATGTCCCACCGCCGGGTCCAGGAGGTCAACACCGCGCTGCGTGAGTCCGAGCAGCGCTACCGGAACCTGGTCGACACCGCCCGGGACGTCATCTACACGCTCTCGATCGACGGGAAGATCAAGTCCCTGAACCCAGTGTTCGAGACCATCACGGGCTGGCTCCGCGACGAGTGGATCGGTAAGGAGTTCTCGCCCCTCGTCCATCCGGACGATCTCCCCCGCGCCACGACGCTCCTGCAGGTCGTCCTGGCGGGCCGGGTCCCGCCGACGTTCGAGCTGCGCGTCCGCTCCAAGTCTGGCGCCTACATTCCGGGGGAGTTTACGGCGACGCCCCAGACCCAGGAGGGACGCGTCGTCGGCGTCCTGGGGGTCGCCCGTGACATCACTGATCGCAAGCGTGCCGAGGAGGCGCTGCGGGGGCTGAACGAGGCGTTGGAGGAGGAGATCAAGCGGATCGCGCACGCGCTCCACGACGAGGCGGGTCAGCTCCTCGCCTCCGTCCACATCGGGCTGGCCGAGGTCGCGCGCGACCTGCCGCCCCACACCTCGCGGCGCCTGGACGACGTGCGGGGGCTCTTGACCAAGATCGAAGAGCAGCTCCGACACCTCTCCCACGAGCTGCGCCCGACGATCCTCGACGATCTCGGCCTTCACCCGGCGATCGAGTTTCTCGCCGATGGCGTCTCGCGGCGAACGGGGCTGCAGATCACGGTCGAGGGAGTGCCGGGCAAGCGCATGCCCGCGCCGACCGAGACGGCCCTGTACCGGATCGTCCAGGAGGCGCTGACCAACGTCACCAAGCACGCCCAGGCAAGCCGCGTGACGATCCGGTTCGCGCGGGACGGTCGGCTCCTGCGCTGCTCGATTGGCGACAACGGTGCGGGGTTCGACGTCCTCGCCGTGCAGGCGCGCCGGGGCGCGCGCGGCCTCGGCCTCATCGGAATCCAGGAGCGGTTGAACGCGGTCGGGGGAACCTTGAACATCACCTCGATCCCAGGAAGCGGGGCCGAGCTGATCATTTGCGTACCTGTGGAGGCAGGCGGTGCCGACGCGGATTCTCCTCGCCGATGACCACCTGATCGTGCGCCAGGGTCTCAAAGCCCTGCTCGAGCACGAAGGGTTCGCGATCGTCGCCGAGGTCGGCGACGGCCAGGAGGCGGTCCGTTCGGCGCGCGAGCGTTGCCCGGATGTCGCCGTGCTAGATTTCGCGATGCCGCTCCTGAACGGGCTCGGCGCGGCCCGGGAGATCCTCCGCACCTGTCCCCGCGCCAAGGCCATTCTCCTGACGATGCACACGGACGATCACTACGTCCTGGAGGCGCTCCAGGCGGGCGTCAAGGGCTACGTCGTCAAGACTCAGGCCTCGGGCGATCTGGTGCGGGCGATCAACGAGGTGCTGCGAGGCATGATGTACCTGAGCCCCGGAATCTCCCAGGCCGTCGTCGAGGCGTACCTGTCCAAGTCGGAGGTGCCGCCCGACCCGCTGACGGCTCGGGAGCGCGAGGTCCTCCAGCTGGTCGCGGAGGGCAAGTCCACGAAAGAGATCGCCAAGCTCCTGGGGATCAGCTTCAAGACCGCAGAGTCCCACCGGACCCGGATCATGAAGAAAACCAACATCCACGAGACCGCCGGCCTGGTCCGGTACGCGGTTCGGCGGGGCCTGATCCAGCCTTAGCCCCCCTCGCTCCCCCCGGCCTACGGAGATCCCGGAGGGCCGGATTAGGTATTTTCCTGGTCAGATTTGAGGCACTTTCCGGATTTTCCGGAGACGCCCTCTCGATAGACTTTTGCCAAGATGTCGACGCGTATTCTCTTGGCCGACGATCATGACATCGTTCGGCAGGGTCTACGGCTACTCCTCCAACGGGAGGGGTTCGAGGTGATCGGCGAAGCCGCGAACGGCCAGGACGCGATCCGCCTCGCCAGGGAGAACTGCCCGGACGTCGCCGTGCTGGATTACGGGATGCCGCTCCTGAACGGCATCGGCGCGGCGCGCGAGATCATGCAGGCGTGCCCGCGCACGAAGGTGATCCTCCTGACGATGCACACGGACGACCACTACGTCCTCGAAGCGCTCCGGATGGGCATCAAGGGGTTCGTCGTCAAGACCCAGGCGCCCGCGGATCTGATCCGATCGATCCACGAGGTCCTGTCGGGCATGGTCTACCTGAGCCCGCGAGTCTCGCGCACCCTGGTGCAGGCATACCTGGCGAAGTCGGCCCTGCCCGCCGATCCGCTGACGCCGCGGGAACGCGAGGTGCTGCAGCTGGTCGCGGAGGGCAAGACGACGAAGGAGGCCGCCAAGCTCCTCGGGATCAGCGCCAAGACCGTCGAATCCCACCGGACCCGGATCATGAAGAAGCTTGACACGCCGAACACCGCCGGCATCGTCCGCTACGCGATTCGCCTGGGCCTAATTCAGGTCTAACCCGTAGTACGTCCGCCGTTCGTCCT
>QHSA01000046.1 GCA_003220315.1 Candidatus Rokuibacteriota bacterium
GGTCCGCGCCCGGCTTCGTCGACTCCCGCGACCAGCGAGACACCGGTCCGCCAGGCCCGAGCTTCGTAGCGGTACGGCGCCGAGGGCGGCGTCACGCCGGTGGGGTGGGGGCTACTCTTCTTCGGTCGTGGTGGGGATCAGGACCGCGCGCTTCTCCTTGAGCCGCGCCGCCTTGCCCGCGAGCCCGCGCAGGTAGTAGAGCTTCGAGCGCCGCACGCGGCTCCGCCGCACGACCTCGACGCGCTCGATGCGCGGGGAGTGCAGCGGAAAGGTGCGCTCGACCCCGACGCCGTAGGAGATGCGCCGGACCGTGAACGACGCCCGAGCCCCCTCGCCGCGCCTCCGGATGACGATGCCCTCGAAGAGTTGCGTGCGCTCCTTCTCACCCTCGACGACCTTGACGTACACGCGGACCGTGTCGCCCGCACCGAATCCGTCCCGGTCCTTCTTGACCTGCCCCGCCTCGACCAACCGAATCGCGTCCATGAGATGGTTCCCTTTCTTGCTGACTCCGCACTCTAGCAGCGGCTCGACCCACCACGGTTCGAGCGCCGGCTTTGCCGGCGCAATCGATCCTGGGGGGAGGTTCCGGAAGGGGGGCGAAGCCCCCCTCCGAGTCAGTCGATCTGCTCCGGCGTCTCCCCGCGCTCGAATCGTTCGACGACCTGCCGCTCGTCGGATGTCAGGTGCGCGCCCTTCAAGAGTTCCGGCCGTGTCCGCCACGTGACCCACAGCGCCTGCACGCGCCGCCACCGCGCGATCCGCGCGTGATCGCCGGAGCGGAGCACGGCCGGGACGCGCGCGCCGCGGAACTCCTCGGGCCGCGTGTACTGCGGCGGCTCCAGCAACCCGCTCGCGAACGACTCGCGCTCCGTCGCGCCCTCGGCGCCGAGCACCCCGGGGAGGAGCCGCGCGACCGCGTCGGTCACGACCAGCGCCGGCAGCTCGCCGCCGGTCAGCACGTAGTCGCCGATCGAGATCGAGTCGTCCGCGAGCCGCTCGCTCACCCGCGCGTCCACGCCCTCGTAACGCCCCGCGAGCAGGATCAGATGCGTCTCGCGCGCCAGCTCCGCCGCGACCGCCTGCGTGAACGTCCGGCCCCGCGGATCCATCAGGATGGCGCGCGCACCCGGAGTGCGCAGCGCGTCCACCGCGGCGAACAGCGGCTCGGGCTTGAGCACCATGCCGCCGCCACCGCCGAACTGGTAATCGTCGGTGATCCGGTGCCTGCCCTCCGCGTAGTCTCGGAGATTCACGACCCGGATGTCAACGAGCCCCCGCGTCCGCGCGCGACCGAGCATCGACGCGCCGAGCACCGGCTCCACCATGCCAGGGAACAGCGTCACGACGTCGATCCGCAACAAGGCCCTACAAGTCGAGCAGCCCCTCGGGCGGCCGGATGACCACGCGGCGCGCCGCGAGGTCGACCTCGCTCACGATCTCGGGAACCGCTGGGATCAGATGCTCCCGCGTGTCGTCGCGCACGATCCAGAGGTCCTGCGCCGGCGCCCGCTCGATGCCGGTCACCCGCCCGACCTCCCGCCCGTCCTCCGTGAGCACGCGGCAGCCCTCGAGCTGCCAGGGGTAGAAGCGCCCCGGCCCGGGCGGCAGCGCCTCGTCCTCCGGCAGCGCCACCAGACGTCCCACGAGCGCGGCCGCCGCCTCGGGGGAGGCGCACCCCTCGAGCGTCATCACGATCGCCGCGCCCTGCCGCCGCGTGCCGGTGATGCGGTACCGCTCGCGCCGGTCGTGCGCCGTGTCCCACAGCACGCACTCCCGCACCCGCCCGAACCGCTCCGGATCGTCCGTCATCGGCGTCACGCGGACCTCTCCGGCGAGCCCGTGGGTCCGGGCGATCGCGCCGATCACGACGAGGCGATCGCTCACTCGGCCTTGACGTTCGCCAGGAGCCGTCGCACCGTCGTCGACGGTTGGGCGCCCTTGGCGATCCACGCCTGAACCTTCGCCCGGTCGATCTTCACGGTCGGCGGCTCGGTCAGCGGATTGTAGTGTCCGAGGATCTCGAGGAACCGCCCGTCACGCGGCGCGCGCGAGTCCGCGACGACCACCCGGTAGGTCGGCCGCTTGTTCGTTCCGGTGCGTCTCAGTCGAATCGAAACCACGTCGTCACCCCCTGAGGGTGGGAAGCCGTAGCTTCCCCTCCATGCCCTTGAGCTGCTTCAGCATCTTCCTCATCTGCGCGTACTGCTTGAGCAACCGGTTGACGTCCTGAACGGTCGTGCCGCTGCCGCGCGCGATCCGCGCGCGGCGGCTGCCGTTGATGACCTCGGGGCTCCGCCGCTCGTCCGGCGTCATCGACGTGATGATCGCGTCGAACCGGCCGAGGTCCGTCGACTCCGCGGAGAGGTCCTTCGGCGCCGCCTTCAGCATCTTACCGAACGGCAGCATGCCGAGGACCTGGTCGAGCGGGCCGAGCTGGCGCACCTGGCGGAGCTGGTCGCGGAAGTCGTCGAGCGTGAACGCGTCCTCGCGGAGCTTCCGGACGAGCTCCTCGGCCTTGGTCTGGTCCACGGCCTCCTGGGCGCGCTCGACGAGGGAGAGCACGTCGCCCATGCCGAGGATGCGCGAGGCGAGCCGGTCGGGGTGGAACGGCTCGAGCGCGTCGGTCTTTTCGCCCGTCCCCGCGAACGCGATCGGCCGGCCCGTTACCGAGCGCACGGAGAGGGCCGCGCCGCCCCGCGCGTCGCCGTCCAGCTTCGTGAGGATCACGGCGTCGATCCCGACCGCCTTGTTGAACCGGTCGGCGACGGTGACGGCGTCCTGGCCCGTCATCGCGTCCACGACGAGCAGCACGTGGTGGGGGAGGACGTCCTTGCGGATCGCCGCGAGCTCCTCGAGCAGCGCCTCGTCGATGTGGAGCCGTCCCGCCGTGTCGAGGATGAGCGGCGTGAGCCCGCGCGCCGCCGCGTCCTGGCGCGCCTGGCGGCAGATCGCGAGCGGCGTCTGCCCCGGGCCGCCGACGACGGGCACGCCGAGCTCCCCCCCGAGCGTCTGGAGCTGGTCCTGCGCCGCCGGACGGTTGGTGTCGGCGGCGGCGAGCAGCGGGTGCTGACCCTGCTTCGTGTACCAGCGCGCGAGCTTCGCGGCGGTCGTCGTCTTGCCCGAGCCCTGGAGCCCGATGAGCATGATCACCGTCGGCGGATGGGACGCCGGGGCGAGCCGGTGGCCGCTGCCGCCGAGGAGCTCGACCAGCTCATCGTGGACCACCTTGACGACCTGCTGGGCCGGCGTCAGCGACCTCAGGACGTCCTGGCCCACGGCCTTCTCCCGCACGCGGTCGACGAAGGCGCGGACGACTTTGAAGTTGACGTCGGCCTCGAGGAGGGCGACGCGCACCTCGCGCAGGGCCTCCTGGATGTTTTCCTCCGTCAGGCGGCCGCGGCCGCCCAGGCGGTCGAAGATCGACTGCAAGCGCGTGCTCAGGGAATCCAGCATGGAAATCCCAACTTTACGGAATCACTCGCGAAATAGCAAACAGAAGGGACCGCGCAACCTCGCCCGGTGGAGTTATGCTAGGGGCGTGGAGCTCAAAGCGTTCCTC
>QHSA01000047.1 GCA_003220315.1 Candidatus Rokuibacteriota bacterium
TCCCCGCGAGCCTGTCGGCCGCGGGACGCTGCTCGCAGACGAAGAAAAGCACGTCGCCGTCGATCGCCTCGGTCGCCGCGCGGAGCCTGCCGAGGTGCGGCGCGTCGAGGAATTTCGCGATCGGCCCCCTCGCCCCGCCCTCCGCGAGCGTCACGTAGCCGAGACCTGGCGCGCCCTGCTCGCGCGCCCACTGAGTCAGCTTGTCGAAGAAGCTGCGGGGTTGCGCCGCCCCCTGGGGCGCGCGCACGGCGCGGACGACCGCGCCCCCGGCGATCGCGGTCGCGAACACCGCGAACCCGGAGTCACGGAAGGCCGCCGTGACGTCGCGGATCGCGAGCGGATTGCGCAGGTCCGGCTTGTCGGAGCCGTATTTCAGAACGGCCTCGTCGAACGGGATCCGGGGGAACGGCGGCGGTGTCACCGCGCACTCCGGACGGAACTCCTCGAACACGCCGTGGAGGACCGGCTCGATCGCCGCGAACACGTCCTCCTGGGTGACGAACGACATCTCGAGGTCGAGCTGGTAGAACTCGCCCGGCGACCGATCGGCGCGGCCGTCCTCGTCACGGAAGCACGGGGCGATCTGGAAGTAGCGATCGAACCCGGCGACCATGAGGAGCTGCTTGAACTGTTGCGGCGCCTGCGGCAGCGCGTAGAACTTCCCCGGGTGGACACGGCTCGGCACGAGGTAGTCGCGCGCGCCCTCGGGGGAGCTCGACGTGAGGATCGGCGTCTGGAACTCGGTGAACCCGGCCGCGATCATGCGCCGGCGGATCGACGCGATGACATGGCTCCGCAGCAGGATGTTCCGGTGGAGCTTCTCCCGCCTGAGGTCGAGGAAGCGGTGGCGGAGGCGCGTCTCCTCCGGATACTCGGCGTCGCCGCTGACCTGGATCGGCAGCGGCTCGGCGACCGAGAGGGGTTCGAGGTCCTCGACGGCGAGCTCGATCTCCCCCGTGGGAAGCTTGGGGTTCACGGCCTCGGGCGCGCGGGCCACCACCGTCCCGGTCACCGTGAGGACGCTCTCGAGGCGGAGCCCTTCGGCCGTCCTCAGGTGCGGGCTCGAGCCCTTGAGAACGCACTGGGTCAGGCCGTCGTTGTCGCGAAGGTCGATGAACAGAAGGCCGCCGTGGTCGCGCTTCCGGTGGACCCAGCCCGAGAGCCGCGCCGTCGTGCCCGTGTGCGGCGCCCGGAGCTCGCCGCACGTGTGGGTCCGGTAGCGGGCCAGCGCGTCGCTCACGCCCGCCCCCCGAGGGCCAGCAGCTCGTCGACGAGCCCGGACAGCGGCACCGTGCGCTGCGTGCCGGATTTCAGCTCGCGCACGATCGCCTCGCCGCGGGCGAGCTCGTCGGGGCCGAGGATCACCGCCTGGAGGACCCCGAGGCGCTTCGCTTGCGGGAGCTTGTTCGCCCGCTCCAGCTCCCTCCCGAGCTTCCGCTCGCCATGGCCCACTTCGACGACCAGCCCCTTCGACCTCAGCTGGTTGGCGATCGGAAGGAGCCGCTTCAACGGCTCCTCACCGAGGGGGATCAGGAAGACTCCGACGCGGCGGCCCTCCCATGCCTCCGGACCTTCGTCGGGCAGGAGCTGAACGACACGCTCGACTCCGACCGCGAACCCGATGCCAGGATCGGGCGGACCGCCGAGCAGCTTGATCAGCCCGTCGTACCGCCCGCCACCGGCCACCGCGTTCTGGGCGCCGAGCTCCGTCGTGGTGAGCTCGAAGGTCGTCCGCATGTAGTAATCCAGGCCTCGGACCAGCCGTGGACTCACGACGTGCGGCACTCCCGTCGCCTCGAGATACTCCCGTGTCTTCCCGAAGTGCGCCGCGCAGTCTGCGCAGAGAAAGTCGCCGAGCGCCGGTGCGCGGTCGAGCACCCGCCGACACTCGGGCTTCTTGCAGTCGAGCACCCGCAGGGGGTTGCGCTCGATCCGCTCCCGGCACTCTTCGCAGAGGCGGTCGGCATTCGCGCGAAGATAGCGGACGAGCTCCGTCCGATAACGCGGTCGACACTCGGGCTTCTCGTCGCCGAGCGAGTTGATCTCGACCTGGAGTCGTTGCGCGAGGTCGAGCCTCCGGAAGAACTCGACGAGCATCGCGATCATCTCGGCGTCGAGCGACGCGTGCTCGTCGCCGAGCGCTTCCACGTCGAGCTGATGGAACTGGCGATACCGACCCGCCTGGGGCCGCTCGTACCGGAACATGGGCCCCATGGTGTACAGCTTGATGGGCTTCGGATGCACGAAGAGACCGTGCTCGATGTACGCGCGCAGGAGCCCGGCCGTCGCCTCGGGCCTCAGCGTCACGGAGTCGCCACCGCGATCCTGAAACGTGTACATCTCCTTCTGGACGATGTCGGTCGCCTCGCCGATGGTCCGGGCGAACAGCTCCGTACGCTCAAAGATCGGCAGGCGAATCTCCTCGTAGCCGTATGAGTCGAACACGTCGCGCGCGATCCGTTCAACCCGGCGCCACTTCTCGCCTTCGCCGGGCAGGATGTCGTGCACGCCGCGAACGGCGCGGATCGTCATGGGGACGGCCTTTCCCCGGGCGCTGGTGTCACGCCCAGAGGTCGGGGAGCGAAATGGCGAGGCCGGGGAAGACGCCCGGTCGAAGCTCGTCGTCATCGCCGACCGCCGCGGCGAGCCGGTAGGCGTCCTCCACCAGCTCGAATGCTTCGAGCGTCTTCACCTCGGGGTCCACGAGCCAGTAGTGCCGGACACCATGCCGGGCGTACGCGTTCAGCT
>QHSA01000178.1 GCA_003220315.1 Candidatus Rokuibacteriota bacterium
GTAGAAAGGCCAGCGACTCCGCTCGCCGCTTGCGGAACGCGTCGAGCGCGCGCTCGACGTCGCACCGGAGGTACTGGCGGTCCTCGGCCCAGCGATCGGCGAGGTCGGGGGCCGGGGGAAAGAGCTTCGGCTCGTCCACGGAGAGGATCAGCTGGAAGCGGCCCATGAAGACTTCCTCGGTGTCCCGGAGGTGGCAGACGACCTCCTTGGCCGCCCAGTTCTTCGGGTCGGGCCGGCGTGACAGCGCGGCCTCACGCTGGCCCTTGATCGCCGCGGCGAGGTCGTCGGCCGTTCGCTCCATCCGTTCCAGGTTCGTCTCGGGCGGGAGCTTCAGGCGGTCCTCGATCGTCACCATGACGGCTCTCCTCTCGGGCACGAGCTGGTAGAAGAGGCTCGACTCGCGCTTGTAGAAGCCCTCCGTGTGGAACGAGTCCTTGAGGCGAAGTCCCGTGTAGTCCACGTGATGCCCCACCTCGTGGAGTAGGGTCCGGAGGAACGTGCGGAACGCGACCACGCGCTTCTGCTTGGCCGTCCGCATCCAGAGCTGGATCTTCGGCGGCTTGCCGCGCTCGTTGGTGTAGAGGCCGTGGAGCTCGCCCCAGCGTGCGTGGGGTCGCGCCGCCAGCACCTCGACCCCGACCGGCGGCAAGCCCATGGCGTCGGTGAGCCCGCGGATCAGCGCCCGGCTGGCCTCGTGGGTCGCCGCGCGGTCTTCGGACCGCAACGCCGTCCCGAGGGCCGCGACGCGTGGATGGAGGTCGGCCGGCCGTGGCAGGCGGATCTCCGTGATCGCGTCGCTCTTCCGGTAGATCGCCTGCTGCGCGCGCGTGAGCCGGGCGTAATACGCGAACCGCACCGCGCCTACGTGCCCGAGAAGCGAGGCTTGCGCTTCTCGAGGAACGCCTTCGCGCCCTCGACGCGATCCTCGGTGGTGCGGAGCAGCGTCGCCAGGTCGTTCTCGAGGCGGAGCCCGTCGGCGAGCGGCAGCTCGAGCCCTTTGACGACCGCCTCCTTGGCGTAACGGAGCGCCACGGGCGCCTTCTCGGCGAGGGCGCGCGCGAGCTCCTGCGCCGACGCGAGGACGCCCGCCGCGGGCGCGACGCGCTCGACGAGCCCGAGGGAGAGCGCCTCGCGCGCGTCGATGCGCGCACCGGTCAGGATCATCTCGAGCGCCTTGCCCCGGCCGATCAGGCGCGGGAGCCGCTGCGTCCCGCCGCCGCCCGGGATGATCGCGAGGTTGATCTCGGTCAGGCCGAGCTGCGCGTCCTCCGAGGCGATCCGGAGATCGCACGCGAGCGCCAGCTCGAGCCCGCCGCCCAGCGCGTAGCCCCGGATCGCGGCGACGATCGGCTGGGGGCAGCGGTCCATGGCCGCGCGGAAATCCACCCGTCGCCGGCTCTCGCGGAAGCGGACGGGCACCTGCGGCTCGACGAACTCGCGGATGTCGGCGCCCGCGGAGAAGGCGCGCTCGCCCGCGCCCGTGACGACGACGACGCGCACCGCGTCGCTCGTGGCCACCTCGCCGAAGCAGCGCGTCAGCTCCTGGCGCATCCGCTCGTTCATCGCGTTATGGACCTCGGGCCGGTTGAGCGTGACGGTCGCGACACCGTCGGCCACGTCGTAGAGGATCGTCTCGTAGGTCATCGGCGCGGGCCTCCCAGCACGCGGCGCGCGCGGAGCGCCGCGATCTCGGCGTCCGTGTAGCCGAGCTCGCACAGGATCTCGTCGGTGTGCTGGCCGAGCGTGGGTGGCGGGCCCGGATCCCGCGTCGGCGTCTCGGTGAAGGCGATGGGCTGCCCCACCAGGCGGAGGCGGCCGACCTCGGGATGCTCGTACTCGTGCACCAGGTCGTGGTGGCGTACCGCCGGGTCCTCGAAGAAGTCGAGCAGGGGCTGCACGGGCGCCGCCGGGATGTCGTGGGCGGCCAGGAGCTCGAGCCACTCGGTGCGGGGCTTCTCGCGGAACCGCGCCTCGAGGATCGGCAGGAGGTCCGCGTTGTTCTGGACGCGCAGGAGCCAGGAGCCGAAGCGCGGATCGTCGGCGACGCGCTCGAGGCCGAGCGCCTTCGTGAGCTTGACCCAGAAGGACTGGTTGCCGACCGCGAGGAAGAACCACTGGCCGTCGCCCGCCTGGTAGAGGCGGTAGGTCGGGTTGTCGCGGACCAGCGAGGGCTTGCCCGGGTAGTCGACGGCGACACCCGACTGGAGCGCCAGCACGCCCCGCAGGAGCGAGGTCTCGACGCGCTGGCCCCGCCCGGTGCGCTCGCGCGTGAAGAGCGCCGCGAGGATGGCCTGGGTCGCCAGCGCGGCCGTGTAGTAGTCGGTCGGCGCCGTGCGGAGGTACTGGGGCGGCCCGCCGAAGCCCTGGAGCGTCATGAGGCCGCCGAGCGCCTGGAAGATCGGATCGAAGCCCGGACGCGCCGCGCCGGGGCCGGTGGAGCCGAACGCGGTGACCGAGCAGTAGACGAGGCGCGGGTTGAGCGCGGCGAACCGCGTCCAGCCGACGCCAAGGCGCTCGGCGACACCGGGCCGCATGTTCTCCATGAACACGTCGCCGCCCGTGGCGAGCCGCTCGACGATCGCCCGGCCCTCCGGGGTCTTGAGGTCCACGCTGATCGAGCGCTTGCCGCGGTTCCACCCGAAGAACCCCGGCAGCTCACGGAACGCGTCGCCCTCGGGGGACTCCACCTTGACGACGTCGGCGCCCATGTCGGCGAGCTGCATCGCGGCGTACGAGCCGGCGATGTAGCTCGTGAGATCGACGACGCGGATGCCGTCGAGCGGCGGTCCCTGCGCGGTCACGGGGAGCGGCGCGTGTCTCCCGCGGCCTACGCGGCGACCCGCCGGACGATCAGCTCGCGGTGGTGGTCGGCGTCCCCGTACATCGCCTCGAGCGCTTTCGCGCGCTTGAAGTAGAGGTGCAGGTCGTACTCCCAGGTGAACCCGATGCCGCCGTGCACCTGGATCGCCTCGCCGCAGACACGGCGCGCGGCGTCGCCGACATACGCCTTGGCGACCGACGCCGCGAGCTCCGCGTCCTCCGCCCTCGCGTCGAGGGCCCACGCGGAGTAGTAGACGGCGGCGTGCGAGTTCTCGACCTCCAGGAGCATCTCGGCGCACTTGTGGCGGATCGCCTGGAAGGAGCCGATCGGCTGCCCGAACTGCTCGCGCACCTTCGCGTAGCCGACGGCCATGTCCAGGCACCGCCGCGCGGCCCCGAGCATCTCCGCCGCCGCGCCGACCGCGCCGCGCCTGAGCAGGCTCGCCAGCAACGGTCCCGCCTGGCCGGCAGCGCCGAGGACGCCGTCGCCCCCCACGGGCGTGGCGTCCAGCGTGACGGTCACGAGACGGGTCGCCCCATCCATCACCTGCGCCGGCTCGAGGGTGAGCCCCGCGGCTGCCGGGTCCACGAGAAAGAGCGTGAGCCCGTCGGGCGTCCGCGCGGGCACGAGGAGCACGTCGGCGACATGGGCCCAGGGGACGAACCGCTTCGTGCCCGAGAGCGTCCAGCCCGTCGCGCTCTTCTCCGCGCGGGTCCGCGTCCCCTCGGGGCGCCAGTCGAGGTCGGCGTCGAGGAGGGCGAGCGTCGCCCGCGCCTCGCCGGTGGCGATCGCGGACAGCCAGCGCATGCGCTGCGCGTTCGTGCCCGCCTCCTCGATCGCCCGGGCGGCGAGGACCGTCGGCAGGTACGGGCCCGGCAGGGCGGCGTGCCCCATCTCTTCGAGGAGGATCGCGGTCTCGACCATGCCGAGCCCGCTTCCGCCGTGCGCCTCCGGCAGGGACAGCCCGAGCCAGCCGAGCTCCCCCATCTCTTTCCACAAGGCCTCGCTCTCGCCACGCGGGTCGTCCCAGAGGAGACGCACGGTCGCGGGCTTCATGTGCTCGTCGAGGAACGCGCGCGCGGAGTTCTTCAGCAGCTGCTGATCGGAGCTGAACGAGAAATTCATCGCGTCACGCCTTCAGGCGGTCGGCGCGCACTTCCTTGGGCAGGCCGAGCACACGCTCGCCGATGATGTTCTTCTGGATCTCGGAGGAGCCCGAGTAGATCGTCCCCGCGCGCGACCACAGGAACGCGGTCGCCCACGTGCCGGGCTCGCCGGAGGACGTGTCGATCTCCTCGAACTCCTCAGGTGCCGTGACGAGCTGGCCCCACGGCCCGAGGATCTCGAGCGCCGCCTCGTAGTAGCGCTTCTCGAACTCCGTGTACGAGAGTTTGGTGATCGACGACGCCGCGCCGGGCGACTCGCCGCGGTTCAGCGCCGAGAGCACGCGAAGCCCCGCGTAGCGCTGGACCTCGAGCTCGGCGTAGATCTTCCCGAGCTTGGCGCGAACGACGGGGTCCTCGATGAGCGGCCGGCCGCCGCGCCTGAGCTCCTTCGCCGCGCGCACGAGCTGGCTGAAGGCGATCGCGTAGCGCGTGACGCGCCCGAGCGAGTTCGAGCCGCGCTCGAAGCCGAGCGTGGTCTGCGCGATTTCCCATCCCTGGTTCAGGGTGCCGATCAGGTCGCGCCGCTCGGCCCGGGCGTCGGTCATGAAGACCTCGGAGAAGAGCGAGGAGCCGGTGATCTGCTTGAGCGGGCGGACCTCGACGCCCGGCTGGCGCATGTTGAGGAGGAAGCACGAGATGCCCTTGTGCTTGGGCGCCTTCGAGTCGGTGCGGGCGAGGAGGATCCCCCAGTCGGCGATCGGCCCGCTGGAGGTCCAGATCTTCTGACCGTTGACGAGGAAGTGGTCGCCCCGGTCCTCGGCGCGCGTCTTGAGGCTCGCGAGGTCCGAGCCCGCGTTGGGCTCGGAGTAGAGCTGGCACCAGATCTCCTCGGCCGTGAGCATCTTCTTCAGGTAGCGCCCCTTCTGCCAGTCGGTGCCGTGGACGATGATCGTCGGCCCGATGAACCCGATCCCGAGCCCGTTGATGGCGGGCGGCGCGTTGACCCGCGCCATCTCGTCCTGGACGATCGCTTGCTGCATCGGCGAGGCGCCCCAGCCCCCGTACTCCTTCGGCCACAGCACGCCGACGTAGCCCGCCTCGTAGAGCTTCCGGTGCCAGGCCTTGCGCTCGTCGAGCGTCTTCAGATCGTCCGTGGGGACGTTGGCCTCGAGCCAGCGCCGGGCCTTCTCCCGGAACGCGCGGTCCTCGGGGGAATAGGTCAGGTCCATGATCCGCCTCCTCGCGGGAATGCCCGTTTCTAGCACGTGCGTGGAGGCGAAGCAACGGGCCGCCAGCGAGCGCCCGCCCGCGCTTGACAATCCCGACGGCGCAGCGCAGTGTGGCGCGCGATCGCGCCGCCGGCGGTCGCGGACCCGCGCCGTCGAAGGGAGCCTGCGTGTGGACGATATCGTGATCCGGGGCGGACAGGTCGTCGACGGGAGCGGCGCCCCCGGCCGGGTCGCCGACGTCGTCATCCGTGACGGACGTGTCGCCGCGATCGAACCCGGCCATGTCGGGCCGGCCCGCCGTGTCTTCGACGCTCGTGGGCGCGTCGTCAGCCCGGGATTCGTCGACGTCAAGACCCACTCGGACTGGACGCTCCCGCTGAACCCGCGGGCAGAGAGTAAGGTTCGGCAGGGCGTGACGACGGAGGTGATCGGGCACTGCGGCTTCTCCGTCGCGCCGGTGCTGCCGGGCCGGGTGGAGCTGCTCCGCGACTACCTGGCGCCCTCCGCGCCCTGGCTTCCGTTCCGGGAGACGACCTTCGCGGAGTACATGGACGCGTTTCCCGCCACCTCCGTGAACACGGTCATGCTGGTTGGCCACAACACGCTCCGACTGATGGCGATGGGCATGGCGAATCGCCCACCGACGGCCGACGAGATGACGCTGATGCGGCGGATGCTCGAGGAGGCGCTGGCGGCGGGCGCGCTCGGTCTCTCGTCGGGCCTGTTCACCGCGCCGGGGTGCTTCGCCGGGGCCGAGGAGATGGTGAGTCTGGCGCACGTCCTGCGCCGGTACGGAGCCTCGTACGCGACGCACGTCCGCGACGAGGCCAGACGCGTGTTCGAGGCCGTGCGCGAGGCGATCGCGATCGCTGAAACGTGCGGGGTTCACGTCGAGATCGTCCACCTGAAGCTTTCGGGAACGGACGGCTGGGGCGGCGCCGCGCGCCTGCTCGCCGAGATCGAGGCGGCGCGGCAGCGCGGGGTGCCGGTCGACTGTGATCAGTATCCGTATACGACCGCCAGCAACCCGCTCCGCAACCTCCTGCCGACGTGGGTTCAGGAGGGCGGCGTGGACGCCATGCTCGCCCGTCTCGGCCGGCCGGACGTGCGAGACCGTGCGCGGGAGGACATCGCCGCCGACGGGCTCGGGAGCTGGGGACGGATTCCATCGTGGGACGCGGTCCGCGTCGCCGTCTCTCCCCATCGGCCTGAATGCGAGGGCCGCACCCTCGGCGACATCGCCCGCAGCCGGTCTTTCGATGGGGTCGATGCCGTGTGTGACTTCTTGATCGCCGACCGTGGCGCGACCCGGGTCCTCATCGCCTCGATGGCGGAGGAGGACGTCAGAGAGCTGCTCCGCTCGCCGATGGTCCTGGTCGGCTCGGATGGGTATGCCGTCGCGCCGTACGGGGTGACCGGCCAGGGCAAGCCGCATCCGCGCTGCTATGGCACGTTCCCGCGGGTCCTGGGGCAGTACGTGCGCGAGCTGCGATTGCTGACGCTGCCCCAGGCGATCCATAAAATGACGGGCGGGCCGGCGGCGGCCATCGGTCTCGTCGCCCGGGGCCTCCTCCGGGCGGGGTACCGGGCGGACGTCACAGTGTTCGACCCGGAGACCGTCGCCGAGCGGGCCACGTTCGATGAGCCTCACCAGTATCCGGTCGGGATCGTGACGGTGATCGTCAACGGCGTCCCCGTCGTGGACGGCGGCGAGCACACCGGAGCGTTGCCCGGACAGGTCCTGCGTCGCCGATCGGGTGGCGTGGGATGAGGCGGCGCTAGGGCGCCGGCAGCCGGTAGATCGCGGTATGCAGGATGTGGGTGACGGGGCGAGAACGCTCGCCGGCGACGATCACCAGGTCGAGCTCGACGAACTCGCGTCCCTTCTTTTCGAAGAGCGAGCGGACCCGGCCCCGCGTCGCGAGGGTCTCGCCGACGCGCGCCCCGGACAGGTGGCGCACCACGCTCCCGACGTGGATCCACGGGCTCAGCGTCACGTTCTTGTCGAGGGCGCGGTTGGCCTGGTCGAGGAAGAAGCCGGGATGGACGAAGCCGCGCGCGCCGCGGTAGAGCCCGAGCGCGTCGCCGACCTTCTCCAGATACTCGCCGGCGCGCGCGTCGTCGTAGGTGGTGACCGGTGTGCCGAGCGCGGCGAGGCCGTCGAGGTGGGGGCGCGTGGCGGCGGGCCGCTCGGCGGGCAGCGGCGCCATCGGATAGAGCGCGAGGTTCACGGGGACCGGCGAGCCCGCCGGCAGGGTCGCCGTCAGCGTGGCGCACTCGCCCGCCGCGGCCGTCGACGCCACGAGCGTGGCGGTCACGCCCTTGGCGTCACGCCCGACGACCGTCCCGGCGACGGTGAGCTCTTCGCCGTCGAGCACCGGCTCCACGAACCTGACGGCGGCCGTGCCGCGCTCGAGCCAGGCCGCGCCGAACGCCGCGACGAGCGGATGGGTCAGGTAGGCGTAGACGGTCACGCCCGGCACGAGCCCGCCGCGGAACCCGTACTGACGCGCCACGGCGTCGTCGTGGATCTTGTTCTCCGGGCTCTCTGCGGTGTTCCGCGCCTTGACGCGGTACTCGGGCAGCGTCACGGAAGCGTCGAGATCAGCTTCCGGTACTCCGCCTCGGTGAACGCCTTCATCGTCGTCGTGCGGACGTTGCCGCCCGCGGAGAGCATGAGAATGAACTTCGCGGCCGTCTCGTCGCTCGGGGCCTCCATGACCGTGACAATGTCGTGGGCGCCCATCGTCAGATAGAACTGCTTCAGCTCGCCGCCCATGTCCTTCAGCATCTTCTTGGCGGCGTCGAGGCGCTTGGGGCCGTCCTTGATGTTCCGGATCCCCTGATCGCTGTAGTTGACGAGGGCGATGTAGGTCGGCATGGAGACCTCCTTCGTTCCGCGGTCGTGCCGGGTGGCCAAGTATATAATCAATGCCCGTTATGATGCGTAGCCTCCTGATCGCCCTCGCGGTGGTCGTCATCGTCGTCGTCGGCATCCTCGCCTGGGCGGTGTCCGTCAACAACCAGCTCGTCGTGGCCGAGCAGAACGTCAACGAGAAGTGGGCGCAGGTGCAAAACGTCTACCAGCGCCGCGCCGACCTCGTCCCGAACCTCGTCGAGACCGTGAAGGGCTTCGCGGCTCAGGAGCGGACGGTCCTGGAGGAGGTGACGCGGGCGCGCGCGAGCGCCAGCTCCATCCAGCTCACGCCCCAGGCCCTCGGCGATCCCAAGGCGCTCGAGCGGTTCCAAGCCGCTCAGAACCAGCTCTCGGGCGCCTTGAGTCGTCTCCTGGTGACCGTCGAGCGCTACCCCGATCTCAAGTCGAACGCGAACTTCCTCGCGCTCCAGACCCAGCTCGAGGGCACGGAGAACCGCATCACCGTGGAGCGGCGACGCTTCAACGAGGCGGTGCGCGACTACAACACGCGCCTGCGCCTGTTCCCCGGCTCCGTCGTCGCGTCCCTCGGAGGCTACCAGGCCAAGGCCTTCTTCGAGGCCACGGGGGACGCGGCGACCGCGCCCAAGGTGAAGTTCTAGCCTGCTGCTGCCGGCACTCCTCGCCGTCGCCCTCGCGCTCCCACCCGCTCCCGGCGCCCGCGTGAACGATTACGCGGGGCTGCTCGCGGCTCCCGAGCGCGCGCGGCTCGAGGCGAAGCTCGCCCGATACGAGCGCGCCACGGGTACCCAGATGGCGATCGCGATCTTCCGCTCGCTCGAGGGCGAGAGCCTCGAGGACGTCACCAACCGGCTCTTCCAGCAGTGGCGGCTCGGCCAGAAGGGGCTCGACAACGGCGTGCTCCTCGTGGTCTTCGCTGAGGACCGGAAGCTGCGCTTCGAGATCGGCTACGGTCTCGAGGCGGTCGTGCCCGATGCCGCCGCCGGCCAGATCATCCGCCAGATCGTCGCGCCGAGTTTCAAGGAGCGGCGCTACGCCGCGGGGCTCGAGGCCGCGGCGGACGCGGTCTACGCCCGGATCGCGTCGGGCGGGCCGTCGTCGCCTGCCGAGTTCGAGCGTCAGGCCGAGGGCTTTCGGCGTCGGCAGCGGGAGAGCGAGCGGGCCGCCGACCTCTACGCGCTCCTCTTTCTCGGGCTCACGGCGGTCACGATCGGCGGCATCGCGCTCCAGGCCACGCGTCAGCGTGGCGGCTACTCGGCCGGGCGCGGCGGCCGGTGGTCCGCCTCAGGCCCCGTCTATTGGGGCGGCGGCGGGGGACGCTGGGGCGGTGGCGGGGGCGACGGCGGCTTCTCGGGCGGCGGGGGCGCGTCGGGCGGCGGTGGCGCGAGCGGAGACTGGTAGGGCCATGGCGAAGCGCCCCAGGTGGACGCGGCGGCTCCTCGGCGAGCCGGACTTCGACGCGATCGGCGCCGCGATCAAGGCCGCCGAGACGCGGACATCGGCCGAGATCCGGGTGCATCTGGAGCGCCGGCTGCCGCGCCGCTTCTTCGGCAAGCCCGTGGACGCCCTCGAGCGGGCGCGGAGGCTCTTCGCGAGGCTCGGCATGCACCGCACGGTCGAGCGGCACGGCGTGCTCCTCTATCTCGCGATCGAGGACAGGAAGCTTGCCGTCGTGGGCGACGTGGGAATCCACGGTCGCGTCGGCGACCGCCACTGGCACCGGGTGCGCGACAGGATGATCGAGCGGCTCCGCGCGGGGGCGCCCCGGGAGGCGCTCGTCGGCGCGATCGAGGAGATCGGGCGTGAGCTCGCCACGCACTATCCGCGCCGGCCGGGCGACACGAACGAGCTCGGCGACGAGGTGAGCGTGTCGTGATCCGGGCGTAAGCTTTGGCTATGCGACGCACCATCGCCGCACTGCTCGTCCTGCTGGCGCTCCCCGTGGCGGCCAACGCCCAGATGGCACCGGCCCCGGGCCAGATGCCGCTCGAGATCACGAAACAGGAGAGCCCGCCCGAGTCGAAGCTCGGGCGCCTCGTCGTCCCGCCGGCGCCTCAGTCGGAGGACGCCGTCCGTGACGCCGAGCGCGGTGTGGCCGACCTCGAGCGCGTCGACCGCGACCAGAGGGCACTCCGCGAGCAGGCTCCACCCCTGCCGCGGCGCCCGGACCTCGGGTACGACGTCCAGAGCGGCATCCAGCAGAGGAACCTCAGGCGCGCGCTTCCGCGCTGATCGCCTCGCTCAGCAGGAACTCCTGGGCGGCGGCCAGGCCGGCGCCGAGCCGCACGGGCACGCCGAAGTCCTTCAGCATCATCTCGACTCCCGCGAGCCCGCCGAGCAGGTCGAGCTCGTTGAGGCTCCCGAGGTGGCCGATGCGGAACACCTTGCCACGGACCGCGCCGAGCCCGACACCGAGGGATAGATCGAGCCGTCGGTGGGCGTGGCGGACGAACTCGTCGGAGTCGAACCCCGGTGGCATGACGACCGCGGTGAGCGTGTGCGAGTACTCGGCGGGGTTCCGGCAGAGGAGCGCGAGCCCCAGCGCGCTCACCGCGCGCCGGCAGGCCTCGGCGAGCCGCGCGTGGCGAGCGAAGACGCGCGGCAGCCCCTCTTCGTCGAGCATCCGGAGCGCCTCCTCGAGACCGAAGAGGAGCAGCGTCGCCGGGGTATAGGGGAACTCGCCGCGACGGTTCCGCTCGAGAATGGGTCGCCAGTCCCAGTACGAGCGCGGGCAGCGCGCCTTGTCGCTCGCCGTGAGCGCCTTCTCGCTGACCGCGAGGATCGCCATCCCCGGCGGCAGCATGAGCCCCTTCTGCGGTCCCGTGAGCGCGACGTCCACTCCCCAGTCGTCGAACCGAAGGTCGATCGATGCCAGCGACGACACGGTATCCACGAGGAGGAGGGCCGGGTGCTGGGCGCGGTCGAGCGCGGCGCGCACGGCGGCGACGTTCGACGTGACGCCGGTGGAGGTCTCGTTGTGGACGACGAGGAGCGCCTTGAGCTGGTGAGCCGCGTCGGCGCGAAGCCGCCGCTCGAGCTCGTCGGCGGGCGCGCCGTCGCCGTAGGGGACCTCGACGCGCTCGCACTCGACGCCGTACGCCTCGGCCGTCCGCGCGAAGCCCGTCGAGAAGTGACCGTTGATGCACGCGAGCACGCGATCGCCGGGCGACAGCGTGTTCACGATCGCCGCCTCCCACGCGCCGGTGCCCGAGCCCGGATAGAGGACGATGCGCCCCGTCCGCGTCTGGAAGACGCGCTTGAGCCCGTCGAGGCACGCCTCGACGAGCGCTGCGAACCTGGGGCCGCGGTGGTCGATGATCGGCTGCGACATGGCCCGCACGATCCGCTCGGGCACCAGCGTCGGGCCCGGGATCTGCAGAAACGGCCGTCCCGGCATGGCCAGAGTCTAGCATGCTAGAGTGAGCGTTCATGACCCGTGACGACATCCCGACGCCGGCCCTGCTGCTCGATCTCGACCGCTTCGAGCGGAACGTCCACAGGATGGCGGAGCACGTCGCGCGCCACGGCAAACAGCTCCGCCCCCACGCGAAGACCCACAAGTGTCCCGAGATCGCGCGACGCCAGATCGCCGCGGGCGCACGCGGCGTGGCGTGCGCGAAGCTCGGCGAGGCGGAAGTGCTGGCGCGCGCCGGGATCCGTGGGCTCCTGATCACGACCGAGGTCGTGGCGCCGGCGGCCATCCGCCGCCTCATGCGGCTCGTCTCCGAGGCGCCGGACACGCTGATCGTCGTGGACCACGCCGACAACGTCGCCGCCCTCGGACGCGAGGCCACGGCGGACGGCGTCGTCGTCGACGTGCTCGTGGACGTGGACGTCGGGAACCGCCGGACGGGTGTGGCTCCGGGTGAGCCCGCGCTCGCCCTGGCCCGGGCGGTGGCGGCGCAGCGCGCGCTCCGGCTCCGCGGCCTCCAGGGCTACGCGGGGCACTGCGCCCACGTCGTCGGCTGGAAGGCGCGTCGCGAGGCGTCGCTCGACGCGCTCCGGCCCCTCACGGAGACGCGCGCGCTTCTCGAGCGCCACGACCTGCCCGTCGAGATCGTCGCGGGGGGCTCGACGGGCACGTGGGACATCGACGTCGAGCTGCCGGGGCTCACCGAGCTCCAGGCGGGCTCGTACTGCGTGATGGACCTCGACTATCGCCGGGTCGGCGGACGGGGCGGCGAGCTCCTCACCGACTTCGAGATGGCGCTCACCGTGGTGGCGACCGTCGTCAGCGTGCCGACGCGCGACCGCGCGATGGTGGACGCCGGCCTCAAGGCGTTCTCCACCGACAAGCCATTCCCGCCCGAGCCCGTCGAGCGCGCGGGGATCGCGTATGCCTTCGCCGGCGACGAGCACGGCAGGCTCACGATCACCGACCCCGCGCGCGCGCCGCGTCTCGGCGAGCGCATCGAGTTCTTTCCGCCGCACTGCGATCCGACGATCAACCTCTACGACCGCGTCTACGCCGTCCGTGACTCGACGGTGGAGGCGGTGTGGGAGATCGCCGCGCGGGGGCGGTCGGACTAGCGCCGGGTCGATGAACTAGCGGAGGATCGAGAGGAGGTCCTGGAGCGCCTCCAGTTTGAAGTCTGCCTCGGAAAAGTCCTCGTGGCGCGTGGCGGGACAGGGAATCGTCGCGCACGCCATCCGCGCGGCCTTCGCCGCCAGGAGCCCGTTGCGCGAGTCCTCGACGACCAGGCACGCGTGTGGCGGGACGCCGAGCCTCCGTGCGGTCTCGACGAAGACGTCGGGCGCGGGCTTCCCACGGCCGACGTCGAGACCAGAGACGAGGGTCTCGAAGAGCGGCGCGATGCCGAGCGCCTCCACGGTCGCGCGGATGACGACCGGCGCCGAGGACGAGGCGACCGCGAGCCGGTACCCCAGACCGTGGAGCGCGCGCGGGACGTCGGGAACGCCGGGCATGGGCACCGTGCCCTCGCGCGTGAGCTCCACGAGAAGCTTCGTCCGCTGGCGGGTGAGCTCGAGGGCCTCCGGGGCGAGGCCGTAGCGGGCCCGGAGGATCCCGAAGACCTCGGGATCGGTGAAGCCGAAGAACTCTGCGTTCTCGCGGTCTGTGTAGGCGACGCCGTATGGTGTGAGCACCCGGCGCATCGCGTCCAGGTGCATGGGCTCGGAGTCCACCAGGACACCGTCCATGTCGAAGACGACCGCCGTGAACCGCCGTGGGGGTGGCGGCGGGGTCGTCACGCAGCGTCGCGGGAGGCGATCGGGGCGCGCCGGGTCACCAGAGCCGCCAGAAGGCGTCGCGGACCGCGGCCGCGCTCGGCGCGGCGAAGAGCTCCGCGCGGATCCGCGCGGCGAAGGGCAGGCCGTTCGCGTACCACGCGAGATGCTTCTTGAGCTGGACGAGCGCCGTGCGGGACTCGAGGTGGGCCTCGATCAGCCGAGCGTGGCGGCGGATGATCTGCGCTTTCTCGGCGCGGGACACCGCCCCGGGGGTGAAGATCCAGGGGGCGCCGAGGGCGCCGCGGCCGATCATGACCGCGGCGCAGCCGGTCGCGCGGACCATGGCGCGCGCGTCGTCGTGGCTCCGCACGTCGCCGTTTCCGGTGACCGGGATCGCGACGGCGTCGACGACCGAGGCGATGATCTCCCAGGGGGCGAGGCCGGCGA
>QHSA01000179.1 GCA_003220315.1 Candidatus Rokuibacteriota bacterium
TCCTTTCGACGAGCCGCGCCGAGTGGGTGCAGGCGGACTTCGCGATTTTCACCGCCGGGTGCGTGACGGTGCCCGTCTACCCGACCTATCCGCCCGACCTCATCGCCTACGTCGTCAACGACTCGGAGGCGAAGACGCTGATCGTCGAGGACCCGGCGCAGCTCGCCAAGGCGCTCCAGGTCCGGGACAAGATGCCGGGCCTCGAGCAGATCGTGGTCATCGCCGGCTACGACGCCCCCCAGCCGCCGAGGACGGTGATGACATGGCAGTCGCTGCGAAGGCTCGGACGCGAGAGCGAGGCGGCCCACAAGTCCACGCTCGCCGAGCGGGTGACGACGACCCGGCCCGAGGATCTCGCGACGATCGTCTACACCTCCGGGACGACCGGGCCGCCGAAGGGCGTGCTGCAGACTCACGGCAACCACATCGCCGCCGTGGACGCTTCCAGGCAGTCCACGCCCGTGGAGGAGGGATGGGTGCACCTGCTGTTCCTGCCGCTCGCCCACTCCTTCGCGCGTCTGGAGTCGTTCCTCGGGGTGGCGCATGGGCTGACCACGGCCTTCGCCGAGAACCTGGACAAGGTCGGCGAAAATCTCAGGGAGGTGCGCCCCCACTTCATCTGCAGCGTCCCGCGCGTCTTCGAGAAGGTCTACGCGAAGATCCTGTCCGGGGTCGAGGCGGGCTCGCCCGTGAAACGGAAGATTTTCCACTGGGCCGTCGGCGTGGGCCGCGACGTGAGCCGCCATCAGCAACGCGCCCAACCGGTGCCGTCGTCGCTCGAGTGGAGGCGTAAGCTCGCCCACAAGCTCGTCTTCTCGAAGCTCCACGCGGCGCTCGGCGGGCGGCTCGAGTGGGCCGTCTCCGGCGGCGCGCCTCTCTCGCGCGACATCGCCGAGTTCTTCCACGCGGCGGGGATCCTGCTGCTCGAGGGGTACGGGCTCACCGAGACGTGTCCGGCCCTGACCTTCAACCGGCGGACCGGCTTCAGGTTCGGCTCCGTCGGCCAGCCGTTGCCGGGGGTGGAGCTCAAGATCGCACCCGATGGCGAGATCCTCGCGCGCGGGGCCAACGTCGCCACGCGCGGCTACTTCAAGCAGCCCGAGGCGACGAAGGAGGTCTTCGAGCCCAACGGGTGGTTCCACACTGGCGACATCGGCCGGCTCGACGCGGACGGGTTCCTCTTCATCACCGACCGCAAGAAGGACATCATCGTCACCGCCGGCGGCATGAACATCGCCCCCCAGAACATCGAGAACATGCTCAAGGCCGACCCGTTCATCAGCCAGGTGATGGTCTACGGCGATCGACGCCCGTACCCGGTCGCGCTCATCACGGTCAACCCCGAGGAGCTGACGAAGTTCGCCCGCGAGCAGGGGATCCTCGTCAACGACCCGGTGGTGCTCGTCACGCATCCGAAGATCGTCGAGCGCATCGGGCGTACGGTGGAGGAGAAGAACACGCAACTCCAGTCGTACGCGAAGATCAAGAAGTTCGCGGTGCTCCCGGCGGACTTCACGCTCGACGGGGGCGAGCTCACGCCGACCCTGAAGGTGAAGCGCAAGGTCGTCGCGCAGAAGTACCAGGGCGCGCTCGAGGAGCTCTACCGCTGACGCTCGCGGACAAGGTCGCGGTCGTCACCGGCGCGAGCCGGGGGCTCGGTCGGGCGATCGCCGTCGCGCTCGCCGGGGCCGGCGCCGACGTGGCCCTGGCGGCGCGCTCGAAGGGAGACCTCGAGGAGACCGCGCGACGCGTCCAGGCGGCGGGTCGGCGCGCCCTGGTCGTGCCCACGGACGTCGCCAGCTACACCGAGGTCGAGGCGCTGATGGCGCGCGCCGTCCGCGAGCTCGGCCGGCTCGACATCGTGGTCAACAACTCTGGCGTCGCCAAGGTCGCGCCGCTCGCCGAGATGACCGCAGCGGACTGGCGCTTCATGGTGGACGTGAACCTCACGGGCGCCTTCAACGGTTGCCGCGCGGCGGCCCCCCACCTCATCGCGCAGACGTCGGGCAAGGTCATCAACGTCGCCTCGGTGCTGGGGCAGGTGGGGCTCCCCGGCTACACGATCTACGCCGCGACCAAGGGCGGCGTGATCGCGCTCACGCGCGCGCTCGGCGTCGAGTGGGCCCGCCACGGGATCCAGGTGAACGCGATCGCCCCGGGATGGTTCGCCACGCCCATGACCGACGAGGCGTTTGCGGACCCGCGGATCAACGAGCGGCTCACGCGCGACATCCCCATGCGCCGGATCGGGCGGCCCGAGGAGATCGGTCCGCTCGCGGTCTTCCTGGCCTCCTCCGCCTCCGACTTCATGACGGGGCAGACCATCTTCCTCGACGGCGGCCACTCCGCCGCCTAGACCATCGGAGGGGGCCTCGTCGGCCCCCTCCGAGGCCTCCCCCAGGAGGGATTGCGCGGGCAAAGCCCGCGCTCGAACGGCGGCAAAAGCCGCCGCTCGAACGTCGGCTACTCCGCTACTGGCCGAAGCGCCGGTCGCGCTGCTGGAAGGCGCGCACGGCGCGGAGGAAATCGGTCTTCCTGAACGCCGGCCAGTGGACGTCGCAGAAGTAGAACTCGCTGTACGCGCTCTGCCAGAGGAGGAACCCCGACAGGCGCACCTCGCCGCTCGTCCGGATGATGAGGTCGGGATCGGGCAGATCGGGCGTGTAGAGGTACTGAGCGAGCGTCTCCTCCGAGATGCCCTCGATGATCGTCTCGAGGTCCTCGCCCTGTTTGGCCTTCTCGCGGAGCATCGCCTGCATCGCGTCGATGATCTCCTGGCGCCCGCCGTAGGCGACGGCGATGGTCAGTACCATTCCGCGGTTGGCGGCGGTGGCCTCCTCGGCCTCACGGATCGCGGCGACGACCGAGTCCGGGAGGAGATCGAGCTTGCCGACGGCGCGGACCCGCACGCCGAGGCGGTGGGTCCGCGGATGACGGGCGAGCTGGACGAGCTTGGCCTCGACCGTCTCCAAAATGCCGGAGACCTCACTTGCGTCCCGGCGGAAGTTCTCCGTCGACAAGACCCAGAGGCTCACCGCGGGGATCGACAGCTCGTCGCACCAGAGGAGCATGTCGTCGAGCTTCCGCGCGCCGAGCGCGTACGCCTCGAGCGGGTCGACGAACCCTCGCTCGAGCGCGTATCGGCGGTTGCCGTCGAGGATGAGGCCGAGGTGCCGGGGGACGGGGCGCTCCCGGATCTCCCGAAGGAGGCGCCGCTCGTAGAGGTAATAGAGGAACGAGATCATCAACCGTTCGAATGCAGGCTACCATCGACTCCGGCCGGCATTCTAGGAAAAAACCTGAGACTGGGGTACAGTCTGCCGCGTGAAAGCCGCGATTCTTCACGGTCCGCGCGATTTGCGCGTCGAGTCGTCGACGCGACCCGAGGTCCGGGGGGACGAGGTCCTCGTCCGCGTCACCGTGGCCGGGCTCTGCGGGACCGACTATCGCATCTGGTCGGGCGACCGGCCCGTGGCCTACCCGCGGGTGATGGGGCACGAGTTCGTGGGTCGTGTCGAGACGATCGGCGCGGGCGTGACGCGCGTGGCGCCCGGCGGTCACGTCGCGGTCGAGCCGAACTACTCGTGCGGGACGTGTCCGCTCTGCTGGGAGGGCAACAAGAACCTGTGCCTGGCGCGCACGGCGGTCGGCATCGACGTGGACGGCTGCTTCGCCGAGCTCGTGCGCGTCCCGGCCCGCTGCTGCTGGCCGGCGCCGGCCGGGGTCGCCGACGAGGACCTGGTCCTCACCGAGCCGCTCGCGGTGGCCGTCCGCGCCGTCGGCCGCGCTGACGTGCGCTCCGGAGAGACGGTGGCGGTCGTGGGCGCAGGGACGCTGGGGCTTCTGGCCGTCCAGGTGGCGCGCGGGCACGGGGCGCGCATCCTCGTCGTCAGTCGCACCGCGCGGCGCTTCGCGCTCGCCCGCGACCTCGGCGCCGAGGCGACGCACACCGTCGAGGACGGGCCTCTCGACGCCCGGGCGCGCGCCTTCTCAGGGCGCGAGGGCGTGGACTGCGTGATCGAGACGGCCGGCGCCGCGGAGGCCGTGAATCACGCGCTCGCCCTCGTCAGGCCGGGCGGGCGAATCATCCTCACCGGGCTGCCCCACGAGTCGACGCCGGTCGAGTTCTTCTCCGTCGTCCGCCGCGAGATCACTATTCTGGGCTCGATGATCTACCAGGACGAGTTCTCCGAGGCGATGCGCCTCGTCGCGGACGGAACCGTCAAGACGCGGCCCCTGGTCAGCCACCGCTTCCCACTCGACGCGATCGGCGACGCCTTCGTGACCCACGCCCAGCCCGACTCCATCAAGGTCGCCCTGGTGATCTGATGCCGTACGCGATCATCAACAAGATCCGGATGCACTACGAAGTGAGCGGGCAGGGGGCGCCCGTCCTCCTGATCAACGGCCTCTCGGCGCCGGCCGTGGGCTTTGTATTACAGGTGAAGGCGCTCGCGCCCCACTTCCAGGTGGTCACCTTCGACAACCGCGGCGTCGGCGAGACGGACCTCCCCCCCGACCCCCTGTACACCACCGCCCAGATGGCGGACGACGCGGCCGCGCTGCTGCGGCACCTGAAGCTCCCGCGCGCCCATGTCCTAGGCGCCTCGATGGGCGGCACGATCGCGACGGAGCTGGCGCTCCGCCACCCGCCGCTCGTCCGCTCGCTGACGCTCGCGTGCACGTGGGCGGACGCGGACGCGCGGTTCCTGCACACGATCGAGGCGTGGATCTCGCTCGCCTACCGCGTCCCGGTAGAGGAGCGCTATCGCTACGTCGTCTACCCGTGGATCTTCTCGCCGGAGTTTCTCGCCAAGAAGGACAACGTCGAGCAGGCCTTCCAGCGGGCGCTCGCCTATCCGCACCAGACCAAGCCCGAGGCGATCGAGCGCCAGGCGCGCGGGATCCTCGAATGGAACGGGACGCGGGTCGGGCGGCTCGGCTCGATCCGCGTGCCGGCGCTCGTGCTGGTCGGCAAGGACGATATCCTCACGCCGCCCGCGTTCTCGAAGGCGCTCGCGTCGAAGCTCCCCCGCGCGCGCCTCGTGGTGCTTCCGGGCGGCCACGGCTTCTTCCTCGAGCAGGCCGACGCTTTCAACCGCGCGGTGCTGCGCTTCCTGAAGTCCGTCCGGTCGAAGTAAGGCGGCTAGGGTGCCGAGCTCCGGGAGCGAGCCGCGGCTCTCAGTGTGTCGAGTCGAGCGCAGTCAGATCGAACGAGGCCGCGAAGGGGTCCATGAACTGCACGCCCTCCAGCACCCGCCCGTGCGCGAAGTCCTCGGTCAGAATGACCTGGATCTGATTCAGGCGCGCCGTCGCCCAGAGCTGCGCGTCCCAATAGTCGAGGCGATGCGCGGACGCTCCTCGAGCCGCCTCCAAGACGACGAGCGCGGTGACTGGCAAGATGGGCCACGCGGCCGCCAGGGCGACGACTTGCCCGGCCGCGTCCTCACGGCTGAGCCTGGGAGCCAGACGCCGCGTGCCCACGGTGTAGAACTCGCCGAGGGTCTGGGTGGAAAGCCTGCCGTGTCCGTTGACGACAAGGCGTCGCAGAACGGTGAGAGCTTGCTGCTGCTTCGCTCGTGCCCGAGGATCGTAGGCGTAGACGAGGACGTTCGTGTCGATCAGAATTTCAGCGCTCATAGAGCTCGGCCCGCCTCCACGTCCGCTTGGCGGGGCGCACTCGTTGCGACCGTCGCCGGCCGATGAAGCGCTCGATCCGCTTCCACGCCTCGATGTCGGGAGCCCGCGTTGCCGTCCGCTCGAGACCTCGGTCGATGGCCTGACGGATCAGATCGGCTTCCGTGACGCGGTACCTGCGGGCGCGTTCCTTGAGCAGACGGTTCTGGCGGGGCTCGATGTACACCTGCTTGCGAGTCATTCGTGGCATACCCGCACCTCCGCCTTTGGCCATACATCGTAACATACATCGTGAGATCCCGACTCCATCGTTAGAGACATCGCGCTGCGCGCGGGGCGCTCGCATCCAGGCGGGGCGCCGCGCGCTCGGCGAGGCGAAAGAGCGCGAGCCCGAAGACCGTCGCGGCCATGACGAGCGCGGCGAAGACGATGGGCGCCGCGGGGCTGCCGACGACGTCGCGCACGACGCCGGCGGCGAGCTGCGTCAGCGCCATCACGACGTAGAACACCGTGTAGTAGACGCCGAAGGCGGTGGCCAGGCGCTCGGGAGCCACCGTTTTGGGCAAGAGCGCCATCACGGCGCCGGGCGCCGCCCCGGTCAGGAAGCCGAGCAAGGAGAACGCCAGGAGCGGGTGAGGGAGGACGGGCAGCAGCAGCGTGGCGAGCCCCGCGGCGACGCTGCCGGCGACGATGACCAGGGTCGGCCGGCCGAGGCGGTCCGTGAGCACCCCGCCGAGGGGCACCGAGAGAATCGTGACCCAGATCGCCAGGCTCACGATGAAGCCGGCGTCGCCGAGCGAGACGCCGCGGGCCACTAGCATCGCGGGGCCGAAGGCGACGACGGCGACGAGGCTCGCGTTGAAGCAGCCCCAGGCGAAGCCCGCGCTCAGCGCGAGCCTGACCTCTCGCCGTGGAAGCCGCGCGCGGCGCGCCGGTGGCCCGGCCGCGCTCCCCTGCGCGCGCGGCGGATCGCGATACGCGAAGGCGATCAGCACGAGCCCGAGGGCGGCGGCGACCGCCGTGGTCGCGACGGCCATCCGCCACGAGGAGGAGGTGGCGACGCCGCCGAGCGTCGCCGCCGCGAGGCCGAGGCCGACCGGCCAGCTCGAGAGCATGATGGCCATCGCCGTCGTCAGCTCGCCCTCGGCGAACCAGTCGGCGACCATCTTGGCGAGCAGGATGTTCATGAGCACGGCACCGACGCCGCTCAGGAGCCGTCCGCTGACGGCGAGCGCGAAGCCGTGACTGGCGGCGGTGACGAGGCCGCCCGCGACCATGAGCGCGAGGCTCGCCACGACCGTGCGGCGCTCGCCCAGGCGCTGGCCGAGCATCCCACCCGGCAGAGCGAAGAACGCGCCGGGCAGCATGTAGACGCCGATGAGCGTACCGAGCTGCGCCCAGGCGAGCCCGAGCTCGGGGACGAGGAGCGGGCCCACGGAGGCGACGGACTGGAACTGGTAGCCCATCGACGTGCGCGTGACGAACACGATCGCGAGCGCGACCCAGCGGCTCACCGTTGCCGCGTCAGCCGCCGCTCACGGCGGGGAGGATCGAGATCTCGGCGCCCTCGGGCACGGGCGTCGCCAGGCCCCCGCTCCACCGGCTGCTCTCGGTGCCCACGAAGACGTTCACGTGCGGACGGACCTCGCCTTGCTCGGTCAGCACGCGGTCTCGGATGCCAGGGTAGAGCGCCCACAGCGCGTCGAGCGCCTCGCCGAGCGACGGCGAGCCGCGCGGGACGTCGACGTGGAGTCGGCTCCGCCCCTCGGCGAGCGGCCGCAGGGCAGCGGGGATGAGAAAGGCGACCCGCGTCACCGCTGTCTTCGGGCTCGATCGACGACCACGGCGCGCACGCAGACCACGGGCGGGAGGCCCTCGACCGCGAGGCGCCACGAGGTGCCCCCGTCCCTCGACGCGAAGAGCTTCCCGTTGCGCGTACCGAAGTAGACGCCGGCCGGGTCGAGCGTGTCGGTGGCCAGCGCGTCGCGCAGGACCGTCTCGTATGCGCCCTGCTGAGGCAACCCGCGGGTGAGCGGCTGCCACGACCGACCGCCGTTCCGCGTGCGGTAGACGCGGAGCTTCCCACCAGGCGGGCAGCGGAAGGTGTCGGACTCGAGCGGAAGGACGTAGACCGTGTCGGGCTCGCGCGGATGGATCGCCATCGGGAAGCCGAAATCGGACGGCACGCCGTGGGCCACGTCCTGCCACGAGTCGCCCGCATCGTCCGACCGGTAGAGGCCCCAGTGGTTCTGGAGGAACAACGTCGCCGGACGTTCCGGGTGCTGGACGATCTTGTGAACGCACTGGCCGAACTCGGGGTATTTCTCGGGGAGGAACTCGGCCCGGATTCCGACGTTGCGCGCCGCCCAGGCGCGGCCGCCGTCGTCCGTGCGATACACGCCGCCCGTCGAGACGCCGACCCACATGCGCGCGGCCTTCACGGGATCGAGCACGATCGTGTGGAGGCAGAGACCGCCGCCACCCGGCGTCCAGCGCGGCCGGTGCGGGTGGTCGAGGAGCCCGCTCACGCAGTTCCATGTCTGCCCGCCGTCGGTGGACCGGAAGAGCGCCGCGGGCTCGACGCCACAGTAGAGGGTGTCGGGCTCGGCGGCGCGGCCGGGGACGACCTGCCAGATCTGCTTGAGCGCCAGTCCGCTCTCCGCCGGGAATTTGACGTTGGCCTCCTCGGGCTCCGTCCACGTCCGACCCCAGTCGTCCGTCGAGACGAGCACCGCGCCCCAGTGCATACTCGTCGCGCTCGCCCAGATCCGCCGGCGGCCCGCCCGGCTGTCATGGGTCAGGGCGTACACGGCCCGGCCGGCGAGATAGGGCCCCCCGACTTCCCAGGTCGCCCGCGTGGCGGGTGCGCGCAGGAGGAAGGCTCCCTTCACCGTGCCCACCAGCAGCACGACGTCGCCGCCCTTCACCGCGATGCTCCGCGTCGTCACCATGGTGTCCTCCGATCGCTCAAGCCTACGCCATGTCGTGGCGTTCGTGTCACCCGCGTCGCCCCTGCTAGAATCCGTGGGGCATGAGGCCCGCCGGCACGACCGCCGTCGTCACGGGCTCGTTCCCGGCCGTCGCGATCGCGGTTGCCATCGTCTCCGGCGCCGCCGGGATGGTCGGCGTGTATCTCGATACCGCGTGGCACCGCACCGTTGGCCGCGACTCGTTCTTCATCCTGCCGCACGTCTTCATCTACTGCGGCGGGCTCGGCGTGCTGGGCGCTGCCCTCACGAGCGTCGCCCGCGCGACGCTCGGTCGCGCCGAGGACTTCGGCGGTCCGATTCTCCGACTCCGGCGCCTCCGGCTGCCCCTCGGCTTCGCCGTCACCGCGCTCGGGATCTTCGTGATCATGGCCGCGGCGCCGGTGGATGCGTGGTGGCACGCGACCTTCGGCAAGGACGTCCTCATCTGGAGCCCGCCCCACCTTCAGCTCCACCTGGGGGCCGGCGTCGCGGCGATCGGCCTGCTCTTCGCCGTCGCCGCCCAGCGCGGCCGCGGCGCGCTCGCCAGCGCGTGGCTCTGGCGGGGCGCGATGCTGGCCGTGCTGGTGGATCTCGTCCATCGCGGCCACTTCATTCTCGCCCACTACACGATGCTGTCCCACGCCCGCACGCCGGACCTCTACCCGTTTCTCGTCGCCCTCCTGGTCCCGGTCGTCCTCGTCGCCGCCGCGCGGGCCGTGGGGCCGTGGGCGCCGACGCTCGCGTGTCTGCTGTTCCTCGGCGTCACATGGCTCATGGACGTCATGCTGCGGGCGATCGAGTTCGACCGCTACACGCTGACCCCGATCCTGGCCCTCCCCGCCGCCGTCCTCTCGCTCGCGTTCTGGGGCGAAGAACGCCGGCGGGCCCGCAGCCGGCGCGACGGCGCGTGGCTGTCGGTCGCGGCGGGGGTCGCGTTCACCATTGCCTTCGTGACGATGGAGTTCGTGTGGATGGGCTGGGCCGTCGGGCGGCCGTGGGCGACCGAGCGCGTGCTCGCGGCGCTCCCCCTCGTCCTCGTGACCGGCGCGCTGAGCGGGTGGGTGGGATGGGTCCTCGGCGGGTTCTTACGGGCCGTGGGCTCAGCCAGCGGCGCCGTCGCCGAGTTCGGCAGCCGGTGGCGAGCCCGCGTCGCCGCGATCGTCGCCATCGTGCTGGCCCTGGTCGGTCTCGCGGCGACCTATCGGCCCCAGCGTTATGGCCCGCCGATGCTCGTGGACGAGCTCAAGCTCGTTCCGTTCTCGGCGTTCCCGTACCAGGAGGCGATCTTCTGGAACGTGGTGCTTGCCGAGGGATGGCCCTTCGCGCCGAGGATCGACGCGCGCAGCGAGGGGATCATCGACGGCCTGCCCGTGCCGGTGGGTCCCGCGTGGTGCGCGCCGACCGAGGCGGCCCTGACGACGGCGGTCGCCGGCGCGCGCTTCGGCGTCGAGGTGAACGGCACGCCCGTCGATCTCGCGCCATACCCTCTCGTGCGCCTCCGCCTGCGCGACGGGTCGCATTGTGCCTGGGTCGGCGTCGCCTCAGCGTTCCAGCGAGCGAGCCAGAACCGCTTCGTCTACACGATCGAGCGCCCGGCTCTGGGCGTGCCCCTCACGACGCGAGTCGAGCTGGGCGTGACCTTCAAGGACCCGTGAAGGCCGGAGGTGGCCGACCGGCTAGCGGAAGGAGCGGGTCAGCTCGAATCGGACGAGATGGTCGATGCCGTCGTCTCCGGGCCTGAACTGCCGGTTCTTGACGTCGCTGATCAGGTACTGCGCGAAGAGCGCGTAGCGTCCCCAGAAACGATACGAGACGTCCATCCCTCCGCCGAGACGCTTCTCCTGGGGGCCGGGGAAGCCCTCCACCGTGCTCCCGACCACGGCGCGGTCGACGTCGAGCCCGACCATCAGATTCGGGGTGAAGCGAGCGGCGAGGCGCGCGAAGTAGTCCCTGCCATGCGTGCCGATGAAGTCCGAGATGACGTGCCCTCGCGTCCAGTAGCCGCTCGTGAACTGGTCGTGATTGAGCGAGATCGGAGAGGTCCGCGCGTACTCGAACCTGGCGTCGAGCCAGTCCTGGCCGAAGAGCTCGAGCAGGTGGACGCCTCCGACGCCGCCCGTGGTGCTCCCCTTGGGGAGAAGATTCGACGCGAACCAGTGACCGACGCCGCTGCTCGGCCCGCACTCCCCACAGGTGTCGTCCCAATAGAACTCCCCGTAGAGCCTGAGATCGCGGCTCGGGAAGAAGTAGCGATCGACGTTGCGGAGACGGATATCCGCGTCGAGCCCCGTGAGACTGTCGGTTCGCTCCTCGGGGTGCGTGCGGACGTCGCCGAATCCCGGGTTGAGGATCGCCTCCGGGTACTTCTTGAGTGGCAGGTTGGGGCCCAGGCCATCGAACAGCACCGTACGGCTCGCACCGAGCTCGAGGAACGTGGCCGGCGCGAAGGTCAGCCGCATCCCGGTCAGCTTCGTGTACGCATGGTCCCGCCGCTCCTCGAGCTGGGCGAGGAACATCAGCACCTTCATCGGCCCCACCCACTGGCCGACCCAGGGCAGCAGAAACGGCTCGGCCGCGCCGATACGGATCTGGTCGAGGGGCGCCGCGTTGTTGGTGAGGAGCAGGCCGTTGTGGTACCCGGGACCCCACGCCAGGCTGTCGCGACCCACGAGCAGCTCCACGTTGAAGAGGGTGAGCTTCGCGTACCCGGTCGCCAGGCGGGCGGCGCCGTAGTCCTCGTTCTCGAGCAGCTCCGGCTGGAGGTAGAGGGAGAGAAAGTCGCCGAGCTGGGCGCGACTCTCGAACGTCAGGCCGCCATTGACCCCGCGCTTGAAGGTCCGCCCCTGGCTATTCACGAGGGAAAACTGATGATTCGCGTAGGCGCCGAACGCCTGCGCGCGGTCGATCGGCGTGAACGCGAAGAACCCCGGCGCCGTCCCGCCCTCTGACGTTCGGACGCCGAGGCTCGTCAGCTCGACCTTGAGCTCCTCCATCAATCGATCGAGGACGGGCTCGAGGTCGCGCCGCGCGTTGAGACCGCCCGCGTCGTCGTTCCGGATCTTCTCGATGGCGCGGGCGACGATCCGTGCCGCCTCCACACGGCTCAACGGCCTCGTGTTCAGCAGGACGCGGTCGGCGAGCCCCGCCGTGACCAGCCGCTCGAGATCGTCATAGACGGCGTCGCGGAACTCCGAGAATCCACCCCAGTTCTTGAGCGGCACGTTGGTGCGATCGGCGGCGGTGGCCACGCCGATGGGCGCGAGGCTCGCGACGGCGGCGAGGACGATGAAGCAAACGACGGGTGGCGTCGGGTTCCTTGTGACCGTGGCGGGCGCGGCGCTCGACGAGTGGTGGCACGTGAACGTCGGCAAGGACGTGAACCTCTGGAGCCCGCCCCACCTCGTCGGCCTCGCCGGCACGGCGCTCATCGCCATCGGTCTCGTCTCCGCCGTCGCCACCCACACGCGCTTCGCGCGCGAGCCCCGCTGGCTCCTGCCGCGCGTCGTCCTGCTCTTCTGCTTCGCCGACCTCGTCCACAAGGCCATGGTCGCCCTCGACCACTACACGCTCGACACCTGGGGCCGCACTCCCGACTTCTATCCGTTTCTCCTGGCGCTCTTGTTGCCCGCGATCTTCGTGGCGACCACCCGCGCGCTCGGCCCCGGCGCGGCCGCCGCGACCGCCGCGATCTTCACCGCCGAGCACATCCTGATTCTCCTGGCACTCCTCGGCTTCGGAATGCGGATCCCGACCTTCACGCCGATTCCGCTCCTGCCCGCGCTCGCGATCGATCTCGCCTGCGCCGCGTTCCCCGTGCCGCGCACCTCATGGCTGGCCGCGCCCTTCGCCGGTCTCGCGTTCGCCATCGTCGCCTGCGCGCAGGAGGCCGCGTGGATGGCGTGGGCCGTCGGACGGCCGTGGGATCCCGGGCGTGTCGCGGCGGCCTTTCCCGGGGTCGCGCTGACGGCGATCGGGAGCGCGGTCGTCGGCTGGACCGTCGGAACGCTGGTGGCGAGCGCCGCGACGGGGCGACCGACACGGGAAGCGCTCGGGAGCCGGGCGCGCGCTCGGGCCACGGTCGTCGCCATGCTCGCGCTCGTCACCGTCGGGGTCGCCGCCGCCTACCGGCCGTCACGCGTCGAGCCGCCCGCGGGCGTCACCGCTCTCGGGCTCGCGCCCGACACGGGCTTCGACTACCGTGACGCCGTCTTCTGGGACGCGCTCCTGCCGGACGGCTGGCGCACGCCGGGAGCGCATCACGCCTATCAGGAGGCGATCGTCGACGGACGCGGGGTCCCTCTCGGGCCCGCCTGGTGCGCCCGCGACCGCGTCGCGCTCGCGCGGGAGCTGGCGAGCACGCGGGTCACGCTCAGCGTCAACGGAGAGCCCGTGGATCTCGCGCGCTACCCGAGGACGCGCCGCCGCATGCGCGACGGCTCGCTGTGCGAATGGATCGGCGTCACCGCGACGACGCCGCGCCCGGGATTCCAGGAGCTCTCCTACACGGTGGAGCGCGACGCGCTGCCGCCGTCCACCATCGTGATGCGGCTCAGGGTCAAGGAGCCCTGACGGAGCACACGACGACCTCCCGTCCGCTGGGGGTGCGGTCGAAACGGCGCACCGGATGCCGCAGCGCCGATCGAGGTCGAGCAGCGTCGCCGCGGTATAGCGGAAGGTGTGGACACGATCGTCGGTCCGTGTGAGTATCCGCGCGATCCAGCGGGCCGCGCGGACCCGCGACCGCGACACGTTGCGCACCGGTTCGGCGATGACGAGGAGGCGCCGAGCGGCCTCCCACAGGCGTGGAAGCAAGGCGTCGGCGATGTCGTGGAACTGATATAAGCTTGCCTGCATAATGGCCGCGCCGGCCACGGGCAGCGCGCCACCCGCGCGCACATCGAAGGCGCGCACGTCGACGCCGCGCCGGCGGGCGCGACGAGGGCGTGGCGCGGACCGTAGTCCGTCCCGTAGCCGACGCGCATCGCGAGCCGGTAGAGCATGGGGAATCGGTAGATGGTCGGCATGACTCGCGACAGTATGGTGTCCGTCGTCGTCCCGCTCTGCAACGAGGAGGCGAACCTCCCCGAGCTACGCGCCCGGCTCACCGCGGCGCTCGCGCATCACGAGTTCGAGTGCATCCTGGTGGACGACGGCTCGACCGACGCCACGTCCGCCATGATCCGCGACGTCGCGCGCGAGGATCCGCGCTTCAAGGTCGTGAGCCTCTCGCGCAACTTCGGCCACCAGGCGGCGATCCGGGTCGTGGACCTGATCGTCGCGATCAGCGAGCGCCACCCCTACGTGCGCGGCCTCAGGAGCTGGGTCGGCTTTCGCCAGGTCGCGTTCCCCTACGAGCGCGACCGGCGTCACCGGGGCAGGCCCAAGTACACGGTCTGGAAGCTCCTCGATCTGGCCGTCTCGGGGATCGTGCCGTTCTCGGTCGTCCCGCTGCGACTCGTGGCCCTCTCGGGCGCCGCGATCTCGGCGCTCGCGCTCGCGGCGGGACTCGGCGTGCTCCTCGGATGGATGCCGTTCGTCGCCGGCGTGGTGGCGGCGCTCGCGTTCCTCTTCGGTCTCCAGCTCCTCATCATCGGCCTACTCGGCGAGTACGTCGGTCGCGTCCTCGAGGAGGTGCAGAACCGCCCGATCTTCGTCGTCGACGAGGTCGTCGGGGTGGATCCGGCCCAGGCGACGGGCGACCGGAGGCGCGGCGCCCCGCGCACGAGCTAGCCAGGGATTTCCCGCCCGGCAATCCTGTAATCACCCGATGGTCACCCGGGGTCGAACGACGCGACCATGGGTCCGATGAGCCCTGGGGGGCACCTCGTCACCACAGCGATCGCGGGCGGCGCCGTCCTCGCCAGCACCGGCTCGATCCCGCTCACGGCGGGTCTCGTGGTGGGAGGATTCCTCATCGATGTTGACCATGTGGTGGACTATCTCCTCGTCGAGCGTCGGCGCGAGCTCACGCCAGCCGCGTTCCTCCGCTACTACACGGAGGGCCACGCACGGCGCATGGTCCTTGCGCTTCACTCCTACGAGGTGTTCCTGGCTCTCGCGGCGCTCGCGTGGTGGCTCGGCTCGGTATGGGTCGCGGGCTATCTGGCGGGGGGCGCGATGCACCTCGCGCTCGACATCGGCTTCAACGGCCGGCTCACCCCCAGGAACATCTTCGCCTTCTACAGCTTCGGCTTCCGCTGGGCCCACGGCTTCGACGCCCTAACGCTCTTCGGCTCGGAGCCGCGCGTCACGCCCGCGGGTTTCTGGGGATCGTTCTTTCTGGGCCCGCGCCTCGCCCGGCCCCGCGTCGGCCACCGGGCCGCCGTCCCCTACGCTCCCCAGGGGTAGCTCCCTAGGACGGCGGGGGGTCGAGATCGGGCGAGCTGCTGCTGGCTTGAGAATGACCTGCCGGCCAGGGACTTACCGGCCCCAGTCCTGCCCAGAGCCGTGGAAGTGATTGATATTCTGGAAATCTGATTCCGGTATCGGATTTGCCCTGGAGTCCTGCCATGGAGGATTCAGGGAGCCTGACGTCGAGCGGTGGCTGGACTCGACAGGCGCGTGGCGTCGGCCGGCCGTCCACGGTGGCGCTGTACGAGCCTCAGGTCGCGCAGTGGCTGCGCGAGCGTCCTGACCTCCCGGGCGCCGAAATCCTGCGACGTGTGCGGCTGACCGGTTATCGCGGCGGCAAAAGCGCCCTGTACGAGCTCGTGAGACGGCTGAGGCAATGATGGGCGCATGAGGGGGCGCGATCGGAAGGCAAAGTCCGACCCACGCCCCGGTCTCCTCTTCGTCGTGTCCCGGCATGCCCCGAAGCAGTACGAGTATCTCAAGCGCGTCTTCGCCAACGACAAGCGGGTGATCGTCATCCTCGATCGCCGCGTCGGAGAACGTCGCAAGACCTCCAGCGCTCCGGCTGGGGAGCGTCGCCGGGCCGATCGACGCTCACGCCCTGCGATCGACGACCGAGTGCGACGACGAGGCTGGGCGATGGTGCGTGTGGAGCTCTCGGAGGCTTCCCCCGCGGCGACGGGTGGAGAGTCCGTGAAGTCGATCCTGATCGTGGACGACGATCCGAGGCTTGCCCAGCTGCTCTGGGGCGTCTTGAGGGACGACGGTCACCGCGTGACGGTCGCGCGGAACGGCGCCGAGGCGCTCGCGACCCTCGCCGACCACACCTTCGACCTCCTCCTCGTCGACATCCGGATGCCGAGGCTCGACGGTCCGGGATTCTATCGCGAGTTGGAGCGACTCAGCCCCGAGCACGCGCACCGTGTCATGTTCATGACCGGCGAGACGATCGCGCCCGAGACGGCGGAGCTGCTGTCAGCGACCCGCACACCGCTTCTGCGCAAGCCTTTCAAGGTCGAGGAAATTCGCGGGACCGTCCAGCGGTTCTTCCTCGCCACCGAGAGTTTTTTCCGCCGCGGCTCGCGACGGCAGTGACTGCGGCTACATCGCGACGGGAATGCACGGGAGCACGCGAAGCGGGAGTCTGACGGACTCAGCGCACGTGAGGCAGGAGACGTGCAGCTCCTCCGCGCTTCGCGCTTGTAGCACCATCCGCTGGCCGCACCGGGCGTGGTGGATGCCGCCGTCAAGGGCCCGATACACGGTGTCGATCTCAGCGGTGACTGAGGCGTCCACCATTGTCACCTGACGAAGGCACGGGAGTCGGGGTCGGTTGCCATGCCGACCGTATCCCGTCTCGCATCCGCAGCCACTCGACATAGGGGTCCCGGACCGGCGCCGCCGCGTGCGTCCGAGACCGCGTCATCAAGTAGAGCAGTAACAGCAGGCCGCCCGGCAGGACGAGGGCCACGCCGAGCGTCCCGACCTTGTACCACCACGTTCCGGGAACTCGACGCGCGGCGACGCCGCGCATGGTCCGCATCACCATCTCCCTCACGCCGTGTGAGCGGGGCAAGACCTATGCCACGGACGCAGCGGAGAGAGAGCTGCGAACCTCCCAGCACGTCATGTCCAAGGATGATCAGAAATATCAAGGACGGGCGCGCGCCTCGACGTCGCGGCTTCTGGGACTGGCGGCGAGCGCTCAGACGGCTCCGCACGAATCCCTGAAAATTCTTGCACAAAAAGTGTAAAGCTGCGGTGTGCCGCCCGACGCCCCCGCGGCCTCTAGCGGTTCGAGTAGAGCCAGCGCGAGCCGTAGCGCCCGAGCTCGCGCACACCGCCGGGCGGTAGCGCCGCGACGACGCTTTCGCCCGCCGGGCGCCGAACCACGAGGAACACCCGCCGCGGCCCCTCCCACAGCCGGACCAGGTCCTGAGTCCCGATGAAGACGCCCTTCGCCTCCGGGAGCTCGGAGGCGAAGGAGAAGTACCCCACTGCCCCGTTCACGAGGAGCACCCGGCGCCCCGTATAGAAGGGGAGCGCCGGACTGTACTCGAGCGAGCCTTCCACCACGATCACGTCAGCCGGACCGGCCGCAGCGGTGATCGCCTGCGAGATCTCCTTCGCGGAATGGTGAGGCTCGACGACATCGAGCAGCTGGAAGATCAGGATGGTGATCACGCCCGCGACCGCGACGAGCGACGCGAAGGCGCGGCGGCGCCCTTCGAGGACCCAGCAGAGCGCGGCGACACTCCAGCCGACGAGCAGCGTCAGCCCGAGCCCCAGCAAGAGCCGGCTGAACGGGCGCGGTGAGGCGAAGGGAAAGGGGACGCCCTGATCGCGGAGGATCCGGTAGTACACGTTCAGCTCCGCGAGCCCGCTCATCACCTGGGCCGGCGTGAGCCCGGCACCCAGCCAGAGGGCCCAGACGCCGACGGCGCCGCAGCCAAGCATGCCGATGCCGAGCCAGCGCCCGATGTCGCGCCCGCTCGCCCAGGCGGCGCCCGCCAGGAGGGCGAGCGCGGGGAAGGCGGGCAGCGCGTAGTACTCGTGCTTGAACTGCGAGAGCGCGAAGAGACCCACGATCGCGAGCGCCCACGCGACGATCACCGGCCGCCAGCGCGCCGCGGGAGACGGATCCGGCTCCGACCGCGCCAGGACGAAGACTCCCCAGGGGAACGCCCAGAGGAAGCTCGTGACGAGAAAGCCGAGGGTCGAGATCGGCACGTCGTCCTCGACGAAGCGGCGGGCGTTCAGGAAGCGGAGCAGGTGGTTGTCCAGGAGGTAGAAGCTGAAGAGTGTCGGTGAGCTCCGGGCCGCCAGCACGTGCCACGGCACCGCGATCGCGGCCAAGAGCGCCGCGCCGCGCAGCGGGTTCAGCTCGCCGAGCGACAGCGGACGCACCCACGCCAGGCCGATCCCGACGATCAGCATCGGAAACATGAGACCGAGGAACCCCTTCGCGAGCACGCCGAGCGCTGCCCCGACGTAGAGCAGGAGGAAGCGCGTCCAGCCTCGATCGGGACGCTCGACATCACGCAGGAACCCGTACATCGCCAACGTGAGACAGAAGACGAAGAGCTGGTCGGTGGAGGCCTTGCGGACGTAGAGCGCATTGCCGATCATGGTGGCAAGCGCGATGCCGGCCAGGAACCCGGCCGGGGCCCCGTAGAGGCGCCGGCCCATCCGCCAGGTGAGGAGCACCGTGCCGAGCGCGGCCAGCGCCGACCACACGCGCACCGCCCATTCGGTCGGGCCCACGAGCCACATGGTCGCGGCGGTGAGCCAGAAGTAGAGGGGTGGCTTCTCGAGGTAGGGGAGACCATTCACGTGCGGGATCACCCAGTCCGCGCGACTCAGCATCTCCTGGGCGATCGCGGCGTAGAGCCCTTCGTCGGGATCGAGCAGGGGCATCCCGAGCTTGAGGAAGAGGAAGGGAACACTCACGACCAGGAGCAGGGCGAGATCGTCCAAGCGCGCGCGGGGCGCGATCGGGGCGGGGAGACCTCCGTCAGGGGTGCTCACGATGGCGGGCTCATCTTAGCAATGGCGCGCGTGCTCGGGCCTTGAGCAGTTTCAGCCACTGGCCCGAGCTGCACATGGCTCTGATTCCGATCCTCTCATCTGGCCTTGTGATTGCTTCCGTCGGACAGGCCGTGCCCTTTTCGACCTTGGCGAAAGGATTCGTGAGCGGTATGCATGAGCCCGCGCAGGTCGTCATTCGCAGCCGAGACGAATGGGTCGCCGTCTGGGGGCGGCACGCACGGGCGCAAGGCCGACCTCCGTCGGCGCCGCCAGTGGATTTTTCCCGTGACATGGTCGTCGGAGTCTTCATGGGGGAACGGGGCACCGGCGGCTACGAGATCGAGATCACGAGGGTCGAGCGGGCCGACTCACAGCTGCGCGTGTACCAGCGGAGCCGTGATCCCGAGCCCGGTGCCATGGTCACCCAGATGCTGACCCAGCCCTATCACGTGATCAAGCTCCCCAGACACGACGGCCCGCTGGTGTTTCTCCGTGAGGATCCGTCGCGATGAGCGTCGAGCCGGTGCGACCGTGCGCGAAGCCGCTGGCCCGGCTTCTGCTCCTGCTTTCGCTGCTCTTCCCGAATGCCAGCGCCACTGCCCAACCGACACCCCGGCATGCTCCGGACACCATTCTTGTGAGGTTCAAGGCCTCGGCGCTGCCGGCGGACCAAGCGCTCGTCCACGCGCTGGTCGGCGCCCACGCGTACAAGAGCTTCAGGATCGTCGAAGGCCTTCAAGCCGTGAGAATTCCCCCCGGGATGCGCGTCAAAGACGCCATCGAATTCTACCGGCGCCGTCCCGACGTCCTCTACGCGGAGCCCAACTGGATCGTCGACGCCCAGGTCGTTCCCAGCGATCCAAGCTTCAGCAGTCTCTGGGGCCTCAACAACACGGGCCAGAACGGCGGGATCCCGGATGCGGACATCGACGCCCCCGAGGCGTGGGACATCACCACGGGGAGCAGCGACGTCGTCGTGGCCGTGATCGATACCGGGATCGACTACACTCACCCGGACCTGTCCGCGAACATGTTCCGCAACGAGCTGGATTGCAACAGCAACGGGATCGACGACGACGGCAACGGCCTGGTGGACGACTGCTTCGGCATCGACACCGCCAACAACGATTCCAACCCCATGGACGACGCCAACCCCGGCCACGGCAGCCATGTGGCCGGCACGATCGGCGCGGTCGGGAACAACGCCGTCGGGGTCGTCGGCGTCAACTGGACCGTCCGACTCATGGCGTGCAAGTTCCTGAGCGCGACGGGCTCCGGGAGCACTGCCGATGCGATCGACTGCCTCGAGTATGTGAAGCTCATGAAGGACCGCGGGGTCAATATCGTTGCCACCAGCAACAGCTGGGGCGGCGGCGGGTTCTCCCAGGCCCTGTTCGACGCCATCGAGGCCCACCTCCACCGGGGGATCCTCTTCATCGCCGCCGCCGGGAATGCCAACCCTGGGTCCAACAACGACACGAAGCCGTTCTATCCCGCCGCCTACTATCTCCCCAACGTCATCTCGGTGGCGGCCACGACGCGGACGGATGCGCTGGCGTCGTTCTCGAACTTCGGGAGGCGGACCGTTCACCTGGGGGCTCCCGGGCAAGAGATTCTCAGTACGACTCCCGGGAATACCTATTCCTCACTCAGCGGGACGTCGATGGCCACGCCGCACGTCACCGGGGTGGCTGCCCTGCTGAAGGCCCAGGACCCTGCGCGTGACTGGAGAGCCCTCAAGAACCTCATCCTGGCCGGCGGTGACACCGTCCCCTCGTTGGCGACGACTACCATCACCCAGAAGAGACTCAATGCCCGGGGCGCCCTGACCTGTTCCAACTCGACCGTCCGCTCTCGCCTCACCCCTGTCGGCACCACCATCAGCGGCTCCGTCGGGACGCCCCTCGATCTCGCGGTCCTGAACATCACCTGCGCCAACCCGGGCGGAAACGTCTCCGTCACCGTCGATCCGGGGGGACAGATCGTCAGCCTGACCGACGACGGTCTCGGATCCGATCAGGCGGCGGGGGATGGCGTCTATTCGGGCCGATGGGTCCCCCTATCGGGGGGAAGCTACACCCTGACCTTCCCGGGCGACGACGTTGTGACCGTGCAGGCCCTGGCCCTCACAACCTACACCGCGACGCCGACCACCTTCAACTATCGGATTATCACCGGCACCAATCTCGACTTGGGCGACGATTCGTCCGCGGCGATCACCTCACCGTTTCCGATTCTCTTCGGCGGTGGAAGCTTCAGCACCCTGTTCGTCGGTAGCAACGGGAACGTGAATTTCAGCAGCAGCGCGTTCTTGGCTCCTTCCAATGAACCCCTCCCGACCTCGCAGATCGCTACCCTGGTGGCGCCGTGGTGGGATGACCTCCTCCCCGTCGCCGGGACGGGCCAGAACGTCTTCTGGGCCGTGACGGGAACCGCGCCCGGCAGGGAGCTGGTCATCGAGTGGAGGGATGTCAGGCACTTCAGCTGCGGGTCGGACGGCGCGGCCACAGTGAGATTCCAAGTGGTCTTCTTCGAGGGGAGCAGCAACCTCCTGTTCAACTATGCCGATGCCACCTTCGGCGGGCTCTGCGTTGGCTCCGATCGCGGCGGCTCCGCCACGGTCGGTGTTCAGGTGAGTCCGAGCGCCGGCACCCAGTTCAGCTTCAATACGCAAAGTCTGAGCGATAACACGGCGCTCCTCTGGACGGCCACGGTGACGGTGCCGCCGCCGACGATCAACGTCACCCCGAGCTCTCGATCCTTCGGCGGTGTGCGTGTTGGAGGCTCTGAGGATCTGACCTTCACCGTGCAGAACACCGGCGGCGGCGTTGTCAGCGGGACCGCAACCGTGGGCGGCCCATTCCTCGTCGTTTCCGGAGGTTCCTACTCCCTTTCCGCTGGCCAGAGCCAGCGGGTGACCGTGCGCTTCAGTCCAAGTTCGGCCGGAACCTTCTCCAGCAATGTGACCTTCAGCGGAGCCGGGGGAACGACCAGAGCGGTGACCGGGACCGGCACTGTAGCTTCTCCACTGGCTCCCACTGGCCTGTCAGCGACGGCGGGCTCAACGACCCAGATCAATCTGGCCTGGCAGGATCCGAACGGCAACGAGACGGAAACGCGGATCGAGCGGAAGACGGGGTCAGGGGGGACGTTCGGACAGATCGCGACGGTCGGGGCGAACATCACCAGCTACCTCGACACGGGCCTGAGTCCCGACACGACCTACGTCTACCGACTGCGCGCGTGCAACGCGGTGGGCTGCTCACCCTACTCCAATCAGACGACGGCGAACACGCCTCCGGGCTCCTTCGCCCTGACCGTGGCCGCCCGGGGCTCCGGGAGCGGGACCGTGGCGAGTAGCTCGGGCGGGATCAACTGCCCGTCGAGCTGCGCGGCGAGCTTCAACTCGGGAACCATGGTCACGCTGACGGTCTCGCCGGCGAGCGGGGCCACCTTCAAGCAGTGGGGCGGCGCCTGCAGCGGGACCTCTCCCTCCTGCGCCGTCACCATGACCGCCGCCAAGTCGGTGACGGCGACGTTCTCGCTGGTCTTCACGGACGCGACCGTGAGCCCGGGGAGCACGATCGTCAAAGCCGTCCACGTCACCGACCTCCGCACGGCCGTCAACACGCTCAGGGGTGGCAACGGGCTGGGGCCATACAGCTTCACGGATGCGACGCTCAGCGCAGGGAGCATCGCGGTGAAGGCGACCCACTTCAGCGAGCTGAGGACGGCGCTCGACCAGGCGTACCAGCGCGTCGGTCTGCCGTTGCCGACCTACACCGATCCGACGCTGACTCCAGGGGAGACGGCGGTGAAGGCGGCGCATCTGAGCGAGCTGCGCAGCGCGGTGCGCGGGCTCGAGTGATTGATTCTTTCGAGGCTATTGCAGGGCTTGCACGGCGGCGCGGAGCTCAGCGATGTGGACCGCCCTGACCATCT
>QHSA01000041.1 GCA_003220315.1 Candidatus Rokuibacteriota bacterium
CTGAACCGCGCGGTGCTCGAGGGCCTGGCCGGCGCCTTTGAGCGACTCGAGGGCGACCCGACGGTCCGGGTCGTCGTCGTCCGCGGCGCCGGGCCCGCATTCTGCTCGGGGATGGATCTCGACGAGCTCGCCCGCCAGCAGGACGCCTCGGCGGACCCGGAGACGAGCGTGGTGAGCGTGCTCCGGCGGATCGAGCAGTGCCGCCACCCGACGCTCGCCGTCGTCCACGGCGATGCGTTCGCCGGCGGCTGCGAGCTGGCGCTCCACTGCGATCTGCGTGTCGCGGCGGAGCCGGCCCGCTTCGCGATGCCGCTGGCGCGACTCGGGCTCGTGGTGCCGTTCACGCTCGGGCAGAAACTCGTCGAGATCATCGGCCCCGCGATGACGCGCCAAATCTTAATGGTCGGGCGGCCCCTGACGGCCCGGCGGGCGTACGAGATCGGGATGGTCCACGAGGTCGTGGCGGTCGCCGAGCTCGAGCGAGCGGTCGAGGGACTGGCGAGGACGATCGCCGCGAACGCGCCGCTGTCGCTCCGCGGCATGAAGCGCACGATCCTCCGCGCGCTCGCCGCGCGTGACGGGATCGACCACGCCGACCTCGACGCGCTCGCGGCGCAGGCGCGCCGGAGCCGCGACGCGCGGGAGGGCGTGCGGGCGATGCTCGAGAAGCGCGTGCCGGACTTTCGAGGGGAGTGAGGCGTCGATGCGGTTCTGCATCCAGCAGCTCCTGACGTTCCGCGACTGGCAGACGGAGGCCGGGGTCTACGCCGACGCGCTCGAGGAGGCGCGGCTGGCGGACGAGCTGGGCTTCGAAGCGATCTGGCTCGCCGAGCACCACTTCTCCTCCTACGGCATCTGCCCGTCGCTCGCGGTCCTGGCCGCGGCGATCGCGCGCGAGACGCGACGCGCGCGGATCGGCACCTCGGTGGTCGTCGCCCCCTTCGCGCACCCGCTCCGGATCGCCGAGGAATGGGCGATGGTCGACATCCTCTCGGGCGGGCGGCTCGAGTTCGGCCTCGGGCGCGGCTACCAGCCCAACGAGTTCCGCGGCTTCGGCGTCTCGATGGAGCGGACGCGCGAGCGGTTCGACGAGTGCCTGGAGATCATCCGCCGCGCGTGGACCGAGGAGCGCGTGACGTTCGAGGGCGAGTTCTACACCGTACGCGACGTCCGCGTCCTGCCGAAGCCGATCCAGAAGCCGCACCCGCCCTTCTGGACGGCGGCAGTCTCCCCCGACACCTACACGCTGGCCGCGCGAAAGGGCTTCAAGATCCTGACCGCGCCCTCCTTCACGCCGTGGGACATCCTCCGGAAGAACTTCGACGCCTACCGGGCGGCCTGGCGCGAGGCCCAGGGGACCGACGCGGGCGGCGATATCGCCATGAACAAGATCATCCACGTCGCCGACACCTCGAAGCAGGCGCGGGACGACCTCCGGGAGCCGACGCGCTGGTTCTTCCGCACCCAGGCCGACCTCATCGCCGATCCCGCCGGTGTCCCGCCCGCGCAGTACAAGTTCTACAGGCGCGTGCGCGAGAACTTGATGTCGCTCTCCGAGGACAAGGCGCTCGAGCAGGCGGCGATCTGCGGCGACCCGGAGGAGGTCGCCGACAAGATCCGCCAGCACCACGAGGCCCTCGGGGTCACGTATCTCATGGGATCGTTCAACCGCGGCGGCGTCCCCCATGACCGGATCGTCAAGTCCATGCGCCTCTTCGGCGAGAAAGTGATGCCACGGTTCACATGAGCCCGCTCGAGCTCGGGGAGGTCACTGTCACTCGCGTGATCGAGATCGACCGCTCGTCGTTCCCGACCCTGTCCATGCTCCCGGACTCGACGCCGGACGCGATCGCGCGTCACCACCACTGGCTCCGGCCGCACTTCTGGGACGACCGGACGGGCGACCTTGGCTCGCGCATCGGCACCTACGTCGTCAAGACGCCGCGTCACACCGTGCTGATTGACACCGGGGTCGGCAATGACAAGCCGCGTGACGGCTCGCCGGCCTGGCATATGCGCCGGGGGGCGTACCTCGACGACCTGCGCGCGGCGGGCGTGGCGCCGGAGCAGGTGGACGTCGTCCTGTGCACGCACCTGCACATCGACCACGTCGGCTGGAACACGCGGAGCGTGGGCGACCGCTGGGTGCCTACGTTTCCGAACGCGCGCTACGTCTTCGCTGGCGAGGAGTGGGAGTTCTGGCGCCACGAAAAGGACGCGTGCATCGCCGACAGCGTGGTGCCGGTCGTCGAGGCGGGCCAGGCGGCCCTCGTGGACGCCGACTATGCGGTCGACGACTGGCTCCGCCTCGAGCCGACGCCCGGCCACACGCCGGGCCACATCTCGGTCCGCCTCAGGACGTCCGCGGGGGAGGCGGTCTTCTCCGGTGACCTCATGCACCGCACGGTGCAGGTCGCCGAGCCGCAGTGGTCGAGCCGCTTCTGCTACGACCCCGCGAAAGCGCGCGCCACGCGGCGCGCGTTCATCGAGGTCCACGCCGACTCCGGCGTCCTCATCCTGGCCGCGCACTTCCCGACACCCGGCTTCATCGTCCGGAAGGACGGCGGCTTCCGTTTTGCGCCGATGAACGGGCGCTGACACGATAAGGAGGCCTGCTATGCGCGTGCTCTTCACCCTCGCGGCCGTGCTCCTCGTCGCGCTCGTGCCGCCGACCGCTCGAGCCTCGCACCTCAAGGAGCAACCGAAGAAGCACAAAATCGTCTACCACCTGGACGAGGCGGGGTTGGACAAGGCGAGGTCCGTCCTCGGGAACATCGAGAACCACATCCGGGGCGTCGGCGGCGCCGACCACATCGAGGCGATCGAGCTGGTCGTCCACGGCGCCGCGCTTCGGAACTTCGTCACCGCGAGCATGGACGTCGCGCTCCGCGCCGCGCTCGACCGGCTGCAGACCCAGGGCCTCGCGGTCGGCGCCTGCGGCAACACGATGAAGGCGTTCAACATCACGCTCGAGCAACTCCCGCAGGGCACACGCCCCTTGCCGCAGGGCGGCGTCGTGCGCGTGATGGAGCTTCAGGAGCAGGGGTTCGTCTACCTCCGTCCCTGACGCCGCCGCACCACGCGTCCTCCGCGCGTTAGGCCGCGAGCGCGGGCCTCCGGTCGAGCCACGGCCGCGCCGTCTCGAGCCGCGACGCGAGACGGAAGAGTGTCCCCTCGTCCCCGGCGCGCGCGACGAGCTGGACGGCGACGGGCAGGCCGGTGCCCGAGCGCCCGAGCGGCAGAACGATCGCCGGTTGGCCGGTCAGGTTGAACCAGACCGTGAACGGTGAGAAGGCGAAAACGCGCCGCCAGTACTCGTCCACGTCGTCCATCATCATATCTGGATCGCGCGGACGTAGTCGGCGCCGCTGACCTTCTCGCCGAGCTCCGCCGTCCCCCAGGTGATCCTCTCGACTTCGTCGGACCGCGGGCGGCGGCCGGCGGTC
>QHSA01000042.1 GCA_003220315.1 Candidatus Rokuibacteriota bacterium
CCCACGATGCTCCGCGGCTGATCACGAAGACCCCACAACCCTCGCGGCGCCGCTCTCGTGTGAGGAAGGAGGAGAAGCGATGCAGCGTCTCGTGAGTGTTCTCGGAGGAGTCGTTCTCGTCGCGCTCGGCGTCTCGCCGGGATGGGGCGGCACGGTCGCTCCGCTCAGGGTGATCTCGCCCGGAAGCCCCTTCGCTCCCGGCTGCGAGGGAGTCCCCCAGCCGGGCTCGACCGTCTATCAGAACGCGGAGGTCGAGCCGTGGGTCGACGTGAACCCGACCGACTCGAGGAACCTCATCGCCGTGTGGCAGCAGGACCGCTGGTCGAACGGCGGGGCGCACGGGCTGGTCACGGCCTTCACCAAGGATGGGGGCGCGACCTGGGGGATCCGGACTCCGCACTTCAGCCGCTGCGCGGGGGGCACTGCCGCCAACGGCGGCGACTACGATCGCGCGTCCGACCCGTGGGTCACGTTCGCTCCGAACGGCGACGCCTACCAGATCAGCCTGTCCGTCAACCTGTTCCCCGAGAACTTCGTCACGGCGCTCCTGGTCAGCAAGTCGACCGACGGCGGTGACCACTGGAGCGAGCCCATCACGCTGATCCGTGACACCGATCCACGCTTCTTCAACGACAAGGAGTCGATGACCGCCGACCCGACCGACGCCAAGTTCGTGTATGCGGTCTGGGACCGAATCAACGCCCCGCCGGGGGACGTGACGAGGTTCTTCGTGGGGAACAGGGAGCACAAGCGGGACCGCGGGTTCACCGGGCCGACTGTGTTCTCCCGCACGACCGACGGCGGTCACACGTGGGAGCCGCCGCGGATCATCTATAATCCGGGAGCCAACAACCAGACGCTGGGCAACCAGATCGCGGTGCTCCCGAACGGGACGCTGGTGAACGTCTTTACCGAGTTCCTGACGTTCAAGAACAGCGACGGGGGCACCCAGGACGACGTCAGTCTGTCGCTCATCCGCTCGACGGACAAGGGCGCTACCTGGTCGCACGGCCAGCCGATCCGTGCCGCGAAGCAATTCTTCCAGGGCGCGCTCGATCCGGACACTGGCAGACCGATCCGAGCGGAGGGCGTCATCGCCGACGTCGCGGTCAACCGGACCAACGGGCACCTCTACGCCGTGTGGCAAGATCTCCGCTTCAGGGGTGTCGACGAGGTCGCCTTCGTGATGTCCACGGATGGCGGCGACACCTGGTCGACTCCGATCCGGGTCAACCAGACGCCCCCGAACAGCACGAATCCGCTCAATCAGCAGGCGTTCGTGCCGGTGGTGCACGTGGCCGATGACGGCACGATCGGAGTCACCTACTACGATTTCCGTTTCAACGACGCGAATCCGGGCGCCCGGACGGATTACTGGATCGTCCGGTGCAAGCCGTCGGGCGCCAAGACGTGCGCCAGGGCGGCCGACTGGACGGACGAGAGCCGGCTGACCCTCACGTCGTTCGACATCGAGCAGGCGCCGGCGGCCCGCGGGCCCTTCGGGTTCTTCGTCGGTGACTACGAGGGGCTGACGAACGTCGGGAACGATCTGGTGCCGGTCTTCGTCGTGGTGAACGACGGGCACACGGCGAATCGGACCGACGTGATCGAGACGACTGTCGGGCCGTAGGCCGGCCCCTGGAGCGTGTTGGAGTAACCGCCCTTCGAGCGCGGGCTTCGCCCGCGCAAGCCTGTCCTGGGGGTGGCGTGGGAGGGCGAGCCGCAGAACGCCCCGCCGAGCCGCGGGCGAGGCGCGTTCGAGGCGAGTCTGTGAAGGAGGGGGCCGTCGAGGCCCCCTCCGATGAGCCAAGGTATACTGGGCCTCCGACATGAAGGTCCATCTCACGACCCTCGGCTGCCCCAAGAACCAGGTCGACTCCGAGCTGATGCTCGGCATGCTCACCGAGGCCGGGTTCCCCCTCACGACCGAGCCCGAGGAGGCCGAGTGCCTCATCGTCAACACGTGCGCCTTCATCGACCGTGCGCGCGAGGAGTCGGTGAACACGATCCTCGAGCTGGCGAGGCTCAAGGCGACGGGGCGCTGCCGCGCGCTCATCGTCACGGGCTGCCTCACCCAGCGCTACGGCGGCGAGGTCATGGACGCGATGCCGGAGGTGGACGCGATCCTCGGGACCTCGGGACTCGAGCGGATCGTGGACCTCGTCCGCCAGGCGTCGACCCGTCACGACTGGGCGACCTCGGCGCCGCCGGGCTACCTCTACGACGCGACGACGCCGCGCCTGCTCACGGCGAAGGTGCCGTACGCCTACGTGAAGATCGCCGAGGGGTGCGACATGGGCTGCACCTTCTGCGCCATCCCCCAGTTTCGCGGCCGCCACCGGAGCCGGCCACGCGCGGATGTCGTGCGGGAGGTCGAGACGCTTGCCGCGCGCGGTGTGCAGGAGGCGATTCTGGTCTCGCAAGACACGCTGGCGTACGGTCGCGACCTGCCGGGCGGCGGCGATATCGGCGACCTGCTCCTGGCGCTCGGCCAGACGCGCATGCCCTGGATCCGTCCCATGTACCTCCACCCCGCGCACGTCAGCGACCGGCTCATCGCGAAGTGGAGGCGCGCGCGCATCGTCCCCTACCTCGACCTGCCCGTGCAGCACGGGGACGATGGGATTCTGAAATCCATGCGACGTGCCGTCACCGCCGGGCGCATGACGGAGGTCGTCGCCGCGTTCCGCGACGCGATCCCGGGACTCACCGTCCGCACGACGGTGCTGGTCGGCTTCCCGGGCGAGTCGGAGGCCGCGTTCCAGCATCTCCTCGAGTTCCTCGACACGGTGCGCTTCGACCGGCTCGGGGTCTTCACCTACTCGCCCGAGGAGGGAACCCCGTCGCCCGCGTTCCCCGACCAGGTGCCCGCGGAGGTGGCGGCCGAGCGCGCGGCGATCGTCCAGGAATTTCAAGACCGGATCGCGTGGGAGGGGAACGCGAAGCTCGTGGGGACGGTCACGGACGTGCTCGTCGACGGCCCGAGCGAGGATCCGGCGTTCGCGTTCGAGGGCCGCACCGCCGGCCAGGCGCCCGAGATCGACGGCGTCGTCTATCTCCGCGGCCGCTTCGAGCCCGGCCGGTTCGCGCGCGTGTCCATCGCCGAGGTCGAGGGATACGAGCTGGTCGGCGAGCGCGCCTAGCCGCGCCGCCGCGGCGGACCGCGTCGCGCTGATCATCGCCACGGCCGGCGGTGCGGGGTGGGTCCCCGTCGCGCCCGGCACCGTCGCCAGCGCCCTCACCGCGCTCGTCCTCTGGCTCGTCCCCGTCTCCCGCGCCGGGCTGATCGTCTCGGTCGTGGTCGTGAGCGTGGTCGGGGTCTGGGCGGCGCATCAGGCCGAGCGCGTCCTCGGTCGGAAAGATCCGGCAGCGATCGTCATCGACGAGGTGGCGGGGATGGCGCTCGCGGTGCTCGCGTTTCCGCTCACGCTCCCGACACTCGCCGTCGGCTTCCTCCTGTTCCGGCTGTTCGACATCACCAAGCCGTTCCCCGCTCGCGCGAGCCAGCGCGCGCCGGGAGGCCTCGGCGTCATGGCCGACGACCTGATCGCAG
>QHSA01000180.1 GCA_003220315.1 Candidatus Rokuibacteriota bacterium
TCCACGCTGGGCCGCATGCCTGGCACATGGGTGCTCTCGGCGCAGGGGGCCCATACGGCGAGCGGGAACTACGTGCGGGTGATCGTCCTGACGGCCATCGTGGTGGCGGTGGCCCTGCCGCTCTACTACTATCGGACCCGGATCGTCGCGTGGTTCGCCGGCTCTGCGCCGCGCGCACGGCGCTGACGAACGTCACGGAGACACTCGGCGTGCCGCTGCCCAGGGCGCCTCCGACCTCCTCGTGACGCGCGCCATCCGCGACCACAACCACTGCGGCTTCGCGGTGCAGGAGGAGGCCGCGGCGTTCGTGGACCTCGTGAACTGGGTGACGAACGGCATCAAGCCGGCGGGCGACGATATCCTGACGCCAGCGACGGTGGCCGATCCGAAGTTCGGGTGCCAGTTCTCCGTGCCGGGTCACGCACGATTCGCGTCCTGCGCGCCGTGACGAGCCTGCACGAAGATCCTGGAGGAAGTGGACCCCGCGCTGGTGAAGTGGAAGGCCAAGACCGAAGTGAAGTGACCGCGCTCAACGACGTCGTGCCTTCCATCGCGCGTGGGTGTCGGGCAGGCACGCGGCGCATGGCCGGTACCCGGCCGCGATGGCGGTCTGCTCGTCGGCGAAGAACACGCGGTTCTTGACGTACCCGCCACGCGCGATGGCCCGGAGGGCGGCCGGGCAATCGAGTCTGCCGTACAGTCGGCCCGGCCGGTGGCCCCCGAAGATGCCGGGCGTAGAGCTCTGGTCGGGCCGCCGGTCCGACCCCAGCAGCGTGTACCTCTTCGCACGGGGGCTCATGCGGCCGACTCAAGCGCGAGCAGCATGTGCTTGGCTTCGACGCCACCGACGTACTGTCCGATGGTGCCGTCGCTCCGCACCACGCGGTGACAGGGCACCACGACGGGCAGCGGGTTGTTTGCGCAGGCGCTGCCCACGGCACGCACCGCCTTCGGGTGGCCAGCCGCCTTCGCGACCGCCGCGTAGCTGGCGGTCTTCCCGTAGCCGATCTCCGGCAGGTGCGAGAGGACCCTACGACGGAAGCCGTGCGAGAGCTGCAGATCCAGCGGCACGTCGAACGTGCTGCGTCGCCGCGCGAAGTACTCCTCGATCTCCCGGGCAACGCCGTCCAGGCGCGCAGGGGCTCGCAGAATCCGCGGGCTCACGTCGCGGGCGAGGCGCTCCAGGACGAGGTCATGGTCCTCGCTCGCGTATGCGACCCGGACCAGGCCCTTCGCGGTGGCGGCCAACAGCAGCGTGCCCACGGGAGTCTCGATCGTGCGGTAGGCGACGTCGAGGAGACCGGCGGCGTTCGCGACGTCCACCAGGCGCTGGTGCAGCCTCCGGCTCACCGCTTCGTCGATGGTGGGCAACGCAGCGAACAGATCGCGCTCGTTCATCATCGGGACTCTCCTTTCGGGAACGTCTTTCGCAAGGTGGCGATGCCGTCTGCCGCGGCTCTCCTGGCGGCGTCCTCACTGCCGCCCACGATCTCGGCGACCTGCAGGTAGGGCATCCCCACCAGGTAGTGGTAGGCAATCGTCTGCCGCTGTTTGAGTGGCAGCGCCTCGAGGGCCTCCCACAGACCGGACTCCCAGCCCTCAGGGCTGCCGTCCTTCGCGGGGCGCTCCGGCACCTCGTCGGTCACGACGAGGCGACGCGATGCCGCGCGCAGGTGGTCGAGCGCCTTGCGGTGTGCGATCGTCACGAGCCACGCCTCGATGTTGCTGTTCGCGCGCAGGCGCGGATAGGCGCTCAGCGCGGCGAGGAACGTCTCGGACCACGCATCCTCGGCGTCCACTCGCCCCAGGACGGCTCGGCACACGCGCAGCACGGTGGGACCGTGCTCGGCCACGATCTCCTCGAAGGGCTGCTGGCTCACACCAATACTTTTCGTCGCCATTGCCGTATCGCCTCGGCGTGCTGCGGGTAGTGGCTGTAGGTGTCGAGCCGTAGGCGACGACGGAAGCGCGTCTCGCGGCTCTGCTGATCTTCGGGCGCCCTCTGGATGAAGTCGATGAGCCGGCGATGGGCCCCGTCCAGTTGCCGTCGCACCGCGGAGAGCGACAGGCGCGCTTTCTGCTCCGTCATGCGGGCGTTGAAGGCATCGAGGCCGCCGTACCTGACGGAGTACCGCGGTGGCGTGCCGCCCTCGAGGATGAGCGGCAGGTGCGTCAACGCCTCCTCTTCCCACGTGGTCACGTGGGCGAGGATGTCTCTGACCGACCAGTCGCCGGTGACGCCAGGCTTCACCAGCTGCGCGTCTGACAGTCCGGCGTACGACGCCTTGAACGCCCCCCACGCCGCGTCGAGTCGTCGCAGAAGGTGCCGTCCATCCACGGAATCAGGCCGCCTTCCGGAACGTCAGGTTGATACGGTGCCCGCCCATCAAGGGATGATGTCCTTGGTCGAGCGGCATGACGCCGTGATACCGAAGTCTGGCGGGACCTCCCCAGACCACCACGTCGCCGTGAGCCAGCGGGACGCGCCGTGGCGTATCCGCTCGATGTAACCCGCCGAACAAGAAGACGGCCGGCAGTCCGAGCGAGACCGACACGATCGGCGCCTCGAAGTCCCGCTCGTTCTTGTCCTGGTGGAGCGACAGGCGGGTTCCAGGCTCGTATCGGTTGACGAGGCACGCGTCGGGAGCGAAGCCGTCGAATCCCGCGCGCGCTGCCGCCTGGGCAGCGAGGTCGGCGAACACATCGGGCATCGCCGGCCAGCGACGCCCGCTCTCCGGGTCATGGCGGTCGTAGCGATACCCGGTTCGATCGGTGACCCAGCCGGTTGCCCCGCAGTTCGTCATCGCCACGGACATCCGGTGGCCTCCAGGCGTGACCATGTGGCGAAACGGCGCACGCTCGACGACCCGCCCCAGCGCGGCGACGAGGCGTCCTTCGAAGGGCTGCGCGAACCCACCCAGCACTATCGCGCCCGGCGCGAGCGGCACGTCCCGGCGCTCACCCTCGAACAAGTCCGGGATCATGTCGCGTCGTGAAAGATCACGCCCACGGTGTGGCGATGCCCGGATCGCAGCCGGCTCACTCCGTGCCGGAGATTGACGCGATAGGTTCCGCGCGTGCCGTGCACCGGACGGTGGTGCACCGCGAACACCACGGCATCGCCCCGCCGCAACGGCACCACCTCGGCCCGCGATTGCATGCGTGGGCGCTGCTCGGTCAGCACGAATTCGCCGCCAGTGAAATCCTGTTCCGGCTCCGACAGCAGAATCGTCATCTGCAGCGGGAAGACATGCTCGCCGTAGAGATCCTGGTGGAGAGCGTTGGAGTCGCCCGCGGCGTATTGCAGCAGGAGCGGCGTTGGCCGCGTCTGCCCCGCCTTGTGGCAGCGCGCGATGAAATCGGCATGCGCGTCCGGATAGCGGACATCGATCCCCATCGACTCGTTCCAGCGATTGGCGATCGGCGCCAGATTCGGATAGATCGCCCTGCGAAGATCGGCGACGATGTCCGGCAGCGGATACGTGAAGTACTTGTATTCACCCTGCCCGAAGCCGTGCCGCGCCATGACCACATGGCTCCGGAACCGGCCCTCGTCATCGTAGAGACCGGCGATCGTTTCACACTCGTCGGCGGTCAGAAGCTGCTCGACCATCGCCCAGCCATGGTCATCGAGGTGCGTCGAGACGCTGGTCCAGTCGAGCATCCCGACACGCGTGTTGATGCCGACCGCATCCGTCTGTGTTGTTTTTACCACGGAGCGCATGCGACGTCCTCCTGCTGAGATCGTTCCGATTCCCGGCCGGTCCACTTGGAAGCGCTTCTGGCTCACACTCGGTAAACGTCCCGGCTCCCCGGTTCGTGAGGTGCCCTCTCGGCTCCCGAAGAGCCGGAGAAACTACGTCGACGCGCTCGATGCGGAGAAGAGACCCTCAGAGGCTATTGCGGAGGTGGTCGAGGCGGCCCAGGTGCCAGAGTGGGATGGAAATGCGAGAGAAGGTTGGCTCCCCGGGCAGGACTCGAACCTGCGACATCCTGATTAACAGTCAGGCGCTCTACCGACTGAGCTACCGGGGAATTCCCCTGCCGACGGAACGGAAGAGATTGTACCGCAGCTGGCGGAGATGGGCCTAGCGGCCCTGCTCGGCGCGCTCGCGTACCGCCCTGAGGGTCTCGACGAGACCGTCGCGCTCGGCGCCGCGCGTGAGGAAGGCGGGGAGCGCCGTGCGCGCGGCCATCGCGTATGTCAGGATCACGCCCTCGCCGCGCGGCTCGACCTGCCAATAGCCCCACGTGTCGCGGAAAAGGCCGTTGCGCCGGTCGCGGTCGAGGCGCCACACGAGGCGGCCGCGGGCTTCGTCCGGGTAGTTGTTCACGTGGAAGCCGAACGAGAACGGGCCCAGGCCGACGACGTAGCGAACGAGCGCATGGTCGGCGTCCGCCTCGAGCACCTCGGCGCTGGTGACGCGGGGGTAGAGCCCCGAGTGGTGGGGATAATCCACGAGCACTCGCCACACCGTCTCGAGGGGCGCATTGACGAGCGTGAGGGCGGTTCCGCCCTGCCCGCGCTCCACAAGCCCAAACGCCGTGGGTGGCACTGCTGCTCCGCCTGGGGTTGATCCTGGGCGTGACCACTGTCGCGAGTGGTCAGCCGTCCGCGCCGCCGTGGCCCGCATTCCTGGCGTCGCGCGACGGCTTTCCGCCCGAGGTGGTCTCGACTGTCGAGCGCGTGTGGCGCGAGCCCACGCTGCAGCGAACCGTCCAGGGACGGTCCGCGCGCGTGCCGTTCGCGGTCTATGTGGCGTTCGTGGACTCGCCCGACGTGACGGCCGCCGCCGCCCGTTTCCGGAAGCTGGCGCGCTACGAGGTCGAGCCGCTCGACGACGACCGTTACCTCGCCGACGACCACGACGGGGCGCGCGGCGTCTACCGTGTGCTCGTCCGCGAGCCGCACCGGCGCGTGATGGTGTCGTGGGGGCAGCACTCGGGCCACATCCTCGGGACGATCCGCGGGAGCGCCCTCACGGATCTCGAGCTGACTCCGCGCGGGGAGACGGTGGAGCAGACGCTGACGGCGTACGTGCGGATCGACAACCGCCTGGCCGCCGCGCTCGCGCGACTCCTGATCCCCCTGTTCGGCTACCTCGCCGACCGGAAGCTCGCGGAGGGGATCGGGGTGAGCGCGGCGGTCGCGGAGTGGGCGGTCGAGGAGTCGGAGGCGTTCTGCCCGTGGCTCGCGGAGGAACCCCTCCGCCCCGAGCGCCGCGCGCGGATCCTCGCGGCGCTCCCGTCGTGCCAGGAGCTCAGCGCGCGGCGGGACCCCTAGCCGATCTCGCGCCGGCCCTCGAGGGCCTTCGAGAGCGTCACCTGGTCCGCATACTCCAGATCACCGCCGACCGGGAGCCCACGGGCGATCCGCGTGATGCGGATCCCGAACGACCGGAGCAGCTTCGCGAGGTAGAGCGCCGTCGCCTCGCCCTCGACATTGGGGTTGGTCGCCAGGATGACCTCGGCCGTCTCGCCGCCCTCGAGCCGGACCAGGAGCTCCTTGACCTTGAGGTCGTCGGGGCCGATGCCGTCGAGCGGCGACAGGGCGCCGAGCAGCACGTGGTAGCGGCCGCGGTACTCGCCCGTCCGCTCCATCGCCAGGAGGTCGTTCGGCTCTTCGACGACGCAGAGCAGGCGCGCGTCGCGCGCGGGATCGGCGCAGATGCGGCAGGGGTCCTCGTCGGTGACGTTGAAGCAGGTGCGGCAGGAGACGATCCGCTCCTTCACGGCAAGGAGCGACTCGGAGAGCTCGCGCACCTCCTCGACCGGGCGCTTGAGCAGGAAGAACGTGAGCCGCTGGGCCGTCTTCGGTCCGATGCCGGGCAGCCGCTCGAGCGCCTCGATGAGCCGCGCGACCGGTTCCGGGTAGTACGCCACGCCGGCGCCGCCCTACATGCCCAGGCCGGGGATCTTGAGCCCGCCCGTGAGCTTGCCGAGCTCTTGCTGCACGAGCTCGCGCGACTTCCGCAGCGCCTCGTTGCAAGCCGCGAGCACGAGATCCTCGAGCATCTGGACGTCGTCGCGGTTCACGACCTCGGGATCGATCTTGATCGCGACGATCTCCTGCTTGCCGTTCGCCTCGACCGTCACCATGCCGCCGCCCGCCGTCGCCTCCACGCGCTTCTTGCCGATCTCTTCCTGCATCGCGGCCATCTGCTGCTGCAGCCGCTGCGCTTCCTTCATGATGTTCCCGAACCCCTTCACTGATCCTCTCCTTCCGGCAGGCGCGGGCGCACCGCGACCACCTCGCCCTGGAACTCGGCGATCGCCGCCTGGACGACGGGATGCTGCGCCACGCCCCCGGCGCCCTCGCCCGCCACGACCAGGTTGATCCGGTCGGCGCCGGCGACGTGCCGCCGGACCGCCTGCACGACGAGCTCGCGGTTGGCCGTGTCCGCCAGCATCTCACGGTGGAAGTGGTTTCCCGTCAGGACGATGGTGAGCTCCCCGTCGCTCACCGCGCCCGGCCGCGCCTGGGTCAGCACCGTGCCCAGCGTGGGCCGCTTCTTCATGACCTCCTCCACGACCCGGTCCCACCTGGCAGAGAGCTCGGGGTCCGGCGCCGGGGCAGCCGCGGGCGGGGCGGGCGGCGGCGGGGCGGGGCGCGCGGGCGGCGGAGCCTCACGGCGTCGCGCGTCGCCGCCGGCCCGCGGCGGCAGCGGCTCGGCCGGCGGCAGAAGGCTCGCCTGGGCGGGTGCGAGTGGCGAGGCCGGCGCCGCCACCCCCTGCTGACGGAGCAGGGCGTGCGCCTCGTCCACCCGTCGCAGCACGTCCTCGATCGCCTGTGGCGCCGGCCGCCGCGTGGCGCGAACGGTGGCGATCTCGAACTCGACCCGCGGGTGGGGCGACTCGCGCATCAGCGTATCCGCCTCGAGGAAGGCGCGGACCATGTAGAGGATCTCGTCGAGTGTCGCCGGCTCGCCGAGCTTCCGGAGCTCGTTGCCCTCGGCGTGCGTGAGGTCGGCGAGCTTCGCCGTGGGCGCGGCCTTCAGCACGAGCGCGCGCCGAAGCAGCTCGACGACGTCGCGCGCGAACGCCACGAGGTCTTCCCCCTCGCGCACCGCGCGGTCGATCGTCTCGAGCGCGGCGGCCGTGTCCCGGACGAGCAGCGCCGCGCCGAAGGCGCTCACGGTCGCGGCCGCGCTCACGCCGAGCAGCTCCGCCGTCGTCGCCGTCTCGAGCCGCCCGTCGCCGTACGCGATCGCCGTGTCGAGCAGCGAGAGCGCGTCGCGCAGCGAGCCTTCCGCCGCACGCACGATCACCGGCAGCACGCCCGGCTCGAAGGGGATCGCCTCCTCGCGCAGGATGCCCTCGAGCGTGGCGGTCAGGGCGTCCGGCGCGATCGGGCGGAAGTCGAACCGCTGGACGCGCGAGAGGACCGTCGCAGGGATGTCGCGCGGGTCGGTCGTGGCGAGGATGAAGACGACGTGGGACGGCGGCTCCTCGAGCGTCTTCAGGAGCGCGTTGAACGCGGCCTCGGTCAGCTGGTGCACCTCGTCGATGATGTAGACCTTGTACCGGCCGCGCGCGGGCGCGTACTTCACGTTCTCGCGGAGCGTGCGGATTTCCTCGATGCCCCGGTTCGACGCGCCGTCGATCTCGATGACGTCCATGAGCGCCCCGGCCTGGCTCTCACGGCACACCGCGCATCGCCCGCACGGCTCGGGGCCCGTCCGCTCGGGACAGAGGAGCGCCCGCGCCAGGAGCCGCGCCGTCGTGGTCTTGCCGATGCCGCGCGGGCCCGCGAAGAGGTAGGCGTGGGCGATGCGCGCGGAGGCGAGCGCATTCCGGAGCGTGCGCGTGATCGCGTCCTGGCCGACGACCGCGTCGAACGTCTGCGGCCGCCACTTCCGGGCCAGGACTTGATAGCTCACAGGCTGACTCCACGAGCGGAGCCGCCGGTACCTCTCGCTCGCCACCCTCGGTTCAATCCGGCCTCGCGCTCCAATACAGCGGAGCCACACGTACCTCTCGCTCGCCACCCTCGGTTCAATCCGGCCTCGCGCTCCAATACAATGACCGTGCACCCTCCTTCGAACGAACAGTCCTGCGATCTCCCCACGACGCCAGCTCCGGTCAGGTACTCCCACGGCACACGAGAGGGTCGCCTTACCGTTGCTCCCTTCCGGGCCTGGCGGGGTTCGGCGATTCTCGTTGCGTGGGGCCCAACCTTCAACGCCGCTCCGTGAGGCTCACTCAACACCGTCCACCCTCGAGAGGGAATTCAACCCCGCTGAAGCGGATTGCGGGTTACAGGGCACCGCTAACTCCCCGTCTAGCACGGCCACGTCGCAATGATGGCGGAGGGGGCGGGATTCGAACCCGCGGCACAGGGGTTACCCGTGCACGGCATTTCCAGTGCCGCACCTTCGGCCGCTCGGTCACCCCTCCTCTGACGCTCGACCCGCCGGTCGCGCAGAAGATTGGCGGAGGGGAGAGGATTTGAACCCCCGAGGGACCTTCTGGGCCCCTATCCGATTTCGAGTCGGACGCCTTCAACCGGGCTCGGCCACCCCTCCGCATCGACGGTCTGGAACGCTCACGGCCCCCGGGACGACCATGGCGGGTACTGTCAGGATCTTCTCGCCTCGCAAGTCTACCCCAGCGGCGACAAGCCGGGAAGCAAAGGTCTGCCAGGCTACGCAACGTTGTGCCGCGGCGCGGGCAAAACTTGTTCCGTGCCCGCGACGCACGCTAGGTTGGTGGTATGCCCGAGCCGCTGGTCCTCGTCATGGCCGCCTTCGCCCTGCTGAGCGTCGTCCTGCTCGTGTCGGCGCTGGTGGCCGTGCGGAAGCGCCGCTGGATGGGGACGGGCATGGCGCTGGTCCTCGCCCTCCTCTCCCTGGCCCTGGCGGCGCTGGCCGCCACCATCAGCCTGGCGACGCGAGGGTACCAGGCCCTGACGCGCGAAACGGTGGCGGCGACCGTCACGACGCGACCGAGCGGCGCGGAGCGGTTCGTGGCCACGTTCACCTTCCCTGACGGGCGGCGCGAGGACTACGAGCTCGCGGGGAACGCGCTCTACGTGGACGCGCACATCGTCAAGTGGCACCCGCTCGCCAACATTCTGGGGCTCCACACCGCGTACCAGCTCGATCGCGTTTCGGGGCGTTACGACCGGCTCGAGGACGAGCAGACGAAGCCGCGGCGGATGTTCGCCCTTTCGCGCCCGACGCCGGTGGACATGTTCCAGCTCGCCCGGAGTCTCGCCTTCCTAGGGCGCATGGTGGACACCGAGTACGGATCGGCGACCTTCAGCTCGGCGCGCGGGCCCGCTGAGCTCGAGCTCCGGGTCTCCACGTCAGGGCTCCTCTTCCGCCCCGTCGGACAAACGGCCAAGGGCGTGTCCACCGCACCGGCCGGGCAGCGGTAGCTTCGGACGCCTTCGACCTGGCGCGGCCACCCCTCCGCGATTCGCTCACGTTCGCTTCGTCTCAAAGAACTCGCGCAGCAGCCCTCCACACGCCTCGGCGAGGACGCCGCCCACCGTCTCGACGCGGTGGTTGACGCGCGCGTCGTCGAGCAGCCGGTGGAGCGACTCCACGGCGCCCGCCTTCGGGTCGGCCGCGCCGTACACGACACGCGCGAGGCGCGCGTGAAGCGCCGCGCCGCAGCACATGGCGCATGGCTCCACGGTCACGTAGAGCGTCGCGCCCGTCAGCCGGTAGTTCCCCAGCTTCCGCCCCGCCTCACGCAGGGCCAGAACCTCGCCGTGGGCCGTGGGATCGTTGAGGGCGATCGGCGCGTTGTGGGCGCGAGCCACGATGGCGCCATCCTGCACGACGACGGCGCCCACCGGCACCTCGCCGGCCAGGAGCCCGCGCCGCGCCTCCTCGAGCGCCGCGCGCATGAACGTCTCTTCGATTGACAACGGACTTCAACCGTAACCGTAACCCCGCAAGAAATCAACTTAATGCGATAATGCCCCGGGGAGGAAACGGGTGTTCCAATACATCGTCGCCCGCGCCCTGTGGCTCGTACCGACCCTGCTCGCGATGGCGCTCGTGACGTTCCTGGTCATGCACGCGACGCCGGGCAGCCCGCTCGACCCCGTGGCCGAAGGCGCCAACCCGCTCTCGCCCGAGGCGCAGAAGAACCTCGCGGAGATCTACGGCCTCGACAAGCCGCTGCCGGAGCAGTTCGCCATCTTCCTCGGCAAGGCCGCCCGGGGCGACTTTGGCACCTCGTTCGTCTACAAGACGCGCACGGTCGCCGAGATCCTCCGCGAAACGTTTCCCGTCTCGCTCCTGCTCGGCGCGCTGGCGCTCGCACTCGCGGTCGTCGGCGGGCTCACGCTCGGGATCCTCGCCGCCGTCTACCAGAACCGCATGTGGGACTACGTCTCGGTGAGCCTCGCCACGGTCGGCGTGGCGGTGCCCAACTTCGTCCTGGCCGTGTTCCTGATCATCCTCTTCTCGTTCGTCGTGCCGCTCTTCCCGACGGGCGGCTGGAACTCGCCGCGCGACTGGGTCCTGCCGACGGTCACGCTCGCGCTCGCGCCGATGGGCATCATCGCGCGCTTCACCCGCGCGTCCATGCTCGAGGTCATCCGCGCCGACTTCACGCTGACGGCGCGGGCCAAGGGACTCGGCGAGCGCGCGGTCATCTTCAAGCACGCGCTCAAGAACGCCTTCATTCCGGTCGTCACGCTGCTCGGACCCATGTTCGCCGCCGTCGGCACGGGGTCGTTCTTCGTCGAGTCGATCTTTCGCGTTCCCGGCATGGGCCGATTCTTCGTGCTGTCGATGACGGGCCGCGATTACCCGATGATCATGGCGGTGATCTTGACGTACGGCGCGTTTCTCGCGGTCATGAACCTCGTGGTCGACCTGCTCTATGGCGCTCTCGACCCCCGCATCCGGTATTAAACTCGGAGGGGGGCTGCGCCCTCCTTCCGATACCTCTCCCCAGGAGAGGTTGCGCGGGCAGGGCCCGCGCTCGAACGAGAGCGGCGAGGCCGCGCGGTCGTCGAACCTCTGGCGCGACGGCCTGCGCCGCCTCCGCAAGAACCGCCTCGCGATGGCGGGCGGCGTGGTGATCCTCCTGCTCTGCCTCGTCGCGGTCTTCGCCGACGTGCTGGCGCCGCTGCCGTACACGAAGACCAACTTCGGCCGCCTCAACGAGGCGCCCTCGCGGGAGTTCCCGCTCGGCACCGACCAGGTCGGGCGCGATCTGCTCTCGCGGATGATCTACGGCGCGCGCGTGTCCATGCTCGTCGGGCTCGGCGCGCAGATCATCGTCGTGCTGATCGGCGTGCCGATCGGAGCCCTCTCCGGGTACCTCGGCGGCCGCGCCGACATCTGTCTGACGCGCTTCATCGACGTCATGTACGCCTTCCCGCGGCTCCTCTTCGTCATCCTCGTCATGTCCGCGCTGGGCGCCGGGCTCACGAACATCTTCATCGCGATCGGCCTCACCGGCTGGGTCGGGATCGCGCGGCAGACGCGCGCGCAGGTGCTCGCGATCAAAGAGAAAGAGTTCGTGGACGGGGCGCGCGCCCTCGGGGCCGGCTTTGGCCGCCTCCTCACGCGCCACATCCTGCCCAACGCGCTGACGCCGATCGTCGTCTCGGTCACCTTCGGGATCCCGGAGGCGATCTTCACCGAGGCGGCGCTGTCGTTCATCGGCGTCGGCATCAACCCGCCGACCCCGTCCTGGGGACAGATGGTCGGCGAGGGGCAGCAGTACATCCGCTCCTACTGGCACCTCTGCGTGTTCCCGTCGATCGCCATCGCGGTCACCATGCTGTCGTTCACGTTCTTCGGCGACGGGGTCCGTGACGCGCTCGACCCCAAACTAAAATGAAGGAGGCCGCTCCCATGAAGACCCCACGGATCACGGATGCGCAGGTCGACCTGCTCGCGGAGCGCCTGCGGGCCGTCGGCGTCGGCCGGCGCGAGTTCCTCAAGGTCGCCGCGGGCCTCGCCGCCATGGGCCCGGCCGGCTTCAATCACCGGCCCGCGGACGCCGCGCCCAAACTGGCCCCGGGCGAGAAACTGGCCAAGGACCAGTCTTTCCGCTACGGCGGGGGCGGGTGGTGGCAGGATGACCCCACCAGCCACGACTTCAACAAGGACCTGTACTGCAACGGGGTGCCCGCACTCTTCGCCGGGCTCATGAAGTTCAACGCCGACCACCAGTCGGTGCTCTATGTCGCGAGCAAGGTCACCTCCAACTCGGACGGCTCGCAGTGGGCCTTCACCATCCGCAAGGACTCGAAGTGGTCCGACGGCAGCCCTTGCACAGCCCGGGACTTCGAGTGGTCGTGGAAGCGCCAGCTCGATCCGGCCTCGGCAGCGCCCTATGCCGCGTTCCTCTACGACATCAGGAACGCCCAGGCCTTCAACAAGAAGGAGGTGACGGACCCGAGCCAGGTCGGCGTCCGCGCCAAGGACGACTGGACGCTCGAGGTGACGCTCGAGGGGCCCCGCGGGTACTTCCCGGTCCTCGCGGCCTACCTGGCGGCCCTGCCGGCGCACCGCGCCTCCGTCGAGAAGCACGCCGACAAGTGGACGGAGGCCGCCAACATCGTCTGCAACGGACCCTTCGTGCTGGAGACCTGGCAGCACGGCCAGGTCATGGTGCTTCGGAAGAACAAGCACTTCTTCGGCGCCAAGGACGTCGTCCTCGACAAGGTCACGATTCCGATCGTCCCCGTCGCCTCCGGAGCCCTGCCCTACGAGAACAACGAGCTCGATCTCACCTCGCTCCAGACCGGCGATCTCAAGCGCCTACAGTCGAACCCGAAGACGGTCGAGGAGGTCTTCCGCTACCCCTTCCCCGGCACCTGGTACCTGATCCCGCAGGTGACGAAGCCCCCCTTCGACAACCTCAAGGTCCGTCGGGCTGTCGCCCACGCGATCGACCGGGCGAACATCGTCAAGGTGGCCCAGGGCTTCGCCATCCCCGCCCACGCCATGATCCCGCCGGGCTTCCCGGGCGCGCTGGACGACCCGAAGATCAAGGCGATCCAGCACTTCGACGCGAAGCTCGCAATGGCCCAGCTCAGGGGCACGCCGTTCGAGGGCGGGAAGAACTGGCCGAAGGTCACCCTGACGATGCGTGACGAGGCGCTCGGCTCGAAGCCGCTCGCCGAGGCCGTTCAGTCGGTCCTGCTGGAGCACCTGAACATGAAGACCGACCTCGAGGTCCTCGAGCCGCGCGTCTTCCGCGAGCGGCTCTGGAAGCAGGACCTCCAGTTCGTCTGGATCCGCTGGTTCATGGACTACCCCGACCCGCACAACGAGTACTTCGACACCTTCTACGGCAAGAAGACGACCGGCAAGCGTCAGGCGTGGGTCAACGACGCCTTCGACCGTGAGCTCGAGGCAGGCCGCGACACGCGCGACCCGAAGAAGCGCATGGCGGCGTACGCCAAGGCGGAGGAGATCATGCAGACCGATGTCGGCTACGTTCCGGTGGCGTGGACGGTCCGCTACGCGGCGGCCAAGCCGAACGTCCGTGGGATCGAAAGGAACCGCCAGGGCGAGTTCGTCCTCGAGGCCAACATCTACGTCGACATGCTGCCGCACCTCTACATGATCGAGCGGGCCTGACCGGGCGGTGGGCGCGATCCTCCGCTGCGCCGCCGGTGTCGCGCCCGCCCTGGCGCTCGTCCTGGGCTCAGGCGTCTTCGCCAGAGCCCAGGACCTCCATAACGCGCTGCCCGATGCGCTCACGATCGAGGCGAGCCTGGTGCGCGCTCCCTACCCTCGTCTCGCGGGCTACGTCACCAACGGCTCCTTCTACACGCTGCAGAACGTCCGCCTGCACGTCGCCGTCCTCGACGCCGCGGGAACCACGATCGGCGAGGCGGATGGCTGGGTGTTCGGGAACCTCTTCGCGGGCGGCCGGACCTATTTCGTCATCGCGATTCCGCGCGTCGGGGCGAGCTACCGGGTGACGGTGACGTCCTGGGACATCGGGTCGCGCGGCAACTGAGCGACACTCTCTACCGAGGCGCCCCGGGGCTCACGCCGACGTCGACGACCGTTTGCGCCGGCGTCCCGGTGGTGAAGCTCGCCAGCACCGCCCCCGTCGTCAGGTCGAACTTGTAGACGTTGGACGACAAGTAGTTGACGGCCCAGAACGTCCCGTCGCCGACCAGATCGACGCCGGCCCAGTACTGGGGCTCGCCAGTCGAGACGCGATAGGTCTGGACGAGGGCGCCGGTCGAGTCCAGGCGCGAGACGACCGCGCCGCTCGTGACGAGGACGCCGCCGTCGGGCAGGACGCGGAGCCCATGGGTCTCGCCGCCAGGGAGCGGGGCGCGATTGAAGTCAGCGAGCTGCGTGTCGGTACACACGTCAAAGCGCTTCACGTCGGGGCCCCACGACGTGTAGAAGATGGTGCACCCGTCGGGGGCGAGGTCGATCCAGAACGATCCCGCATTCTCGGCCGCGACCGTATACTCGATCGACGGCGAGCCCGGCGAGAGCTTCAGGATGGCGCCGGTGCAGTGGGCTTGGCCGACGTAGAGGCTGCCCGCGGTGTCGAAGGCGAGCGCGTGCGGATCACAGTTGTACCCGCTGCCGAACGTCCCCTGCGACACTCCGTTGGTGTTGAACTTCTCGACGGTATTGCCGGTGGTGCAGGCCTCGTCCGCGCACCAGTGGGTGACGTACAGGTTGCCGGTAGCGTCGAACCTGATGCCTTCGGCGGCGCCGGGCACCTGGCCGACGAGCTCGGCGTGGAGCGTGCCGTCGGGGCTCCGCCACTGCACTGACCCTGTCTCGAGCGAGACGAACACGTCACCGGGCGCAAAGGTCGCGGGCGGCGGAGGGGGAGGCGCGTGGGAAACCGTGACCGTGACCGGCTCGGAGGTGGTCATGTTGCCAGCGTCATCTCGCGCGACGGCCGTCAGGGTATGCGGCCCCTCGCTCGCCGTGCTCGGGTCCCAGGAGACGGCATACGGTGCCGTGGTGTCTTCCCCGCCAAGGTCGGCATCGTCGAGCTTGAACTGGACTCCTGCGACGCCGACGTCGTCGGAAGCGGTGGCACGCACTTCGATCGGGCCGCTGACGGTCGACCCAGAAGTCGGAGACGTGAGGGTGACCGTCGGCGGGCTGGTGTCGGGGGGAGGACCGTTGGAGACCATCACCGTGACCGCGTTGGAGGTGTACTGAAGGCCGAGCGGATCACGGCCGACGGCGGTCAGGGTATGCGGCCCCTCGCCCGCCGTGCTCGTGTCCCAGGAGACCGCGTAGGGGGCGCTGGTGTCTTCCCCGCCAAGGTTGCCACCATCGAGCTTGAACTGCACACTCCTGACGATCAGACTCCCGATAATGGTGACACTGGCGGTCACAGGGGTCGTGCCGCCGACGGTGGACCCAGACCTTGGGGAGGTCAGGGTGACCACCAGGCTGCCCGGCAGCGGTAGCGGCAACGGTAGCTGTGCGAGACTCTGAAGTGGTGCAATCAAGACAACGCTGAAAATAACGAGCAGAGCTGCCGCGTGAGCAAATCTCCCACAGGGTCGCTGCGTGCTCTTGTTCGTAGGCGTCTCCACCGTCACAGGATAGACATCGAGCGGGTCCCTGGAGGATAGCGATGTCGAGGGCCCGATCACATCGGGCGAATCCTTCAATCGACGAAGAGAATGCCCCGAAGGAGGGCGTAAGGAGTCGGCCTAGGACCCCGGGGGTGACCGGGGGGGGCGATTTTGGTGGTGCGCCCTAGAGGATTCGAACCTCTGGCCTTCGGATTCGTAGTCCGACGCTCTGTCCAC
>QHSA01000043.1 GCA_003220315.1 Candidatus Rokuibacteriota bacterium
CGACGCCGTCAAGAACGAAATCGATCCGGGTTTCATCAACGATAACTATTGGCTTCTGTTCCCCTTCCATGCTTACTGGGACACCAGCGCCAATGTACAAGACAAGGGCAAGCAAGAATTGCCGCTGGGCAACGGCTCGGCCGAGCTGGTCTCGGTGAAGTATCCCTCGGATGTCGGTTACGCCCCCGGCGACACCTGGGACCTCTACGTCGGCAAAGACAACCGCATCGAGCAATTCGTCTACCACCGCGGCGGGCCCAAGAAGCCGAGCGTCGTCATCGCAACGTGGGAGGGCTACAAGAAAGCCGGCCCGCTCCTTATCTCGACAGACCACCGCGGTACGGCGGACGGAGGGCCCCTCCGGCTTTTCTTTTCGGATGTGGCTGTCAAGCTGACGGGCTCGGATACCTGGATGAACGCGCAATAGAAAAGGGCGGCTTGTTCGGACAATTGATGTCGTTCTTACGAATCAGCCTCCCCGGAACCACAACAAGCGTGACTGGCGTCCTCGATTGCCGGGTCGCGGCGCAGGACGAAGCTATCTCCATGTCCACCGGGTACTGTAAAATGCGCACACTCCGATGAAGGCGACATTGATCTGGACATTGGGCGAAAGATGTTCGCATCTGGCCTGCTACCCGAGTTGATCGCCGCTGCTGGAAGCAACGGTTGAAAAAGGCCGCGCGCGGTGGGTCTTCCGGTGCGGCGCTGTTCCGGTATCCCCCGCAGACAATCGGCCCGTGGGCTCGCGGCTTTGGCTCTACACGAATTTCGACTGTAACCTACGTTGCGACTACTGTTGTGTGCGTTCCTCGGCCATGATTAACCGGCCCTCTCATCGCCGAGATTGTGGTGCTGGTCGGAGAGCGTGCGCGGGCGACGATGGTCTGGGCGCTGCACGCGTATATCCTCCTGGGCCTGCGCCGCGCGACGCGGCCAAGCATGCATGGACCCCGGCGGCTGGCCACTGGCTGAGCCCAGGCGCAACATCGTTATGGAAATCGGAACCGTGATGTGCCGTCTAGACTGGTCCGCTTGCGGCGCGTGGCAACTGGCTCTTGACCGGGCGTGGGACGCCGCATAGCCGGAGGTGGAGGAGGTGGCCATGCTCGAGGGGAAAACGCGCATCCCGCCGGTCGACGTCGAGACGCTCCCGGACGACCTGCGCGAAACGCTCGAGGAACAGCGCAAGCTCAGGGGCGCGCCGCTCTATCCCTACCTTTTCTACGCGCGCAACGCGGCGTACTTCCGCGCCGCGAAGGCGATGTGGGCCGCTCTCCAACAAGAGACGAAGCGCGTGCCCGTCACACTCCGGGCGCTGCTCAATCGGCGCGTGGCCTCGTGGAACGGCTGCGAGTTCTGACAGGACGTCAATGCTGCCGTGGGCAGCAGGAACGGCATCTCGACGGAGAAGATCGAGGCGCTCAACGATTATGCGAAGAGCCCGCTCTTCAGCGACGCGGAGAAGGTGGCGCTCGAATACGCCGACGCGATCACTGAGACGCACCGCGACGTCGACGACGAGCTCTTCGCGCGCGTGCAACGGCACTTCGACGACGACACCATCGCCGAGCTGACGATGATCATCGCGTGGGAGAACTCGTCCGCGCGCTTCAACCGGGCGTTCCGCATCCCATCGCAAGGGTTCTGGAAACCATGACCGATCAGCTGATGCCCTGGCGGGACGGAGCTTGAGCCCACGACTCTGATCGTCCAGTGTTGCCCCGCAACTCCGTCAAAGCGGAACGGCCACTGCTCGACCGCCGCGGCGAAGGCTTCGTGCAGCGCCTCCTCTGCGAGTTCGAAGCCGCCGAGCAGACGGATGAGCGTGGCGAGGACGCAGCGCGATTCAGCTCGGTAGACCGCGTCGATCACGAGAGTGGTTCAACTCCTGGACCGGCCGGATCTCTATCACCGCGACGCGCGCCGGCGGGAACCTCGCGGCGACCGCGCAGGCCTCGTCCATGTCCTTGGCCTCGATGAGGAAGAATCCACCCAGCTGCTCCTTTGTCTCGGCAAAGGGGCCGGCGGTGGTGGAGACCTTGCCGGCGCGGACGCGGATGGTCCGGGCCGTCCGGACCCGCTGCAGAGCGTCCGAGACGATGTAGTGGCCGCTCCGTCGGATCTCCTCGGCGTACTCGATCGCGGAGTCGACAAGAGGCTGCATCTCCTTCTCGGGCATCGCGTCCAGCACGTTCTCGTCGTGGTAGATCATGAACATGAACTTCATCGCATTCTCCTCACGGGCGAAGCTCCTTGATTGGCCGCACCTCGATACTGCCGCGGCGGGCCATCGGCATCTTCGCGGCCACCTGGATGGCCTCCTTCAGATCCCGGGCCTCGATCAGCAGCAAGCCGGACAGCTTGCCGTTGCGCACCCGGATCCTTCCGGAGGCGTCATCGTAGGCCAGGCTTTCCTCGACGCAGGCGTCCGCCTCCTTCCTGGACATCGCGTTCATGTCGTTCTCGACAAGATACACCAGGCCGATGGACTTCAAAACCCTCCCGCTGCGGGCGAATGGCTGCGGACACCAGCTTGTCGTTCAGAGGGGGCCGAAATCGACAGCCGCGATGGCTACGCGCGGAAGTCGGCCGATAGCGCTGGGGACATATCTGGGTGCGGCTCGACTCAGTATCGATTACAGAGTTATGTGGCGAGGCGTGCGCGCTCGAGCGCAGCGATGCGCCGATAAGGATCGGAGCCCAGCTCGGCCGTGAGGGCGTCCAGGGACTCGAGCGCGCTCTCGATCGCGGTGCGGTCGGAGGCGGGCTCCGAAGCCAGGAGGCGAACCCACGCCAGCGCG
>QHSA01000181.1 GCA_003220315.1 Candidatus Rokuibacteriota bacterium
AGGCGAGGTGCCAAGCAGCGGTCCGGCCAGGTCAGTGCAGCTCAATATCCGGAAATCGTGGGACTTTCTGGGCCTCGGAGCTTCTCTTCAGGCGCCCGGGCACGACGGTTGGATGCTGTTTAGTAACGCGTTTGGGCGGTGAGCTTGGCCATTCTGACACCCCCTTTAATGGATCATAGTTTTTTCAGTAACTTGCGCCTCACCAGTGCCCGGTGGTTGTCGGGCTCTCTTCCTCAGACAGGCTCCTAGGCATGCCCCTCTCCCCCGCCGACCCCCTTCCGCGACGAAGAATTCGCGTCCTGGATACCGAGCTTGCCTACGTGGACACCGGAAGCGGCGACCCGATCGTCTTCCTCCACGGGAACCCCACGTCCTCGTACCTGTGGCGCAACGTCATTCCGCACGTCGCGGCACGCGGGCGCTGTCTCGCGCCGGACCTCGTGGGCATGGGCGAGTCGGACAAGGCGCCGGCGGGCTCGTACCGCTTCGTGGACCACGCCCGCTACCTCGACGGCTGGTTCGACGCCCTCCGGCTGGACCGGAGCGTGACCCTCGTCGTCCACGACTGGGGCTCGGCCCTCGGCTTCCACTGGGCGCGTCGCCATCCGGAGCGGGTGCGTGGGATCGCTTACATGGAGGCGCTCGTCCGCCCGATGACCTGGCAGGACTGGCCCGAGCCGGCGCGCCGGATCTTTCAGGCCATGCGCTCGCCGGCAGGCGAGGAGATCGTCCTGGTGAAGAACGTCTTCGTCGAGCGCCTCCTGCCGGCGAGCGTGGTTCGCGGCCTCGGTCCCGAGGAGCTCGAGCGCTACCGGGCCCCGTACCGCGAGCCCGGCGAGTCGCGCCGGCCGACGCTCGCCTGGCCGCGGGAGATCCCGCTGGACGGCGAGCCCGCCGACGTCGTCGCGGTCGCCCGTGCCTACGCCGATTGGCTCACGCGGAGCCCCGTGCCCAAGCTCTTCGTCAACGGCGATCCCGGGTTCCTCCTGACCGGGGCGCTACGCGACTTCTGCCGGACTTTCCCGAACCAGCAGGAGGTCACGGTTCGCGGCACGCACTTCGTCCAGGAGGACTCGCCCGACGCGATCGGCCGGGCCGTGGCAGACTTTGTCGCGAAGCTCACATGAGCCGGTGAGGACACCGCATGCGCTATGGTAAGCGCCGGAGGCGGCCATGAAGATCCGCGAAATCCGCACCTGGGTCCTTCGCCACGAGCTGCCCGAGGCCGAGGTGTTCGGCTCATCGAAAGGCTGGCACACCGTCCGTCAGGCGCTCGTCGTCGAGATCCTCACCGAGGACGGCCTCACCGGATTCGGTGAGGCGTACGGCCCGCCGGCGGTCAACCGGACGCTCGTCGACGAGGTCTACGCCCCTCGCCTCGTCGGAAAGAACGCACTCGAGCACGCCGTGCTCTGGGAGGACCTGTACACCACGTTCCGCGACTACGGGCGAAAGGGCTGGCCGGTCGCCGCCATCTCGGCGATCGACATCGCGCTCTGGGACCTCAAAGGTAAGGCGCTCCGCCAGCCGGTCTCCCGGCTCCTCGGCGGCCCCTTCCGGACGCAGGTCCGCGCCTACGCCACCGGTCTGTACCGCCATCGCGTCGCCGACAACGCCACCGCGCTGGCCCGCGAGGCCGAAGCGTACGCGGCCGAGGGCTTTCACGCGATGAAGATGAAGGTCGGCTTCGGCCTCGACGAAGACGTGCGGAACGTGCGGGCGGTGCGCGCGGCCATCGGCGGCGACCGGCTGCTCGCGATGGACGCCAACCACGCGTACGACGCCGGGCAGGCGATCCGCCTCGGCCGGAAGCTCGAAGGGTGCGACCTCGCCTGGTTCGAGGAGCCCGTCGTCCCCGAGGACCTGGACGGCTACTGTCAGGTCAAGGCGGCGCTCCGGATCCCGATCGCGGGCGGCGAGACCGAGTACGCACGCTGGGGCTTCCGCGACCTCTGCGCGCGCCGCGCCGTGGATATCGTGCAGCCCGACATCTGCGGTTGCGGCGGCTTCACCGAGGCGTGGCGGATCGCGGCGCTCGCCTCGGCGTCGTCCCTCACGGTCTACCCTCACGTGTGGGGGACCGCCGTCGGCCTCTTCGCGAGCCTCCATCTCACCGCGGCGCTGCCGCCGAACCCACCTGCCCTGGTTGCGACCGACCCCTTGTTCGAGCTCGACCGTACGCCGAACCCGCTGCGGGACCAGCTCGCCCTCAACCCGCCCAAGCGCGCGGGCGACATCGTGGACGTCCCGACGGGACCCGGGCTGGGCCTCGAGATCGACCGCGCCGTGCTCGAGCGCTACCGCGCGTGAGCGCGCGCGCGCTCACGCCACGCCTCGACGCGCTCAAGCCCTACGGCGTCGCGGTGGTCACCGTCGGGCTCGCGCTGCCGGTGGCGCAGGCACTCTGGCCGTCGATCCGTCCCACCGTGTCGCCGGTGTTCCTCGCCGCCGTCATGGTGGCGGCCTGGTTCGGCGGCCTCCGCGGCGGCCTGCTCGCGACGGTCCTCGCCTCCCTGTTGATGGATTACTTCTTCTTCGAGCCCGTCCGCTCGCTCTTCTCGTTCAGCCATCGCGAGGACGTGCTACGGCTCGGCGTCTTCGTGCTCGTCGCCGTCCTCATCAGCCTGCTCAACGCGGCGCGCCGGCGGGCCGAGGCCGTCCTCGACGAGTCGCGGCGCTTCCTCCAGTCCACGCTGGACTCGCTCACGACGCGGATCGCGATCATCGACGGGCGCGGCGTGATCGTCGCGGTCAACGAGGCGTGGCGCAACTTTGACGAGCCACCCGGTGTCGGCAGCGATTACCTGAGCGCCGACGGAAGAGCCTCCGGCGACGCCGCGGAGGCGACACGCGCGGCTGCCGCCGGCATCCGCGACGTGCTCGAGCGCCGACGCGACACCTTCTCGGCGGAGGTCCCCGAGGGCGGTGGCTGGTTCGCGGTGCGCGCCACGCGCTTCGAGAGCGGGCGCGAGGTCCGGGTCGTGGTGGCCCACGAGGATGTCACCGAGCGGCGGCGCGCCGAGGAGGCGAAGCGGGCGGCCGAAGCGCTCCGCTCCGTCGCCCGCCTGGCCCTCGCCGCCGCCCACGAGATCAACAACCCGCTGGCGACGATCCGGGGTAACCTCGACCTGCTCGGCAGGCACGTCGGAGAGGAGCTGGCGCGGACTCGCCTCCAGCCGGCGTTCGACGCCGTGGAGCGTATCCGGGCGGTCGTCGCCCGCCTGGGCAATATCACTGAGCTGAGGGTCTCGGACCGGTGGCCAACCCTCCCGGAGATGCTCGACCTCCAGGCCTCGAGCTCTCCGGAGGCAGAGGGCTCGGACGGCCCTAGTCGGGCTGGACCATCAGCCTGACCGTCACCCGGCGCTTCTTCTCGTCGGGTAAGCCGGCGGTCATGATGGGACCGAGCCCGACCGAGCTGATCCGCGGCAACTCGACGCCCTTCTCGACCAGGTAGCGCCGGACGGTCTCGACGCGACGCTGGCTCAGCCCCACGTTGTACTCGTAGGTGCCCGTGGGATCCGCGTACCCCTCGAGGTCGACCGAGAGCCGCGGGTTCGCCTGGAGCTCCTTGGCCAGCGACGCCAGCGAGGTCTGCGCGGCGTCGTCCAGGTCCCAGCGATCGAAGCCGAAGCGCAGCTCGAGCGTCTCGACCAGGTCCCGCTTGTTGCGGTTCCCCCAGAGCCGGGAGAGCCGGCCCGCCGCCTCCTCCGCTTGCGCCTGGGCGGAGCGGGCGAGCTGGCCCGTCTGCGTCAGCGAGCTCTCGACCGTCTGGAGCCGCGAGCCCATCCCCTCGATCTGCTGGGCGTCGTCGGCCAACCGCTTCTCCACGCCGGCGAAGCGCTGGTCAATCTCCACTTCCTGCTTGTTGACCAGCTCCCTGACCCAGCTCCTGGTTGCGCAACCGGTGGTCAGAAGCACGGCCGCGGGAAGAAGGATCGCGCACGTCCAGTGCTGTCGCATAGCCACCTCCTCGGCGTCGGGTCGCATCACCATGCAACGGCTTCGCCAACTCGGAGCGGCGCGGATTGTCGGGGGAAACCCAAACCGGGCGCGGCACCGCAGGTCCGACGGTGTCACGCTACCGGACGCGGCGAGTCAGCCGGCTGACGCTCGGTCAGTTCAGGCGGGCGCGCAGCGAGTGGAGGGTTTTCCTCAGCTCGACGTCGGTGGGCGCCAGGCGCACGGCGGCCTCGAACTCGCGGAGCGCATCCGCCCAGCGCCCCTGCCGTAGATAGATCCGCCCGAGGTTCATGTAGGGGAACTGGCGCGGCTCGTAGCGTGGGGCGTGCTTGGCTTTCTCGAGCCAGGGGATCGCCTCTTCGAGCTTGCCCTGCTGCATCAGGTAGCAACCGATATCGTTGTAGGGGTTGCCGAAGTCCGGGTCGACCTCGATCGCCTTGAGACACTCGCGCGTCGCTTCCTCGAGGCGCCCCTGGAAGCTCATGGTCCACCCGAGGAACGTGTGCGCCTCCGCCGTCGGGCACACGTCGATGGACCGCTGGTAGAGCTCGACCGCGCGCTCGAGGTGGCCCTGCATCTGGTGGGCGTACGCCTCCTGCCAGAGCGTGGTCGCGCGCCGCACGAGCTCGGGGTCACGCATCGGCGCGCCGCGCCCTCAGAGCGGCCACGCCTCGCGGCGGTGACCCATCTCCCAGAACATCCACTCGTAGCGGCTCGTCGTCACGAAGTGCCGATTCATCGCGTGGCGCTCGGCGTCGGAGAGACGCTCCGCGATCCGGTCGGTGGCGTCGATCACCGCGCGCACCACGTCGCCGAACTCGCCCGAGGCGTAGGTGGCGATCCAGCGCGCGTAGAGCGGATCGGGTGAGCCCGCGCGCTCGAGCTCGCGGCCGACCTCCCAGTAGATCCAGTAGCAGGGCAGCACCGCCGCCATCGCCTCGTGGTACGGCGCGCCGTACGCGATGGCGAGCAGGTAGCTCGTGTACGCCAGATTCGTCGGAGCCATCGGCGTCGCGGCGACGGCGTCGGGTGTCAGGCCGAACTCCTTGAAGAAGGTCTCGTGGAGGGCGCGCTCGACCTTGAGCGCGCCGGCCGCGTGCTCGTTGAACATGATGATCCAGTCGTCTTCGGGCGCGCGGGCCGCCGCGAGCGAGAGCGCCCGCGCGAACTCGCGGAGGTAGAGCGCGTCCTGCACCGCGTAGAAGCGGAAGCTCTCCCGCGGGAGCGAGCCGTCGGTGAGCCCGCGCACGAAGGGGTGGCGGAGGATGGCCGCGTAGATCGGCCCGATCGCCCGCCAGAGCTCCTGCGCAAACCCCATGACGTATTCTCGACTAGGAGCCCCGGAAGACGGGGTCCCGCTTCTCGACGAACGCCTTCGCGGCCTCGCGGTGGTCCTCGGTCAGCCCGCAGCGCGTGTGGTGCCACGCTTCCAGATCGAGCAGGTCCTTGAGCGTCCCGCTCTCCGCCGCGTTGAAGTTCCGCTTCATGTAGCGGTAGGCGATCCGCGGGCCCCGCGCGAGCCGTGCGGCGAGCGCCAGCGTTTCCTCCTCGAGGCGCGCGTCAGGGACGACCCGGTTGACCATCCCGAGCTCCCGCGCTTCGCGGGCGTCCACGATGTCCGTCGTGAAGTAGAGCTCGCGCGCCTTCCCGGTGCCGACGAGCTGGGTGAGGAACCAGCTGCCCCCGAAGTCGCCCGAGTAGCCGACGCGGGCGAACGCCGTCGCGAAGCGCGCCGTGTCGCCGGCGACGCGCAGGTCACACGCGAGCGCCAGCGACAGGCCCGCGCCGGCCGCTGCGCCCCGCACCATCGCGATCGTCGGCTTCGGCATCTCGTGGAGCCAGCGCGACACCTCCATCCGCGAGCGGAGCGCCTGCGCCTTGTCCTCGAGGGTGGTCCCGCCGAACTCCCGCCCCTCCGCCATCGCCTTCACGTCCCCACCCGCGCAGAAGGCGCGGCCGGCGCCCGTGAGCACGACGACCCCGACCTCGGGGTCGGCCGCAAGCCGTGGCAGCGCCTCGAGCAGCGCGTCGAGCATCGACGGCGACATGGCGTTCAGGCGGTCGGGCCGGTTCAGCGTGAGCACCGCGACCCCGTCCTTGAGGGCTTCGAGCAGGTCCTGGCTCATGGGATCCTCCGTCGGCGGATGTGCCGCGATGGTACCATCGCGTGGGACTCGTCGCCCGGGCCGGGTGCAGAGGGGGAGGGGACCGATGGAAGCGGTGAAGGACTCGAGCCACCTCTACGAGGTCGAGCGGCGCGCGCGCCACGCCGAGCGGCCGGGATTCTGGATCTCCGAGCTCCAGATCGCGCCGATGCAGAAGGTCCCCTGGCATTACCACACCAACGTCCAGGACACCTTCTATGTCCTCGAGGGTCGGATCCGGCTGTTCCTGCGCGAGCCGAAGGAGGAGGTGATGCTGGGGCCGGGGGAGACCTATGCGGTCCGGCCCCGGCGGCCGCACCTCGTCACCAACGCCGGGCGGGTCTCCGCGGTGTTTCTAGTCCTCCAGGGGATGGGCGAGTACGATTTCGTCCCGCTGACCTAGACGCGTCGTGACGAGGCGACGAAGTTGACCGCCGTCACCGGGGCTTCCCGCCCTCGACGCGCTTGAGCTCCAGGAGGAGGTCAGCGCGTAACTTCTGGTCCTCTGGCACGAGCGCGAGCGCTTCCTCGAAGGACTTCTTCGCGCGGTCGGGCGACTTCAGCGCCGCGTGGATCCGCCCCAGGAGATACAGAGTTCTCGCTCTGAGCGGCCCGCGATCCAGCGCTCGCTGGGCGAAAGCGAGCGCTTCCTCCGGGCGGCCGAGCCGGAAGTGGACCCGGCTCGTCTCTAGCAAGGCCGGCTTATGGTCCGGCTCGAGCTCGAGCGCACGCTGGAAGTGCGCCAGCGCGTCTTCCATGGCGTTGCGCCCGAGGCACCCCATCCCGATCCAGTAGCGAACGTCCGCCCGCTCCAGCTCGCCCCTGCTGCCCGGCGCGAGCTCCGGCAGCGGGGACGTCCTCGCCTTCCGGATCGCCTCCTGGTTCGTACGGCTCGTGTCGAGGTAGAGGGCCCGCGGCGCCGAGAATTCGAGCGTCAGGCGGTCGTCGGTGTTCCGCTCGGCGTCCTCGACGAAGCGCGCCGTGTCCGTCTCTCCCAGGGCGAAGAAGCCGAGGACGCTCGGCCAGGCGCCGTTTCCGGGGTAGCCGAGGTCCTCGCCGACGCGTCCCTCGGCGAACCGCGCCTTGACGCGGCCGAGGTCGAGCGCGCCCGGCGCCGTCCTGCCGACGAGCAGCAGGTCCTCGCTGATATTCCACACCGTGGTCGCCGGAAACACGCCCTGAAAGGTCTTCAGGATCATCCTCAGATCGTCGGGGCGGAGATTATAGAGCTGGATCCACTGGACCATGACTCCGCCCGGCGAGAGGTGCGCGCGCGTGAGCCGGAAGAACTCCTCGGAGAACAGCGAGGCGAGTCCGCTGATCCACGGATTCGACGGCTCGGAGATGATCACGTCGTAGCGGTCGGGCGTGGTGAACAGGAAATTCCGGCCATCGGCGACGAGCGTCCGCGTCCTGGGGTCGAGGAGCACGTGCCCGTTCGCCTCGCCGAAGAACCGACCCGCCGCCTCGACCACGGCCGGCTCGATCTCGACGACGTCCAGACGGCGGATGCCGTGGCGCGCGACGGCGCCGGCAGTGACGCCGGTCCCCAGTCCGATCACGAGCACGTCGCGCGGGTCTGGGTGCGTCAGGAGCGGCAGATGGCCCACCAGCTGCTGGGTCGGCATGTCGAGCGAGGTCGACCCCTCCGTCTTGCCGTTGATGCGAAGATACCGGTGCGCACCCGATTGGCCGACCGAGACCGTGCCGGAGCGTCCGTCGCGATAGAACAGAACGCGCTGTGACCGCAGCGTCGCGCCGATCGACGAGGAGGACGCCGCGGCGCTTCTGAGGTACGGGCCGACGTAGATGGCCGGACCGCTCGACATCACCCGCGGGTCCCACGGCGCGATCCCGACGGCGACGGCGACGGCGGCAAGCAGGGCGGCGCCGGCGCTTCCCCATCGCCAGGCCGGCCGGAGGTCGGCGGTCGCCGTGAGGAGCGCCGCCAGCAGCAGATTCACCACGACGCCGACGACGATCGCGGCGTGCACGCCGAGGGCCGGGACCAGCGCGAAGCCGGTCAGCACGGCTCCCCCGACCGCCCCGACGGTGTTCGCCGCGTAGATCCGACCCACGGACTCGCCGACACGCGCCGCCCCCGGCGTGGCCACCGCGACGGCACACGGAAAGGTGGCGCCGATCAGCAGAGTGACGGGCAAGAGCACGCCGACGCTGAGCCCGAGCTGGATCCACATCACGAAGGGAGGCGCGTACGACCAGCGCAGCGCCGCCAGCAGAAGCTCGGGCAAGCGCTCGAACATCAGGAGGACGGGAACGACGAGCACCGCGATCCCGGCCTGCAGCGCGCCGAAGGCCACCGGGGACGGCTGACGCGTCCCCCAGCGCCAGGCATAGAGGGCGCTCCCGCCCGCGAGCCCCAGAAGGAACGCCACGAGCATCGCCGTGAACGCGTAGGTCGAGCTGCCGAGCACGAGGGCGAGGGCTCGCGTCCAGGTCACCTCGTAGAGCATCGACACGGCGCCCGAGATGCCAAGCGCGACCACGGTGAGCCTGACGCCGAGGGGCTTCACGTCTCGGGACGGCGCTTCCCGCGCATCGGCGTCCGACTCGCTCGCCGGCGCCAGATCGATCCCGGCGGACCGCGCCGAGTGGGCGCGCCCATAGACGAGAGCGGCGAAGCCAAGCGCCAGGTTCAACGCGGCCGCGGCCTCGATCGTGGCCCGGTTCCCCAGTGACGGGAGCAACACGTAGCCGGCCATCGCCGCGCCCACCACCGCGCCACACGTGTTGACCGCGTAGAGCCCGCCGACGAGGCGTCCCACGCGGCTCTCGGGCTCGGCCAGCGCCTGGCTCAGGACCGCGAGGGTCCCTCCCATCAGCGTCGTCGGCACCAGCAGCAACGCCGAGCCGAGCGCGAACTGGATCCACGGGAGGACCGCGTGGGACTGCCCGAGCGCCCGGAAGAGGTCCGGATACCAGGCGGCACTCCACGCGAAGAGCATCGGGAGGAGGGCCGCCCAGGCCCCGATACCGAGCTCGAGCCAGCCATAGGCCTGGATCGGGCTCCGGATCCGGGGCGTCAATCCCCCGAACAGGGCGCTGCCCAGCGCCAGCCCCCCCATGAAGACGATCAGCACCGTGGCGACGGCGTGGACGGTGTGCCCGAAGACGAGGCCGAGCATTCGCAGGAAGACGACCTCATACACGAGGGCCGTCCCGCCCGAGAGGAAGAAGCAGACGAAGAGGAAGCCCCTCACATCCCCAAGTATCGGGGGACGGGGCTGCTTGCCCTACCGGAAATCGTCGCGCTGCTGGACGCTGTTGTCCTGGGTCAGGTCGATCGCGAGGTCCTGACCGGGCTCGACCGTCACCTTGAGGCGCCACTTCGAGTCGGGCCCGACCGAGTCGGTCAGTTTGTAGGAGCCGGCAGGAAGCTTCGTGAGCATGTAGTTCCCACTATAATCGGTTCGGACCCTGCGGAAGAATTCCTTGTTCGGGGAGTCACGGAGACCCACCAGAAAGATCTGGTACCGAGTCAGCGGCTCGCCCCACGCGGCGGTGCCGTGAATGCTACCGTTCCCGATTTTCGGGTCGTTGGCGGCGAGCTCGCTGGCGGCGCTCTGCGTCCCGCTGCGGTTGCCGGCCAGCCAGCGTCGCGCGATCTTGGCTTCCTCCGAGTCGCCGGGCGCATTCGCTACCACCCACTCGAACTCGCGGATGGCCTCGTCCTTCAAGTCGAGCCACGTGGCGCAGATCGCCAGGTTGGAATGCAGGAAGAGGCTGCCCGGGTCGGTCGAGAGGGCTGCGCGGAGGTGCTCCGCCGCGACGGCCCACTGCTGAGCGGCGAGCGCCGCACGCGCCAGGGCCACCTGATCCAGAACGACGGGCGCCGACACGCGCGGGGCCTCAGCGGCACGCTGGCAGGCGCCGAGCCCGAGCGCGAGGCCGATCGCGGCCAGGACGAACGATTGTCTCAGCATCCCGAGATCTCTGTTCATGGCAGCGTCGCTCCCGACGTCTCTTGGTAAGTCCCGGGCATTACGAACCAGTTCTGGCTGAGCGTGCCACCACCGTTGCGGACGGCCGGGCAGTCGTAGGCGATCGGGGCGTTTCCGACGTCCCCTTCGTCCCCGACGTTCGTCGACGAGGTGTCCACCCGGTTCGTGGAGATGACCGCCCCCGTGAAGCCTCCGCTGCCGGAGCCGTGCAGGGTGACGTCGTTCTGGGCGTAGATCAGCCCGCTCATGTTGACGTTGCCGCTGATGTCGATGCTCCCGGCCACGACGAGCCAACCGCTCCAGGTCCCGTTACTGTGGATGTCGAGCGTGACGGCCTGAGTCGGGTCACTGGTCACCAAGGCCTGGGTCAGCGGCTGGCCCGAGGGCGTGTCGATGAAGATGAGGCCGTTCGTCGGCGGGACGCCCCCGTTCCACGGAGGCAACCCCTTGTAGTAGGTCCCCTTCGCCATCGCCATCGCCTTCAGCGTCGCCATGTCGGTGTCCGACAAGAGCATGCCGCTCGGGAAGGTGACGCCACAGTTGGCGCCACTCGGACAGGGCGAAGGAGAGGCGGAATATCCGGGAGGCGTATAGAGTCCGGGGCTTCCGTTCACGTGCGCCGTGCCCGTGCTGGCCACCGGCGACGTCGGCGTTACGCCCGAGCAGAAGTGTCCCGCGGGCGTCTTTCCCTGCGCGGACTGGGTGGCGTTGATCGAGGCGCTCCCGCCAACCTTGACGTCGGTTGACGCTCCGGGAGGCTGCTCGCCACCCGCGCAGAGACCGCACTGCGGGTCGATCCACTTGATCCGCGTCACCTTCGCGACGATCTTCTTGACCGCGATCGGGTTGGTCGCGTTGGGGACGAAGCCGACCGCGGTGACGATCTTGATGTTCGGCTGCGCCCCGTCGGCGACATTCACCTTGAAGCTCCCGGCGCCCACCGACACCTCCTGCGAGCCGTCATACGGCGCCACCATCGCGATGGTGTAGTTCGGAGACCCGGAGGAAACGAGAGCGCCGCTCGGTGGGGTGGGATTCTCGCCCGCCGTCAGCGCCCAGAGCGCGCGCTCCAGTCCTGACTCCGCCAGCGCACGGGCCTGGGTGCTGCCCATGTGATTGGCGGCGATCTGAGGCTCGCTCGTGGCGAGCACGGCGAAGGCGGCCATGAGGGCCGACAGGATCGCCATGACGATCATCGCCATCGGGAACGCGATGCCCTGTTCGTTCTTGATGAGTTTCCGGATCTCCATCTCGGTCCTCAGCCTCACTCGACCCGCAACCTTGGTCCGGCGATGTGCCGGTAACGTGCGTCTCGAAGCTGAGGATCTGTTGAGCAAGGCATGTGCCGCACTTCCAACGCCGCGATTTATCGAGAGTGCGAGCGGAAGAGCTCACGGAGCTTGGTAAGCTACTGGACATTCGCACCTCGATGTGCGGCGCTTCTCTGGCCACCTGGCGAGATTCACGGCGCTGAGACGCGGCTTTCCGGAATACCAGGTCGAACGCCCGTGGGGATCCTGAAAGAGCGACGGCTGGTGCGTGAGGGAATTCGGCGCGGCGAGGGACTCGAAAGGGAGGCTAAAAGTCGTCGCGCACCGACGCGCCGTTCTCGGGCGTGAGGTCGAGCGCGAGGTCCTCTCCAGGCTTCGCCTCGACTCTGAGCCGCCACTTGGGCGAACCGGCGACCGCGTCGGTCAGCATGTACGGTCCCGGGACGACGTTTTTGAACCCGTACCGGCCCTCCCGGTCGCTCCGTAGCATGTACTGGAGATCCTTCGTCGTGGTGCCCCGCAGCCCTCTCAGAAAGAGCTGGAGCCGGGCCTGCGGCTGCTGCCCCCATGTGACCACGCCATGAACTCCGCTGTTCCCGACCGTCGGATCAACAGCCGCCACCTCTGGGACGGCCTGAGTCGGTCTCCGATCCCTGTTCGCAGCGAGCCAGCGTCGGGCAGTCTTCGCCTCCTCCGAGTCGGCAGGAGCGTGGGCGATGACCCACTCGAACTCGCGGATCGCCTCGTCCTTCAGGTCGAGCCAGGTGGCGCAGATGGCGAGGTTGTGATGGAGGAACAGGCTCTTGGGGTCCTGCTGGAGGGCGGCGCGGAGGTGGTCCGCCGCGGCCGCCCACTGCTGAGCCGCGATCGCCTTGCGCGCCTCGGCGGCGTGATTGACGACGGGCGGCGGGACCTCCGGGGCGCGCTGGCAGGCGCCCAGCACCAGCGCGAGTCCGATCGCCGCCTGGGCGAGCGGTCGCCTCACCGTCCCGGGATCTCTTGATAGCTCCCCGGCGCCACGAACCAGTTCTGGCTGAGCTGCCCGCCCCCGCTGC
>QHSA01000030.1 GCA_003220315.1 Candidatus Rokuibacteriota bacterium
GAAACATCGTCCGCTACGCGACGAGCGGCGAGATCATCCTCAGGCTGGTCGACGACGGCGGCAAGCGCGGGGTCGAGGTTCTGGCCGCCGACACCGGGCCCGGGATCCTCGACGTCACGCTGGCGATGCGGGACGGGTTCTCCACCTCCAGGAGCCTCGGGCTGGGCCTGCCGGGCGTCCGGCGGATCATGGACGAGTTCGAGATCAGCTCCGAGTGGGGCAGAGGCACGACGGTGACTACCCGCAAGTGGATGTGGGCGGGCTGGGGACCCCTCGAGCTCGACGATTGGCTTAGCCGATTCGGACAGGCGTGGGCGACGGGAATTTCGAGAATTTCGGCCTGAGGGAGGGGATGAGCGACCCTCACGCCCGCGTCCGACCAGGCTAGTTCCCCGGCTGACGCTCCACCGCGAACGACTCTCCGTTCTCGTCCACCCGTCGCCCGAACGTTGTTCCCGCCGTATGGCATAATGATTCGGTTTGAGCGGACGGAGATAAGTGCTAATGACACGCTCACTTCCCGTGATCCAGCCTTCGAGCCTCATCCCGGAGGGGCGCAAGCCGGCGTGGCTCAAGGTCCGCGCCCCCGGCGGCCCCAACTACATGCGCCTCAAGAGTCGGATGCGCGAGTGGAACCTCCACTCGGTCTGCGAGGAGGCGCGCTGTCCCAACATCGGGGAGTGCTGGGAGGACGCGACCGCGACGTTCATGATCCTGGGCGACGTGTGCACCCGCAACTGCGGCTACTGCGCGATCGCGCACGGCACGCCCGTCTGGGAGGATCGCGAGGAGCCCGAGCGGATCGGCCGGGCCGTGCGCGAGCTCGGGCTCGAGTACGTCGTGATCACGTCGGTCAATCGTGACGACCTCGCGGACGGCGGCGCCGCGCACTGGGCGGCGACGGTCCGTGCGGTGCGCCGGCACGCGCCGCGCTGCCGCGTGGAGGTCCTGATCCCCGACTTCCAGGGACGCGCGGCGTCGCTCGAGACGGTGCTCGACGCGCGGCCGGACATCCTGAACCACAACACCGAGACGGTGGAGCGCCTCTACAAGGCCGCGCGGCACGGCGGCCGTTACGCGCGTGCGCTCGGGCTCTTCCGCCACGCGCGCGCAGTCGCGCCGGAGATCCCGACCAAGTCCGGGATCATCCTGGGTCTCGGCGAGGAGCGGGACGAGCTGGTCGCGACCCTGCGCGACCTGCGCGCGGTCGGGGTGTCGATCCTGACGCTCGGCCAGTACCTCCGGCCGTCGCCGCAGCACCTGCCCGTCTCGCGCTACTACCATCCCGACGAGTTCGCCGAGCTCGCGGGGATCGGTCGGGAGCTCGGGTTCACCCATGTCGAGGCGGGTCCACTCGTCCGCAGCTCGTACCACGCCAAGCGTCAGGCGGACGCCGCGGCCTCCGGTGGAATGAACAGCGCCATGCCGAACGGAGCCGGGTCGCACCTCGTCGCGGGCCACCCACCGATGGCGCCGGCCCCGCGGACCCCGGATGGAATGAACAGCGCCATGCCGAACGGAGCCGGGTCGCACCTCGTCGCGGGCCACCCACCGATGGCGCCGGCCCCGCGGACCCCTCTACAGTGACTTACGCCCCTCTGCTCATGACGTTCGCCTTCGCGGCGCTCGTCGCCGGCGCGCTGCTCGGCATCCCCAAACTCCTCGCGCCGCGGCGGCTCACGCCGGTGAAGGCCGAGCCGTTCGAGTGCGGCAAGGACCCGATCGCCGTGGCCGAGGGGCGATTCGCGATCAAGTTCTCCACGATCGCCATCTTCTTCATCCTGATCGACATCGAGCTCATGTTCATCTGGCCGTGGGCGGTGATCTACCGCCGGCTCGGCTGGTTCGGGTTCGCGGAGATGATGGTGTTCCTGGGAGTCCTCATGCTCGGGTTCCTCTACATCTGGCGCAAGGGAGGACTCGAATGGGACTAGGGAGCTTCTTCACGTCCAAGCTCGACGAGGCCATCGGCTGGGCGCGGAAATACTCGATCTTCCAGTACCCGTTCGTGACGGCGTGCTGTGGCATGGAGTACATGGCCACGGCGTGCTCCCACTACGACATCGATCGGTTCGGCGCGGGGCTGCCGCGGTTCTCGCCACGCCAGGCGGACGTCCTCTTCGTCGTCGGGACCATCAGCCACAAGATGGCGCCCGTGCTCAAGCGGGTCTACGATCAGATGACCGAGCCGAAGTGGGTCGTCGCGTTCGGCGTCTGCACGTGCACCGGTGGCTTCTATAACAACTACGCGACCGTCCAAGGCATCGACACGATCATCCCCGTGGACGTCTACATCCCTGGCTGCCCACCCCGCCCGGAGTCGGTCATCGACGGGCTCATGAAGCTCCAGGACAAGATCGCCGCCCAGGCGCAGAGGTACTGATGGACGGAGCGGCGATGCTCGCCGCGCTCACGGCGCGATTCGGGTCGGGTGTCGTCGAGACGCACGACCACCGCGGCGACCACACGGCGGTCGTGACCCGCGAGGCGCTCCCGCGCGTCCTCGCGTACTGCCGGGACGAGCCCGCGCTCGCGTTCGAGATGCTCACGGACCTGACCGCGGTCGATTACTCGAAGTATCCCGGGCGCGAGGACGGTCCGCGCTTCGAGGTCGTCTACCACCTCTATTCGCTCGCGCACAACCACCGGCTGCGATTGAAGGTGCGGGTCGACGAGGACGACGCGGTGGTGCCGACCGCCATCGACCTCTGGCCGATCGCCGACTGGTTCGAGCGCGAAGTCTGGGACATGTTCGGCGTGCGCTTCGCGGACCACCCCGACTTGCGGCGCTTGCTGATGTACGAGGAGTTCGTCGGTCACCCGTTGCGGAAGGAGTATCCGATCGACCGGCGCCAACCGCTGATCGGTCCGCCGAACTAGGCACGACGATGGCGGAGACGGCGCGACGCGAGTTCATGCTGGGCGAGGGGAGCGGGACCGGCAGCGGGAGCCAGAGCCTGCACGTCGGTGTGGGGCCGGCGCACCCGGCCATGCACGGGATCATCCGGATCCTGACCGAGCTCGACGGCGAGGTCATCCTTCGCGCCGACGTCGAGATCGGGTACCTCCACCGCGCGTTCGAGAAGGACTGCGAGCAGGGCGGCTACAACAACGCGATCCCGTTCACCGACCGGCTGAACTACGTCTCGCCGCTCATCAACAACTTCGGCTACTGCGCCGCGGTCGAGAAGCTCCTGGGCATCGACGTCACCGAGCGGTGCAAGTACATCCGCGTCATCATGTCGGAGATCTCGCGGATCTGCGACCACCTCACGTGCATCGGCGCCTCGGCGATGGAGCTCGGCGCGTTCACCGTCTTTCTCTACATGATCAAGGCGCGCGAGTTCCTCTGGGAGCTGGTCGAGGACGTGACGGGCGCGCGGCTCACGATCTCGTACGGGCGCGTGGGCGGCGTCAAGGCGGACCTGCCCAACGGCTTCACCGAGCGGACGGCCAAGGCGTTCAAGGAGACCCGCGAGGTCCTCGACGAGGTC
>QHSA01000135.1 GCA_003220315.1 Candidatus Rokuibacteriota bacterium
CGTCGCAGGAGCCAGTCCTCCAGGTCCGTCTCGAAGCCGGAGGCGTACGTCCGGCCGAACATCACGAACCCGGACTGGAGCGCGAGCGAGGCGAAGGGGTCCGCGTTGAGCAGCTCGCGCAGACCGTGCACGAAGAAGGCGGGGTCCTCGCTCAGGGCCAGCACGCCGACCCCGCGCGGGTCGTTGACATCCTGGTAGAGCGCGGCCTCGATCCGGCTCGACTCCAGGGCCTGCACGAGCGGCTTCGGGTCGAGGCAACCCGTGAAGACCTGGAGCTGCACGTAGAGCCGCCGGTCGGAGAGCTGCGCGTCGGCGCCGCGCTCCCGCACGTCGATCTTCGTCGGCTCGGACGAACTCACGGTCCCTCCTGCGCCGCTACCCGCCTCGGGTGTGCATCTCCAGATGCGGGTCCTCTTTGAGGCGCGCGATCTGCACGAGCGGCGCCCGCTCGCGGAGCGCCAGGCGCTCCTCGGCGCCGCGGTCGGCGCGCTGCCGCCACCGGCCCGTGATGAGCCCCGCGAGCTCCTCGCGCGTCGCGCCGCGCCGCAGCGGCTCTCGCAGGTCGGTCCCCCTGAGCGCGTAGAGACAGAGGTACCACACGCCGTCGGCGGTGAGTCGGCTCCGGTCGCACGTCGCGCAGAACGGCGCTGTGGTGGACGCGATGATGCCGAAGACGGTCCCGTCGGGGAGCCGGTAGCGATCGGCGGGCGCCGTGGTCTCCTCGAGCACGGGCTCGATCCGGCCGTAGCGCGACTCGAGGATCTCGAGCACCTCCGTGCGGCTCACGACCTGCTCCATGGACCAGCGCGTCGCGCCCCCCACGTCCATGTACTCGATGAAGCGGACCTCGGCGGGAGCGTGCTTGCCGAACTCGATCAGGTCGACGAGCTCGTCGTCGTTCACCCCACGGATCACGACCGTGTCGAGCTTCGTCTCCGTGAACCCGGCGCGCGTCACCGCTGCGATCCCCTCCAGCACCTGGGCGTGGGTCTGGCGGCGCGTGAGCGCGGCGAATCGATCGGCGCGGAGGGTGTCGAGGCTCACCGTCACGCGGCGGAGCCCCGCCTCCTTGAGCGCCTGCGCGTGCTCGGCGAGCAGCACGCCGTTGGTCGTGATCGCGAGGTCACGCAGCCGCGGCTTCGTGGCGAGGAGGCGGATGAGGCGCGGCAGGTCGCGCCGCAGGAGCGGCTCGCCTCCCGTGAGGCGGATCTTGTCCACTCCGAGGGCCATGAAGACGTCGGCGAGCGCGCCGATCTCCTCGAAGTGGAGGATCTCCTCGCGCGGAAGCCAGACGTACTCCTCCTCGGGCATGCAGTACTGGCAGCGCAGATTGCATCGGTCGGTGACCGAGACGCGGAGGTTCCCCAGCGGACGACTGTACGTGTCGTCGATCCGCATCAGGCCGCTCCGCTCGTGACGGGGAGCTCGGCCTGAGCCCGTTCCCACTCGCGAATCAGCCCCGCCTTCTTCACGCCCACGTCGAAGTGATCCCACGGCAGCCGCTCGTCCGTCGAGCGGACCCGCGTCGTGCAGAAGTCGGGGTCGCCCTTCCACTCCCGGAGCGCGCGCCGCCAGTCGCCGGCGAACGACGCCGCGAGCTCGAGAAAGTCGGCGACGCGCCGATCGCCGCGGGCGAGCAGCGCCTGGAGTGCCGCCTCACGCGGGTTCTCGTGGAGCACCCGCACGTTGTGGAGGCGCCGGACGCCGTGCTTGACGATCTCGAGCTTCGCCTGGAGCGCTCCGGCCCCGGCGAAGGGCGCCCACTGGAACGGCGTCCAGGGCTTCGGGACGAAGGACGAGATCGAGAGCGTCAAGCGGCCGAACGGCTTGGCCTTCGGGTCGGGCACGCAGAGGCGCTCGAGCATCCGTTCGGCGAGGCGCGGAATCGCCTCCACGTCCTCGAGCGTCTCCGTCGGCTGGCCGATCATGAAGTAGGTCTTGAGGTTCGGGATCCCGTGCGCACGGACCAGGTCGCACGCGGCCAGAATCTGCTCGTCGGTGATCGCCTTGCGGATCGCCCGGCGGAGACGCTCCGTCCCCGCTTCCGGCGCGACGGTCAGCGTGCGGTGGCCGCCGCGGGCGAGCGCGGCGACGAGGTCGTCCGTCAGGCTGTCGGCCCGGATCGACGAGATCGAGAGCTCGAGCCCGTGGTCCTCGACGATCTTCAGCAGCTCGCCGATCCACGGGTAGTCCGAGACGCACGCGCCGACGAGCCCCACACGCTTCTCGCCGCTCGCGGCCACGCGGGCCACGGTCTCGCGGAGGGCGTCGACGCTCCGGTGCCGCACCGGACGGTAGACCTGACCCTCCAGACAGAACCGGCAGCCACGGCCACACCCCTTACCGACTTCCAGGAGCGCCATGTGTCCGTACTCGGCGTGCGGTGTCTTCACGGCGTCGACGGTCTCGAAGGCGTTGACGTTGCGCAGGCGGCGCTTCGTCACGATCGCCGGTGCCGCGCCCAGCGACAGGACCTCGCCGACCGTGCCGTCGGGGGCGTAGACGACCTCGTACCGCGACGGGACGTAGACGCCCTCGAGCTGGGCGAGCGCGTCGAGGAGTCGCGCGCGGTCGTCGTAGCCCTCCCGGTATGCCGCGATCAGCTCTGCGACGAGCTCCTCGCCCTCACCGACGACGATGACGTCCATGAACGGCGCGACCGGCTCCGGGTTCGAGAAGGCGCACACCCCGCCCATCAGGACGAGCGGGTCGTGCGGGCGCCGGTCCTCGGGGCGGAGCGGGATCCGGGCGAGCGCCAGGAGGCGTAGCACGTTGACGTAGTCGCCCTCATAGGTCACGGAGAAGCCGACCATGTGGAAGTCGGTGAGCGGTCGAAACGATTCGAGCGAGATCGGCACGGCCTCCGTCCGCTCGAGCTCCCCGATGTCTTCGGGATCGGGCAGGAAGACCCGCTCGCACACCACGTCGGGGAGCGCGTTCAGGTGGCGGTAGATCGTCTGGAAGCCGAGGTTCGACATCCCGACGGCATACGTGTTCGGGTAGACGAGGGCGAAGGCGATCTTCCCTCCCCAGTCCTTGCGGACGGTGCCCCGCTCCTCGGCCAGGAGGCCTTGGTATTTCTTCTTCAGTCTCCAGGACATCGGCCTAGTCTACCACGCGCGTGACACAACCCTCGGCCGTCGCGCGTGACTCAGCCCTTGATGACGCCGAGCGGCCGGAGCCGCGCCACGCGCAAGGAGATCCCGAAGCGGTGCACCACGTCCACCACGTCCTTCACGTCCTTGTACGCCTCCGGCATCTCCTCGGCGAGCGCGTCCTTGCCCGTGGCACGCGCGACGACACCGCGCTCGCGCAGCTCGAGGTCGACGCGCCGTCCGCGCGCCGCCCGCACCGCCGCGGAGCGGGAGAGCACACGGCCCGCGCCGTGGCAGGTCGACCCGAAGGTCTCGCGCATCGCCGCCTCCGTCCCGACCAGGAGGTAGGAGTAGCGGCCCATGTCACCGGGCACGATCACCGGCTGTCCGGGGAACGCGCGTGTGGCGCCCTTCCGGTGCACGGTGAGGCGGCGGACGACACCGTCCACGACGTGCTCCTCGACCTTCGCGATGTTGTGCGCGACGTCGTAGACGACCGCGAGCTCGCGCGCGTCGGCACCGAGCACCCGCGCGAAGACGTCGCGAGCCCAGTGGGTCAGGAGCTGGCGGTTGGCGAACGCGAAGTTCGCGGCCGCCCGCATGGCGCCGAGATAGTCGCGCGCCTCCGGCGAGTCGTTCGGCGCGCACGCGAGCTGGCGGTCGGGCACGCTGATGCCGTGCCGGCGAAGCGCCTTGCCCGCCACGTCGAGGTAGTCGGTGCACACCTGATGGCCGAGGCCGCGTGACCCCGTGTGGATCATCACCATCGCCTGTCCGACGTGGAGGCCGAGAGCCTCGGCGGCGCGCGCGTCCTCGACCTCGTCCACGACCTGCACCTCGAGGAAATGGTTCCCCGAGCCGAGAGTGCCGAGCTGGCGGCGGCCACGCTCGCGCGCCCGGTCCGAGACCTTGCCGGGGTCGGCCCCGTCGAGGCAGCCGCCCGACTCGATTCGCTCGAGGTCGTCGGGCACACCGTACCCCCGCTCGACCGCCCACGCGGCGCCGCGCGCCAGGACCTCGTCCAACGTCCGCGCGTCGAGCGTCAGCGCGCCGCGAGAGCCGACGCCCGTCGGGATCGCCGCGTAGAGCGCGTCCACCAAGCGTTCCATCCGGGCGGCGATGTCGGCGGCGTCAACCGAGCTCTTCACGAGGCGCACGCCGCAGTTGATGTCGAACCCGATCGCGCCGGGGCTGATGACGCCGTGCACGGCGTCGGTCGCCACGACGCCGCCGACGGGCAGGCCGTAGCCCTGGTGGATGTCCGGCATCGCGAGCGCCGCCCTGACGATCCCGGGAAGGGTGGCGCCGTTGGCCAGCTGCTCGAGCGCGGCGTCGCTCCGAATGGAGGCGATCAGGCGCTCGTCGGCGACGACCAGGCCGGGCACGCGCATCCCGCGCTCCGCGTCGCGCGGAATCCGCCAGAGGTAAGGACCCACCTGCTCGAGCTGCATGGCGCCGGGGGCTAGCTGGCGGCGAGCGTCGATGCGCGGCGGCGCGCCCAGGCCACGCCCGCCACGGCGACGATGATGCCGAGCATGCTCGCGAGCTGCGGCACGCGGTAGGCGCCGAGCCAGAAGCTGTCGAGCCGGAGCGCCTCGATCGCGAAGCGACCGATCGAGTAGAGGCCGACGTAGCAGAAGAAGAGCGCGCCCGGGCGGCCGGCGAGTCGCGGGCGGAGCCAGGCGGCGAGGAGCCCGAACACCACGAGGTTCCAGATCGACTCGTAGAGGAAGGTCGGGTGGAAATACTCGTACTGGCCGAAGCCGAGCGGGCGGTGTGGCGGCGAGATGTAGAGCTTCCACGGAAGATCCGTCGGTCGGCCGAACGCCTCTTCGTTGAAGAAGTTCCCCCAGCGTCCGATCGCCTGGCCGAGCGCGATCGAGGGGGCCGCGACGTCGAGACCGCGGAGGACCGGAAGCCGCCAGCGGTACGCCAGCCACGCGCCGACGAGGGGACCCAGGATCAGCCCGCCGTGGATCGCGAGCCCGCCCTCCCAGACGGCGATGATCTTCCATGGGTACCGGCCGTAGTAATCCCAGTTGAAGAGAACCTCGTAGAGCCGCGCTCCCACGAGGCCCGCGAGGATCGCCCACTGCCCGCAGCTGATGACGTCGTCGGCCGGCAGGTGGTCGCGTCTGGCCTGACGATGGCCGAGCCAGAGGCCGGCGACGATCGCCGTCGCCATGAGAATGCCGTACCAGCGGAGGACCACGGGACCAATCTGGAATGCGATCGCGCCGGGAGAGCTGATCACGGTGTTGAGGATAACACGGCGCGAGGGGAGGCTCGTGGTAGGGGCGGCAGGGCTTGAACCTGCACGTCCTCGCGGACAAAGGCTTTTAAGGCCTTCGCGTCTTCCGGTTCCGCCACGCCCCCACGCTCTGCCGTCAGAGGCTCTTGTATTTCTCGTTGGCCTCCTTGATCCGTCGCTGCTTGTCTTCCTCCACGCGGAGCTCCTCGGCCTTCCGGTGCTTCTCGGCCTGCTCCGCCTCGACCACGCTCCGGTTGGCCTCGGCGATCCACTTGTCGATGGACTGGACCCAGGTCGACACGTGCGCCTCTTCGCACTTGAAGACGAGCGCCTGCTGCATCATCCCGAGGCGCTTGGGATGGCACATCGCCGTCGTCTCCTTGGGCTCAGCGAAGAACCGCGACCACTCCTTCGAGGGGACCTGGTTGAGCGGCACTGACCAGGTGAACTCATTCCCCTTCAGGTCCGTCGCCTTCGGAGGACCGACGCGCTTGACGTTGCCTGCCATGTCGCGTTCCCTGGCGCGATCCGTCTACGGGTGGTGGGGATGGAGGCGGCGAGCGGATTCGAACCGCTGAATAGAGGTTTTGCAGACCTCCGCCTTGGCCACTTGGCTACGCCGCCCCGACGTGAGCACAGACGAAACGGTGCAAGTGATGGAGCGGGAAACGGGATTCGAACCCGCGACCCCGACCTTGGCAAGGTCGTGCTCTACCACTGAGCTATTCCCGCGCCACAGCGCCACATGGTATCACGGATCAGTTCGCGTCAGCCCTCAGGGCCTCGGCCGCGTCCTCGGGAGGCACCGGGTTGATGAAGAACCCGCTGCCCCACTCGAATCCCGCCACGCTCGTGAGCTTCGGGATGACCTCGAGGTGCCAGTGGAACGACTCGAGCTCGCCGCCGCGCAGGGGCGCCGTGTGGAGCATGAAGTTGAACGGCGGGTGCTGGAGCACGCGGTTCATCCGGCGCAGGAAGTCGCTCAGGAGCCCGGCGAGTCCGTGCAGCTCGTCCACGCCGGACTCGTCGAACCCGGCCCGATGGACCGCCGGAAGGATCCACGTCTCGAAGGGGAAGCGCGGTGCGAATGGCGCGAGCGCGACGAAGCCGCCAGCCTCGACAATCGTCCGCCGGCGACCGCGCCGCTCCTGGTGCAGAATGTCGCACCACACGCACCGCTCCTTCAGCTGGTAGTAACGGGCCGCGCCCGTGAGCTCCTCGGCGACCATGATCGGAATGATCGGTGTCGCGATGAGCTGGGAGTGGGGATGCTCGAGCGATGCGCCGGCAGGCTCACCGTGGTTCTTGAACACGAGGACATACTCGAGGCGCGGATCCTTCTTGAGATCGCGCAGACGCTCGCGAAAGGCGACGAGCACGTCGGCGACGGCCGCCACCGGGAGCGACGCGAGGGAGGCGGTGTGCTCCGGTGTCTCGATCACGACCTCGTGGGCGCCCACGCCGTTCATCCGGTCGAAGAGACCTTCGCCGGCCGGCTCGAGCTCGCCCTCGATCCGGAGCGCCGGGAACTTGTTCGCCACCACCCGGTACGACCAGCCGGGCTCGTTCGGGCGACTCCCGGGACTCCGGCCGGCGAGAATCTCGGGCGGGGTCTTGTGCTCGTTACCGGCGCAGAAGACGCATTCGGTTCCGACCGGCCGCACGGGCTGGGCGACGAAGTCGGAAGGCCGCCGCGCCCGCTCGGTGGCGATGATCACCCAGCGGCCGACGACCGGATCCTTCCTGAGCTCGGGCATCGCTCAGTCGGAGGGGGCCTCGACGGCCCCCTCCGAGGCCGGGGGAAGCGCTCCCGTGAGGGAGCGAACCCCCAGGAGGGATTGCGCGGGCAAAGCCCGCGCTCGGACGGTGGGTATTCCTACGTGCACCTAGCGCTCCTCTTCGCGTCGCAGGGGCCGCTCGAGGAGCGAGGTCAGCGCCTCCGTCGGCGCCTTGCCCTCGAAGAGCACCGCGCCGACCTCCTCGCAGATGGGCATGCTCACGGAGTGGCGACGCGCGAGCGCGAGCGCCGAGGTGACCGTCCGCACCCCCTCGGCGACCATGCGGGTCTCCCGCTCGACGGCGGCGACCGTCTGGCCGCGGGTGAGCGCGATGCCGAGCTGGCGGTTGCGCGAGAGACTCCCGGTGCACGTGAGGACGAGGTCGCCCAGGCCCGCGAGTCCCGAGAGGGTCGCGGGCGCTCCGCCGAGCGCGACGGCGAGCCGTGTCATCTCGGCGAGCCCGCGCGTGATGAGCGCGGCGCGGGCGTTCTCGCCGAGGCCGAGCCCGTCGACGAGGCCCGTCGCGATCGCCATCACGTTCTTCAGCGCCCCGCCCGTCTCGACGCCGACGACGTCACGGTTCGCGTAGAGTCGAAACTCGCGCGAGCCGAGCGTGCGCTGGAGGGTCGCGGCCAGCCCGTCGTCGCGCGAAGCGATCACCGCCGCCGTGGGCCGACCGAGTGCCACCTCCCGCGCGAACGTCGGTCCCGACAGCGCCGCGACGCGCGCGCGCGGAAACTGCTCGCCCACGACCTCACTCATGCGCACGTGGCGCTCGGGATCGAAGCCCTTCGTCGCCGTGACGATCGGCACCGCGTCGGAGAGGGGGCCCACGCTCTTGAGCGTCGCGGCGAAGAACTCGCTCGGCACGGCGACGACGACGACCGACGCGCCGTTGACCGCCTCGGCGGCATCCGTCGTCGCGGCGACGCCGCCCGGGATGTCCACGTCCGGCAGGTACCAGGGGCTCCGCCGTCGCACCCGGATCCCCTCGACGACCTCGGGCTCGCGCGCCCAGAGACGGACCGCGCCCGCGTTCTTCGCGAGGTGGATCGCGAGCGCCGTGCCCCAGCTTCCTCCGCCGACAATGGAGATCACTGGAGCGGGCTCCGCCAGGCCGGCATACTCGGTGGGTGGCCTGCCAAAGGCACGACCCGGCTCTGTCCGTCTCTTCCCATCACGTCGTCACACCACGGTCCGCTTCTCGCCGAGCTTGCGCTCGGTCCCCGCGAGGAGGCGCGCGATGTTCTCGCGATGGCGCGCGATGATGAGGGCCGCGACGACGAGCGAGGCGAGCACGAACGGTCGCGGGTATCCGAGCAGGAGCGCGCCAAGGGGGACGCAGATCGCGCCGAGGATGGACCCCAATGACACGTAGCGGGTCGTCAGCGCGAGCGCGAGCCACACGGGAATCGCGGGGACGACCGCCCACCGCACGATGCCGAGGAGCGCGCCGAGACCCGTCGCGACGCCCTTGCCCCCGCGGAACCCGAGGAAGACCGACCAGCAGTTGCCGACGACGGCCGCCAGCGCGCACGCCGCCGTGGGACCGGGCTCGCCGTCGGCCAGGCGTCCGCCGACCCACACGGCCGCATAGCCCTTGGCGACGTCGCCGAACAGCGTGAGGAGGGCCGGGAGCCACCCGGCCGTCCGCAAGACGTTCGTCGCGCCGATGGTGCCGCTGCCGTGGTGGCGGATGTCGCCGATGCCGAAGACCCTGGCCACGAGGAAGCCGACCGGCAGCGCACCGATCACGTAGGCGGCGACGACCGCGACGGCGCCGCTCACGACCAGCGTTCTTCGCCTGGCACGATCGCGCGGTAGTCGGCCTTGCGGAAGAACCGGTAGAAGTAGTCCACCGCCGAGCCGACGGTCAGGCCGAGGGCCACCCAGAGGACCGTGGCCGCGGCGATGTGGAAGCCCGGCGGATCGAACCCCTTCTCGATGATCAGCATCGTGATCGCCACGTACTGGCTCACCGTCTTCCACTTCGCGAGACGCGAGGCTGGCACGATCACCCCGACGGAGGCCGCGACCGCGCGGAGCCCCGTCACCGCGAGCTCGCGTCCGACGATCGCGACGACGATCCAGGCGTCGATCTTGGAGATCGCCAGCAGCGAGACGAGCGCCGCCGCGACGAGCAGCTTGTCGGCGATCGGGTCGAGGAGCGTGCCGAGCGTCGTGACCTGGTTACGCCGACGCGCCACCACCCCGTCCGCCCAGTCGGTCATCGCGGCCAGGATGAAGATGGCCGCGGCGATCAGCGCGTGGACGCGCGACGAGGAGATCAGGAACACGATGAGCAGCGGCACCGCGACAATGCGCATGAGGGTGAGCCCTATGGGGAGGTTCACGCGGCGACTCCGTCCAAAACGCCGAATGGCGGGGCCATTATCTGCACCCTGGAACGACCTTGTCAACGCTCGGGAGGTAGACCGGGACGAGCGAGGTCGTGTCCAGGCGCAGGCACGCGCTGACGTCGGCGCCCCGTCCGGCGGCGCAGAGCCGCCGCGCCCAGGGCGAGTGCTCCCGGAGGCGCGTCACGTCCGCGGCGTAGCGGCGGCCCACGGCGAGCGCCGCGAGGGCCGCCGGGCTCGGCGCGGCGCTCCCGGTGGCGGCGCGGATGCGCTCCACGAGAAGTCCGGCGCACGCGTGGTCTTCGAGCGAGCGTCCACCCCGCTCGCCCGCGCACACGACGACGACGTCCAGCCCACGGCCGGCGGCCCAGCGCGCCGCGGCGCTCACGTTGACGAAGGCGGCCACCCCCACGGCCCGGGCCTGGCGCGCGGCGAGGAGTGCCCGGGTGCCATTACTGGTCGTGAAGTAGACGGCCCGGCCGTGGACGCGCTCGATCGCGAACTCGACGGGCGAGTTGCCCAGGTCGAGCCCGGGAATCGGCTCGCCACGGCGCTCACCCGCCGCCAGCGCGGCGTCGGGGCCCTCCGCCGCTGCCAGCCGCCGGGCCTCGGCGGGATCGGCGACCGGCGTGATCGAGACGCAGCCGTGGGCGAGCGCGGTGATCATCGTCGTAGAAGCCCGCAGCACGTCGACGACGAGCGCGACGGTGCCGTCGAGCTGCCCGGGGGCCACCGCGTCGGCGGTGAGCACGACGTCGATGCGCACGGTCTAGGGCGCCTCCAACGAGATCCGGCGACTCGCCGCGAGGGACCGCACTGTGCCGGGGCACATGACGAGCCAGGCGAGGCCCGAGGGCGGCGCCGGCCGGAGGCGTACGCGGTTGTACGTCGAGGACCGGCGCCGCCCGAGAACGAAGCATGGCGAAGTCAGTTGACCCGGCACTAGGAACCGGCGCGGTCGCGGAGGGCGCGGATCCTGAGGCGGAGCGCGTTCAGGTTGATGAACCCCTCGGCGTCCCGCTGACGGTAGACGGTGTCCGCTTCGAACGTGGCGAAGTCGGTCCGGTAGAGGGAGCGTGGCGAGCGGCGGCCGACGACGATGACGTTGCCCTTGTAGAGCCGGACCCGCACCGTGCCCGTGACGTCGCGCGCGCACTCGTCCATCAGGGTCTGGAGCGTCTGGCGCTCGGGCGCGAACCAGAAGCCGTAGTAGATCATCTCGGCGTAGCGTGGCACGAGGGAGTCGCGCAGATGGAGCGTCTCGCGGTCGAGCGTGAGCGACTCGAGCGCCCGGCGCGTGACGTGCACGATCGTGCCGCCGGGTGTCTCGTACACGCCCCGCGACTTCATTCCGACGAACCGGTTCTCGACGAGGTCGACGCGCCCGACTCCGTGCTCGCCGCCCAACCGGTTGAGCCGGGTGAGGAGCGCGACGGGGTCGAGCCGCTCGCCGTCCACCGCCACCGGGTCGCCCCGCTCGAAGTCGATCTCGACGGGCACGGCCGCGTCGGGCGCCGCTTCCGGATCCTGGGTGAGCTGGAACATCTTCGCCGGCGGCTCGGCCCACGGGTCCTCGAGCACGCCGCCCTCGTAGGAGACGTGGAAGAGGTTCCGGTCGGTGCTGTACGGGCGCTCCGGCGTCACCGGCACCGGGATGTCGTAGCGCTTCGCGAACTCGATCAGCGCGCTTCGAGAGGTGAGCTCCCACTCGCGCCACGGCGCGATCACGCGGAGGTGGGGTGCCAGGGCGGCGTAGGTCAGCTCGAAGCGGACCTGGTCGTTCCCCTTCCCTGTCGCACCGTGGGCGACCGTGTCCGCCCCCTCCGACGCGGCGATCTCCAGCTGGGCCTGGGCGATGAGCGGGCGCGCGATGGAGGTCCCGAGGAGATAGGCGCCCTCGTACACGGCGTTGGCGCGCAGCATCGGGAAGACGAAGTCGCGGACGAACCGCTCGCGTAGGTCCACGATGTGCACGGCCGATGCGCCGGTCCGGAGCGCCTTCTCGCGAATCGGGATCAGCTCCTCGCCCTGCCCGAGGTCGGCGCAGAATGCCACAACCTCGCACCGGTAGCGCTCGATCAGCCAGCGCAGGATGACCGAGGTATCGAGGCCCCCCGAATACGCGAGGACGACGCGCTTGGGGCTAGACATCGTCGAGTGAGCCTCCGAGCAGCGTGAGGATGACCGCCTTCTGGACGTGGAGGCGATTCTCCGCCTGGTCGAGCACGATCGAGTGCGGTCCGTCGAGCACGGCGTCGGTGATCTCCTCGCCCCGGTGCGCCGGCAGGCAGTGCATCACGAGCACCGCGGGCTTGGCGAACCCGACGATCGTCTCGTTGACCTGATAGCGGCTGAACGCCTCCTGGCGCCGCGCCCGCTCCGCCTCCTGTCCCATGCTCGTCCACACGTCGGTGTAGATCACGTCGGCGCCCGCCGCCGCCCGGGACGCGTCCTCCGTGATCTCGAGCCGGCCCCCGTGGCGTCGGATCGCGTCGACGACGCGCGGGTCGGGCTCGTAGCCGGGCGGGCACGCGACCACGATCGAGGCGCCGAGCCGGGCGCCCAGCTGGATCACGGAGTGGCAGACGTTGTTGCCGTCGCCGATCCACGCGAGCCGCATCGCGCCCAGGTCGAGGCCGCGCTCAGACAGCGTGAAGAAGTCGGCGAGCGCCTGACACGGGTGCTCGAAGTCGGAGAGGCCGTTGATCACGGGGACGGTCGCGTGACGGGCGAGCGCCTCGACCGTCGCGTGAGCGTAGACGCGCGCCGCGATCCCGTCCACCCAGCGCGAGAGGTTCCGCGCCACGTCCGGGGCCGATTCCCGCGTGCCCAGCCCGATCTCGGCGCCCGAGAGGTAGACGGCGCGTCCGCCGAGCTGGATGATCCCCACCTCCAGGGTCACGCGCGTCCGCAGCGACGGCTTCTCGAAGATCAGCGCGAGGGTCCGCCCGGCGAGCGGCGCGCCGCGCCGCCCGGCCTTCCAGCGGTGCTTGAGGTCGGCCGTGAGCTGGAACAGGGTGAGCGCCCCGTCGCGCGTCAGGTCCGCCGACGTGAGGAAGTGGCGCATCAGGCCGTGGGCCGAAGCGCCGCGCCGACGATCGCGAGGGCGTGGTCGCAGTCGCGCTCGTCGACGATCAGAGGCGGCGCGAGCCGCAGCACCTTGTCGCCCGCCGACAGGACGAGCAGCCCGGCGTCCCGGCACGCGTCCACGATGGGGCTCACCGGGCGGTCGAGCCCGACCCCGATGAGCAGCCCCCGCCCCCGCACCTCGCGGATCCCCGCCGATCCCTGCGCGAGTTGCCGGAGACCGTCCATGAGGCGCCGTCCCATCCGCGCCGCGCGCTCGGCGACCTTCTCGCCGATCACCGTCTGGAGGGTCGCGAGGGCCACGGAGGTGACGAACGGCGTCCCCCCGAACGTCGAGCCGTGCGTGCCGGGACCCAGCGCACCCGCGACCTCGTCGCGCGTGAGCATCGCGCCGATCGGGACGCCGTTGGCGAGGGCCTTCGCGAGGGTCATGATGTCGGGCTCGATCCCCGAGTGCTCGTACGCCCAGAGCCTGCCCGTCCGGGCGACCCCGGTCTGGATCTCGTCGAGGATCAGGAGCGCCCCCGACTCGTCGCAGAGCTTGCGAAGCCCAGGCAGGTAGTCGTCGTCGGGAACGTTGACGCCTCCCTCCCCCTGGATCGGCTCGACGATGATCGCCGCCGTACGGTTGTCGAGCGCGCGCTCCATGGCGCGGAGGTCGTTGTACGGCACGTGCTTGAAGCCGGGGACGAGCGGCTCGAAGCCCTGGCGGTACTTCTCCTGGCCGGTGGCCGTCACGGTGGCGAAGGTCCGGCCGTGGAAGGAGTTGTGCGTGGCGATGACCTCATAGCGGTCCGAGGCGTACCGCTCCTTGGCGTACTTGCGCGCGAGCTTGAGCGCGGCCTCGTTCGCCTCGGCCCCCGAGTTGCAAAAGAAGACCCGCTCCGCGAAGGAGTGGTCGCAGAGGAGCTTCGCCAGGTGGATCTGGGGCGCCGTGTAATAGAGGTTCGACACGTGCAGCAGCGTCGCCGCCGCCTCACGGATGGCGCCGGTCACGCGCGGGTGGCAGTGGCCGAGCGCGGCGACCGCCAGCCCCGCGCCGAAGTCGAGGTACTCCTTGCCGTCGGAGTCCCACACGCGGACGCCGTCGCCGCGGACGAGGCAGATCGGAGCCCGCGCGTAGTTCGGGGTGTGGTACTTCGCCGCCCACTCCAGGAGCTCTCTGGTATCCATGGCGCGCGCCCTTCTCTAGAGGACGATCTCGGTCCCGATGCCCTCGCGCGTGAACAGCTCGAGCAGGATCGCGTGCGGGACCCGGCCGTCGATGATGTGGGCCTTCGAGGTCCCGCCCTCGAGCGCCCGCAGCGACGACTCGACCTTCGGCAGCATCCCGCCCGCGATCACCCCGGCCGACATGAGCCGCTCGGCCTCCTTGCGACTCAGCGTGCTGATCAGCCGCTGCTCGCCGTCGAGAATCCCTTGAACATCCGTGAGGTGGATCAGTTTCTCGGCGGAGAGCGCCGCGGCGATCTCTCCGGCGACCAGATCGGCGTTGATGTTGTAGGTTTCGCCGCTCGCGCCCACGCCCACGGGCGCGATCACCGGAATGAATCCGGCGTCCTCGAGGAGCCGGATCGGCTCGGTGTTCACCGTCTCCACCTCGCCCACCAGACCAATGTCCACCTCCTCGCCGTTCGCGAGCCGGTGCAGCCGCCGGCGTGCCCGGAGCAGCCCCGCGTCCTTGCCCGACAGCCCCACCGCCTTGCCGCCGTGGTGGTCGATCAGACCGACGATGGCCTTGTTGATCTTGCCCACCAGGACCATCTCGACGATCTCGACGGTCTCCTCGTCGGTCACTCGCATGCCCCCCACGAACTGGGGCTCCTTGCCGAGCCGCTTCATGAGGGCGCCGATCTGCGGGCCGCCACCGTGGACGATGACGGGCTTGATGCCCACGAGACGGAGCAGGATCACGTCGAGCGCGAACGGCTCCTTGAGGTCCGCGCGCTCCATCGCGGCGCCGCCGTACTTGATGACGACGGTCTTGCCCCGAAACTCCCGGATGTACGGGAGCGCCTCGAGGAGCACCTCCGCCCGCCGAAACTCACTCATCGGCTCGCCTGCGGCTCTCGCTCACAGAATGTACCTCGACAGGTCCTGGTCGCGCGTGATGTCGCTCAGGCGTCCCGACACGTAGCCGGCGTCGATGGTCAGCTCCTTGCCGGGCATGTCCGGCGCGTTGAACGAGATCTCATCCAGCAGTCGCTCCATGATCGTGTAGAGGCGCCGCGCCCCGATGTTCTCCGTGCTCGCGTTCACCTGCATCGCGATCTCCGCGATCGCCTCCACCGCGTCCGGCGTGAACCGGAGCGTCACCTGCTCCGTTCGGAGGAGCTCCGTGTACTGCGTGATCAGCGCGTTCTGAGGTTCCGTCAGGATGCGGACGAAATCCTCGCGCGTCAAGGGGTCGAGCTCGACGCGGATCGGAAAGCGTCCCTGGAGCTCCGGGATGAGGTCCGAGGGCTTCGCGACGTGGAAGGCGCCGGCCGCGATGAACAGGACGTGGTCGGTGCGCACGATCCCGTACTTGGTCGTGACGGCCGAGCCCTCCACGATGGGGAGCAGGTCCCGCTGGACGCCCTCGCGCGAGACATCGGGGCCGTGGCCCGCCTCGCGCCCGGCGATCTTGTCGAGCTCGTCGAGGAAGATGATCCCTGAGTTCTCGGCCCGGCGGATCGCCTGGGCGACGACCTCCTCCATGTCGACGAGCTTCTGCGCCTCCTCCTGGACGAGGAGCCGCCGCGCGTCGGCGATCCGGACCCGACGCCGCTTGGTCCGGGTCGGCATGAGGTTCGACAGCATGTCCTTCAGGTGAAGCCCCATCTCCTCCATGCCCTGGCCGGAGAGGACCTCGATCATCGGCATCGCATGCTGCTGCGTCTCGAGCTCGACCATCCGGTCGTCGAGCCGGCCCGTCCGGAGCTGGACCCGGAGCTTGTCCTTCGTGGTCTCCCGCGAGGCGTCGGGCGTGACCTCTTCGAGCGAGCCCGACGAGAAGGGCTCGTGCGTCCGGTGCGGCAGCAGAAGGTCGAGGATGCGCTCCTCGGCAAGCTGCTCGGCCCGCTCCTGCACACGCGCCATCATCTCGGCCTTCACCATGTTCACCGACAGCTCGGTGAGGTCGCGGATCATCGACTCCACGTCGCGCCCCACGTAGCCGACCTCGGTGTACTTGGAGGCCTCGACCTTCAGGAACGGGGCCTGGGCGAGCTTCGCGAGTCGCCGGGCGACCTCGGTCTTCCCGATGCCGGTCGGGCCGATCATAATGATGTTCTTCGGCGCGACCTCGTCCCGCAGCTCGGGTGGCAGGTTCTGGCGCCGCCAGCGGTTGCGCAGCGCGATCGCCACCGCGCGTTTTGCCCGCTCCTGGCCGACGATGTAGCGGTCCAGCTCCGTGACGATCTGCGCGGGGGTGAGCGTCAGCTGTTGGCTCACAGGACTTCCACGCTGATGTGGTCGTTGGTGTACACGCAGATCGAGGCGGCGATGCGCATCGCGTCGGTGACGATTCCCTTGGCGTCCAGGTCCGAGTGCGCGACGAGCGCCCGGGCCGCCGCGAGCGCATACGGCCCGCCCGAGCCGATGCCGATCAGCCCGTCGTCGGGTTCGATGACGTCGCCATTGCCCGAGATGATGAACGAGTGCTCGCGGTCGGCGACCGCGAGGAGCGCCTCGAGCCGTCGAAGGACGCGGTCGGTGCGCCAGTCCTTGGCGACCTCGACCGCGGCGCGCGCGAGGTTGCCTCGGTGCTCCTCGAGCCGGCTCTCGAAGCGCGCGAAGAGCGTGAACGCGTCCGCGGCGGTGCCGGCGAAGCCGGCCAGCACGCGGTCCTGATAGAGCTTGCGCACCTTCTTGGCGCTCGCCTTCACGATCGTGTTCCCGATCGACACCTGGCCGTCACCGGCGAGGGCCACCTGGCCGCGGTGGCGGACCGCGACGACGGTCGTCGCCAGGAATGTCGTCGCGGGGGCTGTTGTAGCGGGGGCCGCGAGCCCGGCTCGGCGCGTGGGTGGCCTGCGAGGGGTGCGGCGTGGCTCGGGTTGCTCGTTCGTCACGCGCCGCGTGCCCGCGGGTGCGCGGCGTCGTAGACGCGCATGAGCCGGTCGGCGCCGACGTGCGTGTAACGCTGGGTCGTGCTGAGTCGGCTATGGCCGAGGAGCTCCTGGATGACCCGAAGGTCGGCGCCCGCGTCGAGCAGGTGCGTCGCGAACGTGTGACGGAGGGTGTGCGGGCTCACCCGCCGCGCGATGCCCGACGCGGCCGCGCTCTTCCGCACGATCGCGTGGATCGCGCGGACGGAGAGGCGGCCGCCGCGGTGGTTGGTGAAGAGCGTCCCGCGCCGCTCCGCGCGCGGCCCGAGGTAGGCGTCGAGGGCGCGCGCGGCCCGGCGGCCGAAGGGGACGATCCGCTCCTTCCGTCCTTTGCCCAGCACGCGCACGGTCGCTCCGGCCCGGTCCACATCCTCGATGTCCAGGCTGGACAGCTCGGACACGCGTAGCCCCGTCGCGTACAGGAGCTCCAGGATCGCCACGTCCCGCTCGCGCGCGGCGCCGCCGACCGCCTTGCCGTCGACCAGCACCTGCGCCTCGTCGATCGGCAGGAAGGACACGAGCGTCCGTCCGAGACGTGGGCCGCGGACGTCACGGGCCACGTTCCGGGCGAGCTTCCCCCGCCGGACGAGGAAGCGGAACCAGCTCCGCAGCGCGGCAAGCTTCCGGGCAACGGACGCCCCGTCGAGGCCGCGGGTGTGCAGGTGCGCCAGGTATGCGCGCACCGTCCGCCCGTCGACCTCGCCGAGCGGCTTGTCGCGCCCGACGAACACTTGGAACTCCCGAAGGTCGCTCCGGTAGCTCCGGAGCGTGTGAGGCGACGCGTCCCTCTCGAGCGTCAGGTATTTCAGGTACGCCGCCAGCGGGTCGCTCATGCGACCGAGGTCTCGACCTCCCGCTCGAAGTCGCACCCCTCGCGTACGCACCGCCGGAGCACGCGGCCGCGGACGGCGCGCTCGGTCGTGAACGGCGCGGCGCACTTCGGGCACGGCTCGGGGACGGGCCGCTGCCAGAGGACGAACTTGCAGTTCGGGTACGCCGAGCAGCCGAAAAAGGTGCGGCCCCGCCGCGAGCGGCGCTCGACGAGCTGGCCCGCGCAGCCGGGCGCCGGGCACGCGATGCCGAGCGTGATCGGCTTCGTCGTCTTGCACTCCGGGTAACCCGAGCACGCGATGAACTTTCCGAAGCGTCCGTGCTTGATGACCATGGGCTTCCCGCAGGTTGGGCACGTCTCGTCGGTCGGCAGCTCCTCCGCCCGCTCCCCGCCGTTCAGGTCGCGCGTGTATCGGCAGTCGGGATAGGCCGAGCATGCCAGGAACATGCCGAACCGTCCGCGGCGCCGGAGCAGCTGTTCGCCGCAGTCGGGGCATGGTTCGCCGGCCGGCTCGCCCGCCTTCTCGCTCGCCATCTCTTTCTTCGCCCGCGCCAGGTCGCGTTTGAACGGCTCGTAGAACTCCTTCACCGTCTCGACCCACGTGCGCTCACCCTCTTCGATCTTGTCGAGGTGATCCTCCATCTGCGCCGTGAACTCGACGTCCATGATCTCCGGGAAGTACGGCTTCAGCTTGTCCGTCACCGCCATGCCGAGCTCCGTGGGCACGAGCGCCCGGCGCTCGCGGCGTACGTACCCGCGGTCGTTGACGATGGTGGAGAGGATCGAGGCGTACGTGGAGGGCCGGCCGATCCCGAGCTCCTCCAGCGCCTTGATGAGGGAGGCCTCGGTGTACCGGGGCGGCGGCTGTGTGAAGTGCTGCTTGGGCTCGAGGACCCGGAGCCGCAGCACCTCGCCCTCCTCGAGGTTGGGGATCGCGCCCTCGGGGTCCTCTTCGGCGGACGCGGCCTCGTCTTCGCGACTCTCCTCGTACACGGCCGTGAAGCCTTTGAACCGCAGCGTCGAGCCCTGAGCGCGGAAGAGGCAGCGCCCCGCGTCGATGTCCACCGTCAGCGTGTCGTAGACGGCCGGCATCATCTGGCTCGCCAGGAAGCGCTCCCAGATGAGCCGGTAGAGGGCGAGCTGCTCCGGGGAAAGGAAGCGCGTCACGTCCTTGGGCTCGCGCCGAACGTCGGAGGGGCGGACCGCCTCGTGCGCCTCCTGCGCGCTCCCCCGTGAGCGGTACGCCGGCGGCGCGTCCGGCACGTAGTCGCGACCGAGACGCCCCACGATCCAGCCACGCGCCTCCTCCTGCGCCTCGCGTGCCACGCGCACCGAGTCGGTCCGCATGTAGGTGATGAGCCCGACCGGCCCCTCCGTGCCGACGTCGACGCCCTCGTACAGCTGCTGGGCGATCGTCATCGTCTTCTTGGCGCTGAAGCCGAGCTTGCGGCCCGCCTCCTGCTGCAGGGTCGAGGTGATGAACGGCGGCGCCGGGTTACGTCGGCGCTCCCCGCGCGTGACCGAGCGGACGACGAAGCGGGCGCCGTCGAGCGACGCCATGAGCGCGCGCGTCGCGTCCTCGTTCGGCAGCGACGCCTTCTCGCCACCGACCTCCTTGAGCGTCGCGACGAACTCGGGGGGAAGCTTGGCGGCGAGCCGTGCGTGGAGCGACCAGTACTCGACGGGGACGAACGCCTGGATCTCGCGCTCGCGATCCACGATCAGTCGGACGGCCACCGATTGCACCCGACCGGCCGACAGCCCGCGCTGGACCTTGTCCCACAGGAGCGGCGACAGGCTGTACCCGACGAGGCGGTCGAGGACGCGGCGCGCCTGCTGCGCGTCCACTTTCCTGAGGTCGATGCGCCCGGGCTTGGCGAACGCCGCCTTGACTGCGCGCTCGGTGATCTCGTTGAACGAGATGCGGTAGACGTTCTTCTTGTCGACGTCAAGCTCCTGCGCGAGGTGCCAGCCGATCGCTTCCCCCTCGCGGTCGGGGTCCGTCGCCACGTAGAGGGTGTCGGTCTTCGTGGCCGCCTTCTTCAGCTCGTCGAGGACCTTCTTCTTCCCGGGTGAGACCACATACTTCGGCTTGAAACCCTTCTTGGGATCGACACCGAGCTGCGATTTCGGCAGATCACGCACATGGCCCATCGACGCTTTGACGATGAAGCTCGAATTCAGATACTTCTGGATCGTCTTCACCTTCGTGGGTGATTCCACCACCACCAGCGATCGCTTCGCCACTACGTTCTCCTTGCGCGTGCGCCGACCGAGACCCAACGCTGTCCCGTAAGCTGCCGGGCCCATCCGCCCAGCTCGAGGGCCACGAGCGTCGCAGCCACGCGCGCGGGCTCGAGCCCGCCGCGCATGATCAGCTGCTCGATGTGCTGCGGCTCATCCGGCGTCAACAGCACCAGTATCCGGCCCTCGTCACTCTCCGCATCCGGCCGCGACGGTTCGTGCGTCGTCGGCGACGACGCGCGCACCATGCGACGCCACGGTTCTGACAATTCTGACACGACGTCCTGCCAGCAAGTAGTCAGTTTAGCACCGTCCTGGATGAGCCGGTTCGTTCCGACACTCGTCATGGAGGTGATTCGGCCTGGAACGGCGAACACTTCGCGCCCGAGATCGGCCGCGAAACCCGCGGTGATCAGGGCGCCGCTCCGCTCGGCTGCCTCGACCACGACGACGCCGAGGGTGAGCCCGGCGAGCGTGCGGTTGCGCGCCGGGAAGTGACCGGGGAGCGCCGGCACGCTGCCGGCGAACTGCGACACGAGCGCTCCCTGCGCTTCGACCGCGCGCGCGAGCGCGCGGTTCTCCGGCGGGTACACGAGGTCGATACCGCAGCCGAGGACGGCGACCGTGCGTCCGCCCGCGCCGAGCGCGCCACGGTGCGCCGCCGCGTCGATACCGCGCGCGAGGCCGCTCACGATCGTCATGCCGCGCGCCGCGAGCTCGGCGGCCAGTCGCTCCGCCACCTCGACGCCGTACGGCGTGGCCGCGCGCGAGCCCACGATCGCCACCGCGAGCGCATCGTCCGCGGTGATCGTGCCGCGCACGTAGAGCGGAGGCGGCGACGGGATCGCGCCGAGCAGCTCGGGATAGTTTCTCTCTCCGGGGTGGAGGAGGTGCATGGGATCAGCGTGGCGCAGCGGAGGCTCAGTATACCGGACGCGTCCATGCGGTCAACGAATCCTGGTGGATACAGTCGCTCGGCGCGCGGGCGTCGCGTTGGACCCACCGCGGCTCGACCGGCGGCTTTGTTCGAGCGCGGGCTTCGCCCGCGCACCCGATCCCGGGGGGTTCGCTCCCTCTCGGGAGCGCTTCCCCCGGTTTCGGAAGGGGGGCGAAGCCCCCCGCCGAGGGTCCTAGCGTCGAGCCGCGGCGTGCGTGCGAAGGAGCGCCCGCGCCGTGCCGGCAGACTCCGACTGCGGGTAGTCTCGCGCCACGCGCTGCCATGTCTGCCGCGCCCGATTCGGATCGCGCAGGTTCAGGTGGCACAGGCCGATCTTCACGAGGGCCTCGGGCGTCTTCCCGTGACCGAACTCGAGGACCTTCTGAAACTCGACCAGCGCCTGCCGGTAGTCGTGTTGCACGTAGTACGCCTCACCGATCCAGTACTGGGCGGCCCCGGCGAGCGGGTGTTGCGGATAGCGGGAAAGGAAGTCGAGGAGATCGAGGACCGCCTGACCGTGCTCACGTGCCCGGAAGGTCGCCATCGCCGCGGCGTACGCCTTCTCGGCGCCTGTCGCCCGCGCCTCCTGCGGCTCGCGCAGGGGCCGCGCGGCCGGTGGCGCAGGCGGCAGCGCCGCGGCCGACGCGGGAGGCGGCGCGGGCGCCGGCACCGGCGCAGGGATCGGCGGCGGCGCTGGCGGCTGAGCGCGTGGCGATGCGGGCGATGGCTTCGACGATGGCGGCGGCGGCGTCCGCGCCGGCGGGGGGGCCGGGACCGGCGGCGGCGCGGGTGGTGGCGTCGCGAGCGTGTCCACCCGCGCCCGAGTCGCGCGCACCGCCTCCTCGGTCACGCCGATGCGCGCGCCGAGTCGCACGACCTCGTCACTGGTCTCGCGCACGCTCGACGCCAGCTCGCGCGTGCGCGCGTCGAGCCCCTGGACGTCGGCGTTGGCGCGGGCGATGTCGCGGAGGGGACTGTCCTGCGCGGCGCGGGCGCCGTTGAGCTCGGCGCGCAGCTGGACGAGCTCGGAGCGCAGCTGGATGAGCTCGGAACGGAGCTGCCTCACCTCGCCCCGGGATGCGCAGCCGGTCGCGACGACAGCGATGACGGCCAGCACGACGAGGGCGCGAGTCATCCGCGGCGACCGTAGCACGCGTATGAAAACGAAGTCAACCGCCGAGCACGCGAGGCTCGAGCGCGCGGAGGACGATGACCTCGACCCGATCCCCCGCCGGCACGATCGTGTCAGGCGCCACCACCGCGAGACCGTCCGCACGCACCATGGATTTCAGGATGGCCGAGCCCTGATCGCCGGTGAGCTTCGCGCCGTACTCCCTGCCGTCCCGCGCAAGCGTCACCCGGAGGTAGCCGCGCCGGCCGCCGGGGTTCCGGATCGCCTCGAGCGCCCTCGCCCAGACACGCGGCCGGTCGATCGCGCGGCTCCCGGCCATCTTCCGCAGCGCTGGACGCACGAAGAGCTCGAAGGTCACCATCGCCGACACCGGGTTGCCGGGCAGCCCGAAGACGGGCCGACCCTCGAGCGAGCCGAACGTGATCGGCTTGCCGGGACGCATCGCGACCTTCCACAGGTGGAGCTCGGCCCCGCACTTGACCAGCGCTTCACGCACGAGGTCGAGCTCGCCCACCGACACGCCCGCCGACGACACGAGCACGTCGGCCCACGCGGCCCAGCGGACCCGCTCGACGATCGCCTCGAGCCGGTCCGGCACGACACCGAGGCTCACGGGCTCGGCGCCCGCCTCGAGGGCCTGCGCCATCAGCGAGTAGGTGTTCGTGTTCGGGATCTGGCCCGGCCCGGGCTCGATGCCGAGGTCGGCGAGCTCGTTGCCCGTGGAGAGCACGGCGACGCGGGGCCGGCGGTGGACGCGCACGCGCGCGTGGCCCAGCGCGGCCAGGAGGCCGACCTCGGCGGCGGAGATCGTCTCGCCCGCCTCGACGACGACGTCGCCAACGCGGACGTCTTCTCCCGCCGGCCGCACGAACGCACCGCGCTCGACGGGCCGCGGGATCGTGACGCGCTCGCCGTCGGCGGTGACGTTCTCCTGCGGTACGACGGCGTCCGCTCCGTTGGGCAGCGGGGCACCCGTGAAGATCCGCATCGCCTCGCCCGGCCGCAATGTCCCGGCGGGCAGCGACCCGGCGATGATCCGGCCGACGACGACCAGCTCGACGCCGCCCGCGCGTGTGTCGTCGGCGCGGACTGCGTAACCGTCCATCGACGAATTGGGCCACGGCGGGAGCTCGCGGCACGAGACGGTCGGCTCGGCGAGCACGCGTCCGAGCGCCGCCGTCAGTTCCACCAGCTCCGTCCCGAGCGGGGTGATGCGTGAAAGGATTTGCTCCAGGGCCTCTTCCACCGTCAGCATACGGCGCTACTCTACACCGAGATGTTCGACGCTGGAGGGCCCGCGGAGCGGCGTAGTCGAGCAGGGCTGCGCCCCGCTCGCGCGGGCCCTGCGAGCGCCGAACGGCGCCGGAGAGCTAGTGACCGGTGTGCGGCAGGTTGATGACGGGCTTGAACTGGCTGAAGAACCAGCGCCGGGAGAGCACGAAGAGCGCGAGGAACCCGGCCGTGATCGCGAGGTCGCGGGCGCCGAACGGGAGCCGAGCGCTCGTGGACACCGACGGGAAGACGACGAGGACACGCTCGAGGAAGATCGCCACGAGACCGAACACGGAGACCACGACCAGCGGCGCGTGCCGCTGGGGCGGCCGGCCGGTGAGGCGCTTGAGCAGGTACGCGAACGGGATCAGCCAGCCGACGACCAGCACGAACCACGCCAGCGTGAGCCACGGCTGGGTGAAGAAGCGCGTGAGAAAGAAGCGCGTCTCCACGGGGACGTTGCCGTACCAGATCACGAGGTACTGGGACCAGAAGAAGTACATCCACATGATCGAGATCGCGAACTGGAGCTTCGCGACGTCCTGCACGGCGGCGGGCGGGATCGAGGCGTGCCCGCGCGCGTTCGCGCGGACCGTCAGGAGCGAGAGGAGACAGAACCCTATATACAGGGTGCTGACGACGAAGTACCCGCCAAACAGGCCGCTGTACCACGCGGGGTCGAGCGACATCACAAGGTCGAAGCCCCACAGCGAGACGCCGATGACCCAGAGGAAGAGAAGGACCACGGCGAGGCGGTTCCGCCGGGCGCGCTCACGGGCGTCGTCGGGCGGCACCGCGTCGCGCACCAGCGCCCGCACGAGCGCGAGCGCCGCGCCGAACAGCGCCGCCGCACCGGCGAGGGTCCGCAGCCAGAAGAAGGGCACGTTCAGCCACGCTTGCTTCACGGGGACGGGCGTCGTCACCCACGGGTAGAGCGTCGTCTGGCCGGCCACGAGCACGAGGAACAGTACGAAGGCGGCCGGCAGGAAGCCCGCCGTCGTCAGGGCGATCCGCCGGACGCTCGGCGACCACCGCGCCTCGGTGAGCTGCATCATGGCGGCGATCGCCGGGCCGGTCACGGCGAGCCCCGCCCAGAACACCAGGTTCACCAGGTAGATCGACCACACCGCTCGGGGATCGCCCGAGCGCGCGCCCGTGAGGAAGGCGACGGCGCCGGCCGCCGCGACGAGGCCCCAGAAGATCGTCATTTCCGCGCGAGGGCCCGGAGGTAGTTCACGATGTGCCACGCCTCTTCGGAGGACAGCGCCTCTCCGTAGGCGGGCATCACCGCGCCGCCGGCGACGATGTAGCTGTGCCAGTATCCGTCGGTCCGCTGCTTGTGGAGCTCGGCGTTGGTCAGGTCCGGCGTGGGGATGAACTTCGTCGCCACGGGGCCGCTCGTACCGCCCTTCGCTTCGGGCCCGTGGCATGGGACGCAGAACGTCTGAAAGCGCTCCCGGCCGACGGCGACGGACGCCTCCGAGGCCTTGATCGGGTTCGGCTGCTTGGCCGCGACGTCGCGCTGCTCCTTGGGGAGGATCAGATCGCCACCGCGTGGCACGACTCCAGCCGGCATCGTGAACACGCGCTCGCCCGGCACGATTCGCGGCGTCTGGGTCATGTTGTCGCTCCAGCGGACGACGACGACCGCGCCCGTCACCCCACCGGCGGCCGCCACCATCAGGAGCGTCAGGAGGAAGACGTACTTCATGCGGGGACGTCCTCCGCGCCCGCCGTTCGCAAGATCTCGCGCACGGAACCGCTCCGCCCTGGAGCGCAGTGGATGGCGATGCCGAAGCGGTCGTTCGTGAATCGCGGGTCGAAGGTCGCACTCGGCCGGAACCTCGGCAACCGGCCGAGCACCACCAGGCCGATCACGGTCGCGATTCCACCGAAGAGGACCATCAGCTCGAACGCGATGATGACGAACGGCGGCAGCGACGATCCGACGATGCCCCCGGGGCCGAACTGGAGATACTTGCCCCCGGTGACGAGACCCCAGATGAGCGAGGTCCAAATCGTCAGGAGGAAGGCCGACGCGATACCGGTGAGCCCCCCGATCAGCGTGAAGAGGCGGACCCGGCTCACGGGCCGGTCGCGCTCGAGGACCTCTTCGATCTCGTGCACCGGCACGGGCGTGTACACGGTCAGATCGCGATACCCCTTCGCGCGCAGCTCCTCGAGCGCCCGGACCGTCGTATCGACGTGGGCGAAGACGCCCACGATCGTCTCAGTGGCGTCCGGCATGCGTCGGGTCCCTCATCGGCGGCGGAAGGGTCTCCTTGACTTCGACGACCGAGAGCGACGGCATCACCCGGATGAACCCGAGGAACAGGATGAAGAACCAGGCGAAGCTGCCGATGACGATCATCGTGTCGGTCGGGCTCGGATAGTAGATGCCCCAGGTGTAGGGGTAGAAGTCGTGCCCGAGCGACGGGACGATGATGTTGAAGCGCTCGAACCACATGCCGATCAGGACGAGAATGGACACGACGTACAGCACGACCGGGCTCGTGCGCGCCTTCTTCCAGAACAGGACCAGCGGTGAGACGCAGTTGCAGAAGTACATGAGCCAGAGCGCCCACGCGTAGGTCTTGGTCACTTTCCAGAAGAGCGAGGCCTTCTCGATGTCGTCGCCGCTGTAGAGCGAGGTGAAGATCTCGCACAGGTAGAAGTAGGTCAGCACCAGGCCGGTCACGAGGATGAGCTTGCCCATCGCGTCGAGGTGCTTTTCCTGGATGTAGGCGTGGAGCCTGAAGAAGTGGCGCATCGGGAGGACGAGGATCAGCACCATCGCAAAGCCCGAGAAGATGGCGCCGTCCACGAAGAACGGCGCGAACAGCGTCGAGTGCCAGCCCGGGACGAGGGCCATCGCGAAGTCCCAGGACACCACGCTGTGGACCGACAGGACGAGTGGCGTGGCGAGCGCCGCCAGCAGCCCGTAGGCGCGCCGGTAGTGGCGCCACTGCGAGTCGGCGCCCTCCCAGCCGAGCGCCAGCATCGCGTAGACCCGGCGTCGCCAGCCCGTGGACACGTCGCGGAGCGCCGCGATGTCGGGGATCAGACCGACGATGAAGAACACGGTGCTGATCGAGAGGTACGTCGAGATCGCGAACACGTCCCAGACGAGCGGTGACCGGAAGTTCGGCCAGAGGGACCGCTGATTCGGGTACGGCAGCAGGTAGTAGGCGAACCACATCCGCCCGGCGTGGATCAGCGGGAAGAGCCCCGCCGTCATGACGGCGAAGATCGTCATCGCCTCCGCCGCGCGGTAGATCGACGTCCGCCACCGCGCTCGGAAGAGGTAGAGAATCGCCGAGATCAGCGTGCCCGCGTGCCCGATACCGATCCAGAACACGAAGCTCGTGATGTACATCGCCCACATCTGGGGCACGCGCTTCCCCGCCATTCCCATGCCCCACCAGATCTGGCCGGCCCAGGCGAGGATACCGGCGGTGAGGATGAGGGCGACGACGCTCATCCACGAGAAGTAGAGGTTCCCGGGCGGCTCGAGCGTCCGCGCGACGTCGCGGGTGACGTCGGCGAACGTGGGGGACGTGGCGCGGCCGTCGCTCATGATCGCGGGGCGCGAGGCTTCATCGGCTCGCGTGCTCCCGGACGACCTTCCTGAGGTACGTGACCGACGGGCGCGTCCCGACCTCCTCCAGGACGTGGTAGGCGCGCGGCGAGCGAGCGAGCTTCGTCACCGCGCTCTGCTCGTCCTTGAGATTGCCGAACGTGATCGCGCGCGTCGGGCAGGTCTGCTGGCACGCGGTGAGGATGTCGCCGTCCTTCACGGTGCGCTTGTCGTCGCGGGCGTGGTCCTTGCCCGCGATGATCCGCTGCACGCACATCGTGCACTTCTCCATCACGCCGAGCTGCCGGACCGTCACGTCGGGGTTCAGCTGCACCTCGAGCGGCGTTGGGATCTCCCACTGGAACCAATTGAAGCGACGCACGTGGTACGGGCAGTTGTTGCCGCAGTAGCGCGTCCCCACGCAGCGGTTGTAGACCTGCGCGTTCAGCCCCTCGTCCGTCCGGTAGGCTGCGAAGACGGGACAGACCGGCTCGCACGGCGCGACTTCACAATGCTGGCAGAGCATCGGCAGGAAGAGGTTCGCGGGGTGCGCCGGCTCCCCCTCCGCCCAGCGCTCGATGCGGATCCAGTGCATCCCCCGCCCGTACGCGGCCTGCGCCCGGCCGACGACGGCGACGTTGTTCTCGGCCTGGCACGCGACCACGCACGCCTGGCAGCCGACGCACGCGTCGACGTCGATCGCCATGCCCCAGCGGTACCCGGGGTACTGCTGGTCGGGGTACATGCTGAGGTGGGCCTCGTGGTCCTCCCTACCGCGCAGCTCCTGCTCGCGCGCGGCACGCAGGTCCACGGCCTGCGCGAGCTCTCGACCCTCCTGGTCGTGCGTCGCCTGGAGGATGGCGAGCGGCTGACGGGCGCCCGTCCGGGCGACTGTGACGCGGACGCCGAAGTACGCGGGCCCACCGGACCCGCTCTCGGCGGCCGCCCCGAGCATCGCCACCGGGCTCTTCGGGCCGGAGGGCGCCGGCACGTAGCGCGGGACGTGATAGGGCGCGTAGCGATGGCCGACGGGAACGGCGACCGCCCGTGGATGGAGCGTCGGCGAGACGTACGCGGGCAATTCGATCGAGCCGTGCGGTGACGTCAGCCTGACCACGTCGCCGCCGGCGATGCCGAGCTTCGCCGCCGTCTCCGCCGCGATCTCCACCCACGGGTCCCAGACGGCCTGCGTCATCGTGTCCGGCGCTTCCTGGAGCCAGGCACGACTGGCGCCCCGCCCGTCGTAGAACCGGAGCGACGGGTAGGCGAGGAGCGCGAACCCGTCCGCCTCGCCTTCGAGCTTGGGAGGCGTCACGTCCGCCGGAGCCACGCGCGTACTCACGACGACCGGCGCCGGCTCCTTCCAGACGCCGCCCTGGCGGAGCGTCGCTGCCCACCCGTCCCGGACGAGGGGCTCCCACGTCGCTCTCAGGTACCGCTCGAAGGTCGCCCAGGGCAGCGGTCCCTTTCCCTCCTCGCTCCGGAGCACGGCGCGGCCGATCGCAAGGAACGTGTCGCCCATCGGCCGTGAGTCGCGCACGGGCGACATCGTGGGCTGCATGAGCCCGCTGACGCCCTCGCGGGGCGAGTAGTCGCCCCACGACTCGAGCCAGTGCGTGTCGGGCAGCACGATGTGGGCGAGCGCCGTCGTCTCGTCGGGCTGGCTGGCGAGGCTCACGACGAGCCCCACCTTCTTCACGGCGTCGGCGAATCGGAGGCCGCCCGGGAGCGTGTAGGCGGGATTGACGCCACTGCCGAGCAGCAGCATCTCGATTTCCCCCTTCGCCATCGCGTCGGCGAGCCGGACCACCTCCGCGTATGGCGTCACCTTGCCGAACGCGGAGTCGGGGCCGAAGCGCACGGTCTTGCCGACGTTGCCGGCGGCCGCGTTCAGGAGGTTGATCGCGACCTGAGTCGACGTGGCGTTCGAGCCCGTCACGGCCATCCCCCCACCGACCGCGAGACCGGGCCGGCCGTGGGCGAACACCTCGGCGACGTGCACGATCGTCTCGACGGGGACGCCGCTGTCGGCCGCGATCTTCTTCACGTCGATCGCGGCGACGGCCTCCGCGAAGCGCCGGTCGGCGAGCCGCTCGTCGACCATGACCTTGAGCATTGCGAGGGCCAGCTGCCCTTCGGTCCCGGGCGCGTTCCGCACCCACTCGTCGGCGTTCGACGCGGTCAGCGACTGCCGCGGCTCGACATGGATGAAGGTGCCCGCGCGCCCGTCGCGGACCGTGTGCATCCGCGCGAAGGTTCGCGCATAGTTCACGTTCGAGAGCCACGTCTCGAGGAAGTCGGCGCCGAAGGAGAGCACAACTTCGGCGTCCTCGAAGGCGAAATAGGGGATCGCGTCGCGCCCGAACGTGATCCGGTTCGCCGCGCGGAGCGCCTCGTATGCGAACGGCTCGAACGTCACGCGCGGACGCGTGCCGAGCGCTTGCGTCCACTTGTCGAGCAGCGCGCCCAGGCTCGAGGTCTCGAGCTGGGTGACGAGCGCGATCGCCTGCCCCTTCGCGGCGCTCCGGAGGTCCGCGAGCTTGTCCGCGACGACCTTCTGCGCCGCGTCCCAGGGCACGGGCTTGAGCGCGGCGCCGTCGCGGAGGCGCGGACCGGTGAACCGGTCCGGATGGTAGAGCCCCTGGAGCGCCGCCTGGCCCCGCGCGCAGAGCGCGCCCTGGTTCACGGGGTGGTCGGGGTTTCCCTCGAGCTTCACGACGCGGCCCTCGCGGTTCTTCGCGATGACGCCGCAGCCGGCAGGGCACTCGCGACACACGGTCGCGAACCACGCGGCGACGCCCGGCACGATCTGCTCGTTCGGCACGACCAGGGGCAGGATGGTCTCCGTCGCCCGCTGGCAGCCGCTGGCGGCGGCCGTGGCGCCGCTCGCCGCGACGACCCGGAAGAAGTCTCGTCGGTTCATCATTTACCGGAGCTCCAGCTCGCGTCAGGGCGCGGGTGGCGAGTCCCAGGCACGTCCGGCACCGTTCGCTCGTCAGGGCGCGGGTGGCGAGTCCCAGGCACGTCCGGCTCCGTCCGCTCGTCAGAGCGCGGGTGGCGAGTCCCAGGCACGTCCGGCTCCGTCCGCTCGAGGGTGCGAGTGCGAGGCACGCCTGGCTCCGCTCTGCTCAATGGTGGCACGTGACGCAGTCGAGCGGCGCGTGTGCGTCCGCCGTCGCGTTCTGCCGCCGGTGGCAGTCGAGGCACCAGCCCATCGTGAGCGGCGGCGCGGCCGGCCGGAGCCCCACGAGGTTCAGCAGGTCGTTCGTCAGGCGCGGGCCGGTCACGGCGCCGAACGTCGTCATCGCCTCGACGGGTCCGTGGCACGTCTGGCACTTCACGTTTGCGCGCAGGTGTGCCTTGTGCGGGAAGTAGGTGAACTCCGGGAGCTTGTTCACGCGGACCCACGGGATCGGCTCCCCCCGCGCGTAGTAGTCCGCGAGCTTCTTCACCTCCGGCAGCGCCGCGCCCGCGATCTTGTGGCAGCCCATGCAGCGCGCGACCGACGGCAGGCCGGCGTATTCCGAGCGCCGCGCATCGCTGTGGCAGTACTGGCAGTCCATCTTGTACGTCTGCACGTGCAGGCTATGCGGGAAGGTGATCGGCTGGATCGAAGGCTTCGCGACTGCCGGCTGCCGGCTCCAGGACGAGACCGCCAGAAAGACCAGAATGGCGAGGAGCACAAGCCCCAGCGCTCCCACGCCCGTCCGTGCGCCCATCGGCAGTCGATCGCCCTCCGGGGGATTGAGTGATGCTTGTGAAGCCTATCACCCACCCCATACTGCGTCAACGTTTTCGCGGGTTCAGCGCGAAAGCGACGCGAGAGCGTCAGCGGCTGCCCGGGCCGCGAGCTCGAGGTCGGCCTCCGTGTGGGCGAGCGAGACGAACGCGGCCTCGAACTGCGAGGGCGCCAGGAACACGCCGCGCTCGCGCATCGCGTGGAAGTAGCGGGCGTAGCGCGCGGTGTCGGCCCGCTTCGCCGACGCGTAGTCGGTGACCGGGCCGTCGCAGAAAAACGCGGTGAGCATCGAGCCGACGCGGTTGACCGTGAGCGGGATGCGCGCCTTCCGGGCGCCCTCTCGGAGCCCGCGCTCGAGCAGGGCGCCGCGTGCGTCAAGCGTCGCGTACACGTCGGGCCCGCCGAGCTCGCGGAGGGTCGCCAGGCCAGCGGCGACGGCGAGCGGGTTGCCCGACAACGTCCCCGCCTGGTACACGGGGCCGAGCGGCGCCACCTGGCCCATGAGTTGCCGCGCGCCGCCGTACGCGCCGACCGGCAGCCCGCCGCCGATGATCTTGCCGAGGCACGTGAGGTCGGGACGGACGCCGTAGAGCGCCTGGGCCCCGCCGTACGCCACGCGGAATCCCGTGATGACCTCGTCGAAGATCAGGAGCGCGCCGTGGGCGTGCGTGATCTCGCGGAGCCCCTCGAGGAAGCCCGGGAGCGGCGCCACGACCCCCATGTTGCCCGCGACCGGCTCGACGATCACCCCGGCGATCTCGTCGCCGCGCGCGCGAAAGAGCGCCCGGACGGCGTCGAGGTCGTTGAACGGCGCGGTCAGGGTGAGCGCAGCGAGCGGCGCGGGGACGCCCGCCGAGTCCGGGATCGAGAAGGTCGCGCCGCCCGACCCGGCCTTCACCAGGAGACTGTCGGCATGGCCGTGGTAGCAGCCGTCGAACTTGATCAGGAGCGGGCGGCCCGTCGCGCCGCGGGCCACGCGGATCGCGCTCATCGCAGCTTCCGTCCCCGAGCTGACCAGCCGGACCAGCTCGATCGACGGATAGGCGGCGGTGATCGCCTCCGCCATCTCGACCTCGAGCGGCGTCGGCGCTCCGAAGCTCGTCCCGCGCCGTGCGGCCTCGCCGATCGCCTCGACCACCGTCTTCGGCGCGTGCCCCAGGACGAGCGGCCCCCACGAGCCGAGAAAGTCCAGGTACGAGCGGCCGTCCACGTCCCAGATGCGTGCGCCCTCGCCCCGCGCGACGAAGAACGGCTCGCCGCCGACACCCTTGAAGGCGCGCACGGGGCTGTTCACGCCGCCGGGGATGAGCCGCGTCGCCGCCTCGAACAACCGCTTCGAATCGCTCATGTCGCGTGTCTCCCGGAGCTCGGCTCCGATACCGCGAGGTCGACCGGCAGGAAGTCGCCCCGCGCGGCGTCCCAGCGGAAGGCGGCGACCGAGTCCACCCGCCCGCGCATCACTGACGTGACGAGGTAGGCGGCGCCCGGATACAGCGGTTCGTCACCGATGAGCGCCTGGCGCCTGTCCGTTTCGGAGAAGTACGCGCCCGCGTCGACGTGCGAATGATAGATGACCGCAACCGAGAACCCGTCGCCCTCCAGGCGTCCGATGCGCAAGAGGTCGGCGGGGTCGATGGAGTACGCGGTCCGCGCGTCGCGCGGGTGGCGCACCGGGTCGCTGGCGTGGAGATCGTTCTGCGCGTTACGGCACCGCACGACGCGCCGCTCGGCGCCCCGCGTGACGATCACGCCGCACGACTCGTGGGGGTACTCCTCGCTCGCCTGGCGGCGGATCGCCGCGAGCTCCTCCGGTGTGAGGATCACCGGCCGCCCGCCAGGGCGGGGATGATCGCCACCTCGTCGCCGTCCTTGAGCGGCGTGGCGAGCCCGTCGAGCGATTCGATCGCCTCGCTGTTCACATAGATGTTGACGTGGTGGTGCACCTCACCGCCCTCGCCGCGCACGAGCCCCTTGAGGCCCGTGAAGGTCCCCTCGAGCTCGTCGAGGAGTCCGCCGACGGTCTTCGCCGACGCCTCGAGGCGATCGCGGTTGTTCGTCGCCCGCCGGAACGGCGTCGGGATATATACGGTCACCGCCATGCTGTCCTCCGCTCGGCTCGCACGACCCGTTCACAGACTCGCCTCGCGGCGCGCGTCGCCGAGCCTCCGCGGCCGCCGCTCGGCTCGCACGACCCGTTCACAGACTCGCCTCGCGGCGCGCGTCGCCGAGCCTCCGCGGCCGCCGCTCGGCTCGCACTACCCCTGGCTCAAATACCGCTCGCCGGTGTCGGGCAGCACGGTCACCACGAGCTGCTCGGGGGGGAGCTCCGCGGCGACGGCGCACGCGGCGAACGCCGCGGCGCCGGCGGAGACGCCCACGAGCAAGCCCTCCTCGCGCGCGAGCCGTCGCGACCACGCGATCGCGTCTTCGTCGCGGACCACGACGATCCGGTCGATGACACTCCGGTTCAGGACGCCGGGCACGAAGGATGCTCCGATCCCCTGGATCGAGTGGGGCCGCGACCTGCCGCCCGAGAGCACGGGCGACTTCGCCGGCTCGACGGCGATCACTCGGGCCCCGGGGAGCTTCTGCTTGAGCACCTCACCGACACCGGTCACCGTGCCGCCGGTACCGACGCCCGCGACGAACGCGTCCAGGTGCCCGCCGACGGCGTCCAGAATCTCCAGCGCCGTGGTGCGCCGGTGCGCCTCGGGGTTCGCCGGGTTCTCGAACTGCTGGGGCATGAAGTAGCCCGGGTGCTCCCGGCAGAGCTCCTGGGCCGCGTAGACCGCGCCGGTCATGCCCTCGATCGCGGGCGTCAGATGGAGCTCGGCACCGAACCGCGCGAGGAGCCGCTGGCGCTCCACACTCATGTCGTCGGGCATCGTGAGAATGAGCCGGTAGCCCTTCACCGCGGAGGCCATGGCGAGCCCGATGCCCGTGTTGCCGCTGGTGGGCTCCACGATCGTCGAGCCCGGCTTGAGGCGGCCTTGCTGCTCTGCGGCATCGAGCATCGCCACGGCGATCCGGTCCTTGACGCTCCCGCCCGGATTGACCGACTCGAGCTTCGCGACGACGCTCGCACCGCCCGGCTTCGGAAGCCGGTTCAGGCGGACCATCGGCGTGTGGCCGATCAGCTCCAGCACCGACGATGCGATCTTCGGTCGCGGCGTCATATGTGGTACATCGCACGCACCGCGCTGCGGCGCGCCTGCGCGCGGGCCGCGAGGTCGCCGAATGTCACGCGGTCGACGACCTCTGAGACCGCCTTGCCGATCTCCTCCCACAGCTCACTGAGCTCGTACGTCTCGTCGCCGTTCCGCCCGCCGGTCCGCCGGCGCGCCTCGAGCGGCGCCTGAGAACCCTCGACGGCACGCAAGACGTCTCCCACGCTGATCTCCTCGGGAGGTCGCGTCAGGTGGTAGCCTCCCGAGGCACCCCGCTTCGAGCCAAGCAGCCCGGCGCGCTTCAGCGCCAGCAGGACGTGCTCCAGATAGCGCTGCGGGATCGCCTGCCGGACAGCGATGTCCTGGATCGGGACGAGCCCGTCCCCACTGCGGAGCGACAGATCCAGCACCGCCTTGATCGCGTACTCGCCCTTCGCCGAGATCCGCATCGGTCAGCGCGCCGTCCCGGGCTCCGCTCGCCCCGGGCGGCGGCGGGCCTCACCGAACCACAGACTCGCCTCGGCCGGCGGGGCCACGATCATAGGCTCGCCTCGCACGGCGGGGCCCCAGCCCCGCGACCTGCTGCGGCTCGCACTACCCTTCATAGGCTCGCCTCGCACGGCGGGGCCCCAGCCCCACGACCTGCTGCGGCTCGCACTACCCTTCATAGGCTCGCCTCGCACGGCGGGGCCCCAGCCCCGCGACCTGCTGCGGCTCGCACTACCTGGCACTGCCGCGCTCCAGGAGCCGCGCCGCGTCGCGCGCGAAGTAGGTGATCACCACATCGGCGCCCGCCCGCCGGATCGCGACGAGGGCCTCCAGCATGGCGCGCTCCTCGTCGAGCCACCCGAGCCGGCCCGCCGCCCGGATCATCGAGTACTCGCCGGAGACCGAGTAGGCGGCCAGGGGCACGCCGAACTCGGCCTTCGCGCGCGAGATGATGTCCAGATACGGCAGCGCGGGCTTGACCATGACGATGTCCGCGCCCTCGTCGAGGTCGAGCGCGATCTCGCGCAGAGCCTCCAGCGCGTTGGCCGGGTCCATCTGGTACGAGCGCCGGTCGCCGAACTGCGGCGCCGAGTCGGCGGCCTCCCGGAAAGGCCCGTAGAAGCTCGAGGCGTACTTCGCCGAGTAGGCCAGGATGGGCGTGTCGGCGAAGGTCGCCTCGTCGAGCGCCTCGCGGATCGCGCCCACGCGGCCATCCATCATGTCCGACGGCGCGACCATGTCGGCGCCCGCCTCGGCTTGCGAGACCGCGACCCGCGCGAGCAGCTCGAGCGTCGGATCGTTGCGGATGCTCCCCCCCTCGACGATCCCGCAGTGGCCGTGGCTCGTGTACTGGCACAGGCACACGTCGGTGACGACCAGGAGATCGGGCACGACGTCCTTCACCGCACGGACCGCCTGCTGGACGATGCCGTCCTCGGCGTAGGCCTCGGAGCCCCGCGGGTCCTTCTCCGCCGGCACGCCGAAGAGGAGCACCGCGGGAATCCCCATCCCCGCGGTGTCCTTGACCTCCTTGACCAGCTCGTCGATGGACAGCCGGAACTGGCCCGGCATGGACGCGATCGGCTCGCGCACGCCGCGCCCGTGGACCGCGAAGAGCGGGTAGACCAGGTCGTCGACGGCCAACGCCGTCTCACGCACGAGCGTGCGCAGCAGGGGCTTCTCCCGGAGCCGCCTCGGACGGAACATCGCATGTGCCATCACGCACTCCTCCTGCTCCGGCGCCCCGCGCGTGTCGGGACCCGGGAAAAGTAGTCGGCGAGCGCCCGCGCGAGCGCCGGAATCGTGTACTCGCTCGGCATGACATCGGTTGTCAGACCGTACTCGGCCGCCGTGGCCGCCGTGATCGGGCCGATGGAGGCGATGGTCACGCGGCCGCGCCAGGCGCGGCGCTCCTCCTCGGTGAAGAGCTCGGCGAAGTTGCGCGCGGTGGACGAGCTCGTGAACGTCACGGCGTCGATCGCGCCCGCGGCGAGCGCCTCCCGCAGGCGGCCGGCGCCGTTCTCGACGCGCCGGGTCTGGTAGGCCGGCACCTCGGTTACCGACGCCCCGAGCCTCCGGAGCTCGACCACCAGCACATCGCGCGTCTCCTTCGCGCGCGGCAGCAGCACCCGGTCGCCCGGCGCCAGCGCCCCTCGCAGCCGCTCCACGAGCGCTTCGGCGCGGTACTCGTCCGGGACCACCTCTACGCGCACGTCGTGCTCGGCCAGCGCCTCGGCCGTCGCCGGGCCGATCGCGGCGACGCGCTTGCGCCCGACGGCCGCCCAGCCGAGCCCGCGCGCGGAGAGCCGGCGATCCACCATCACGACACCGTTCACGCTCGTGAAGACCACCCACGTGAACGTGTCGAGCGCGTCGAGCGCCGCGTCGAGCGGCTCCCAGGACTGGGGCGGCTCGATCGCGATCGTCGGCGCCTGCAGCACGCGCGCGCCGGCCTCCTCGAGGAGCTGCACGAAGCGCTGGGCCTGCGGGGCCGCCCGGGTGACGACGATCGTCCGCCGCTGGAGCGGGCGCGTTCCGCCGACTCGCGTCACCCTATTCACAGACTCGCCTCGCCTACGGCTGCGGCTCGCACTACCACCGCCACCTCACACCCTCAGCGCGGTCACGGTGGCCGCGCCTCTGGCGAGCAGCGTCTCGGCGAGGCGTCGCCCCAGGTCCTCGCTCTCGTGCAGCGTCCCGCTCTCCACGCCGCGGAGCACCCGCCGACCGTCCTCGCTCGCCACGAACGCCGTCATGCTTAGGCGCGCCCCGTCCAGCACCGCGTGGGCCGCCATCGGCGTGTTGCACGAGGCGCCGAGCCGGCCGAGGTACGCGCGCTCGGCGAGCGCGCAGACCCGCGTGGGGGCATGGTCGATACGCTCGATCCACGCGCGCGTCGTCCGGTCGGCGGCGCGCATCTCGACCGCGACGATCCCCTGCCCGACGGCGGGCACGAAGACCGTCGGGTCCAGCGGCCACGCGTACCGGGGCGTGAGCCCGAGACGGCTCAGGCCCGCGGCGGCGAGGATCAGGGCGTCCCAGGGTCCGCTCTCGAGCTTCCTCACGCGCGTGTCCACGTTGCCTCGGATCGGCTCGAGGACGAGGTCGGGCCGGAGTGCCCGCGCCAGGGCACGCCGGCGCGGGCTCGACGTCCCGACCACCGCCCCCGCCCGCAAGTCCTCGAAGGACGCCCCCGACCGGCTCACCAAGACGTCACGCGGATCCTCGCGCTCGGTGAACGCCCCGAGCGTGAGCCCCGCAGGCAGCTCGGCGGGAAGGTCCTTGAGACTGTGGACCGCGCCGTCGATGTGTCCCTCGTGCAGCGCCTCCTCGATCTCCCGGACGAACAGGCCCTTGCCCCCGACCGCGGCCAGATGCGCGTCGACCAGCCGGTCGCCCTCGGTCCGCATCGGGACGACCTCGACGTCTGCGCCGAGCGCGCGCAGGCGAGCCGCCACGGCGCGGGCCTGCGCCAGCGCGAGCGGGCTCCCCCGCGTGCCGAGCTTCATTGGAGCGAGCTCCGCGAGGCCGCTACACTTCGTGGGTGGCCCGAGCAAGGCGCAACCCGGCTCCGTTCCCCGTGCGCCATCGTGTTGCGGACCCCCGGGGCCGGTAGACGGCGTGGGTGGCGGGCTGTGGGTGCAGCGTGGCCCCGTGCCGCCAAGGCCCATCGCATCATCGTCACCCGCCTCACCATCGCGTCAAGCGCCCCCACGATCATCTCCTGCCAAGGCCGAAGAGCTCGTGGACGAGCTCGAGCCACGAGCGGCTCGAGCCCGCGCGCGAGGATTCGCGCAGCTTGTTGATCGGCGCGTGCAAAATCTTCTTCACGATCGCCGACGAGAGCATCTCGATGGTCTCGCGCGTCTCGGCCGTCGCGCCCGGCAGCCGTGCCAGCGCCTTCCGTACCTCGCCGACGCGGATCTCCTCGAGCCGCTCGCGGAGCGAGACGATCGTCGGAATCACTTCGACGTCGCCCCGGCGGGCGAGGAACTTCGCCACCTCGCGCTCGACCAGCGCCTCCGCGCGCTGCGCTTCCCGGAGCCGCTCGCGGATGTTCGCCTCGACGACCTGCTTCAGGTCGTCGATGTCGTAGCAGTACACGGCGTCGAGCGTGTTCACGCTGCCCTCGACGTCGCGCGGCACCGCGATGTCGATGAAGAACAAGGGTCGCGCGCGCCGTCCGTGCATCACCCGCTGGACCATCGCGCGCGTGACGACCGGCTCGGGAGCGCCCGTCGAGGTGATCACGATGTCCACCCCCGCGAGCGCCGCCTCGAGCTCGGCGAACGGCACCGCCGCGCCCGAGAGCGCCCGAGCCATCTCCTGGGCGCGCTGCCACGTCCGGTTGGCGACGTAGATCGGGAAGGCCCCGTGCTCGACGAGATGACGCGCCGCCAGCTCGCCCATCTTGCCGGCGCCGACGAGAAGGACGGCCCGGCCGCCGAGCCCTGCGAAAATCTTCTTCGCGAGCTCGACGGCGGCGAACGACACCGACACCGCATGGCGGGCGATCTCCGTCTCGCTCCGGACTCTCTTGCCGACGGCGAACGCCTGGGTGAAGAGCGTGTGGAGCGCCGGCCCGACGGTCTCGCACGCCTGGGCGAGGGCAAACGCGTCCTTCACCTGACCCAGGATCTGGGGCTCGCCGATCAGCATCGAGTCGAGGCTCGCGGCGACCCGAAAGGCGTGGCGAACGGCGTCGTCGTCCACGTGCGTGTACAGGAGCGGCTCGATCGACGCGTGGCTGAGGCCGCGGTGGCGGCAGAGGTGGCGGAACACGACGGCCCGCGCCTCGCCCGGCGCCTCGGCGACCCCGTACACCTCGACCCGGTTGCACGTGGAGAGGATCAGCGTCTCCTGCACGGCGCCGGTGGCCGCGACGTCGCGCAGGAGCTCCCGGAGCTTGTCCTCCTCCACCGCCAATTGCTCGCGCAGCTCGACGGGCGCGTTCTTGTGCGAGAGCCCGGCGACGAACAGCGTCATCGACGCTCCTTGCGTGACGGCATCCGTCGGCGCGCCATCTAGGAGCCGTGCCTCCCCGGCAGGAACAGCCCGGCGCCCAGCGTGAGCACGAGCGTCGCGAAGCCGATGATCGCGAAGTACGCCGCGCGCCGCCCGCGCCAGCCCGCGGCCGCACGCCCCGCGAGCGTCCCCGCGTAGATCACCCAGGCGACGAACGACAGGAGCGCGAGCGGATCGTAGGCGAAGACGCTTCCCCACGCGCGGCCGGCCCAGAGGACGCCCAGGATCAGGCCCGTGGTGAGGAAGGGGAATCCGAGCGCGAGGGTGCGATAGGTCAGCCGGTCCAGCGTCTCGAGGTCAGGCAGCCGGTAGTAGAGCTTGCCCGGACGCTTCGCCTTGAGCTGGCGCTCCTGGAGCACATACATCAAGGCCCCGGCGAAGTTCAGGACGAATGCCGCGATGCCGAGCAGGACCAACCCGATGTGCACCCAGATCCATGCGCCGCCGAGCGCGCGCTCGATGCCGGGAATGGCGAGCGGTCGGGTCGTCGTCGAGTTGATGCCAAACACGAGGACGACGGGCAGGACGAACGCGCCCAGAACCTTGACGCCGTACTGACGCTCCACCCAGAGAGCCCACAGCACCGCAACCCACACCGCCACCGACACGGCCTCGCTCAGGCTGCCGAGCGGCGGCCGGCCCAGCCGGACGGCGAGGGCGAGAAGCGACACAGCGTGGAGGACCCAGCCGGCGATCGTCGCTACGGACGCGAGCCGATGGAGCCACTCCTCCCGCTGGACCAGATAGGCGAGCGAGAGCCCCGTGGCGGCGATGTAGCCGAAAATCGCTAGATCGAGCAGAGTCGGGTACATGGCGTCAAAAACGGTAAATGCAGCGAGAGTTTACCACATTTCCGATGCTGATTTGCCCAACGCGAGTCAGGGGCGTCGGGCGAGCTGGATCAGCGAGGCGATGGGGCGCCGGTATCCCTCGCGAAGGGCGACCATGTCGAAGTGGGGTGAGCCCCAGTCCTCGACGAGCGCCGAGCCGGCGTTCCAGCGTATCCGCCGGTCGAGCTCTTTGACGTACACCCTGCACTGCCTGCACGCGGAGATGAAGTAGCCTTCCTCCCTCTCCTCCGCCTCGAGACGTACGAGATCCTTTGCGGACTGCGCGCCGCAGAACGGGCAGCGCAGTCGGGGAAAGACCCAGCCCCCGCCGCACACGTGGCACGCGAGCCGTCGCTGGCCGGTGTCGGTCAGGTCGCCGAAGCCCGGCGGCGCGCCGCAGAAGGGACAGACGCCGAGATCCCAGTGACGCTCGGCGAGATGGACCCGGCAGGCGGCGAAGTACCGATCGAGCACCGGGCGTAGCGCGCCGCACGCCAGGAAACTCACGGACTCGGCACGGACACCGAGATCCGCAGACAACGAGGCGAGCCCGATGCGTCCCGGCGCCGGAAGGAATGCCGTCGGGCCGATCTCACCCCGGTCCCATGCCTCGGCGAGCCTCCTCAACTCCTCCTCGGGCTCACCAACTGCCGCCAGGAAGTCGAGAGAGGAACCGAGGAGATCCTCTATATCTTGAGGGTGTATAGATAGTGGGCCCTCAGAGAGTAGAGGAACCCCGCGGCGCCAGCGCTCCTCGCACTCCGCGGCCGTCCACGTGAGCGGCGCCACCCGCTCCGTCGGCCATTGCGCCCAGGCGTCCAGCAGGGGGAGGTACGGCGCCAACGGCTCGCGAAAGGTCGGCCGGCGCGTCAGGAGGTCGCGCCACTCCTCGCGGAGCTTCGCGTAGCTCAGGTCGCCTGACCGGCGGCGATGATCACGTACTTGACGACGAACCCGCCCACCAGGATGAGGACAGAGACAAGCGCCGTCATGGCCGGCGCCGTCTTCCGGATGACGCCCGCGAACTGGAGCGCCAACGGCACCACGATCCCGATGACGACCGCCCCTAGCCAGAACGGGACACCATACGGTCCGGCGACGAGGTGTGACAGCGAGCGGGCGATCCCGGCGGAGCCCGACGTGGAAACCGTCAGCATGAACAGCGCCAGCGCAGCGAGTTGCACGATCAGCGCGAACGCGGTGAACCGCATGAGCCGCGAGAGCGCGTCGCCCCGCTGCCCGCCGGAGAGGCTCAGGACGAAGGCGATGGCCGCGCCGCCTGTCGATGCGCCGATGGCGAGGAACAGGGCGCCCAGCCAGTGAGCCCCGATGAACAGCGGGCGTGCCGTGGCGCCGAGGAGGACCCCGGGGTAGGCGGCGAGGAAGAACCCGAAGAACCCGCCGATGACGCCCACGACGACGCGGAGGGTCCGCATGCTCCGGCCGCCCCGGCCCTCGAGGAAGACGTCCAGCGCCGCGAGGAACGCGAAGAGGCTGAACCCGAGCAACGCCCACGCGCCCGCGTTCATCGGCGAGAAGGGCTTGAGGTGGAACGGGCCGATGGTGATGGCGTCCATGCCGATGGCGTCGGATGGCTTGGCCACCATCAGCATGTGGAGAAACCGCGTCGGGAGGCCGAGGTCCACGGTCAGCAGAACCGGCCCGGGAATCACGGCCAGGAACGCGACGTAGTACCCGATCCGGACGATATCGCGGTAGCGCTCGCGGTCGAGGAGGTTGGCGACCGTGGCGATCACGAACGCCCCACCCGCCATCCCACCGAGGAAGAAGTAGACGTCGATCAGGGCCGGCCAGTCCGCGCTCTTGAGGAGACCGGGTTCCATCACGCGTCCCCCTGCCCGCCCCGCCCCCTGAACGCGACCAGCGCGCCCAGCCCGACGATCAGGGCGGAGCCGATCGACAGGAGCGAGTCGACGACGACGTTCTTCTGCGGGAGCTTGGGCTTCTCGGGGAGCCCGTAGATCGACGGCTTGCCGAGGAGCAGGAAGAACGCGTTGAGGCCGCCCAGGTCACCCGCCGTGTCCTCGCCGTAGAGCCGGGCGTCCTTGTAGCCGAGCGTCTTCAGCTCGTCGACCCGCTTCCTGGCGACGACCGCCAGCTCGTCGCGAAAGCCGAACTTGATCGACTGGGTCGGGCACGCCTTCGCGCAGGCCGGCCCGAGGCCGTTGTGGATCCGGTCGTTGCAGAAGGTGCACTTCGTCGCGGTACCGGTGTCGTGGTTGAACGCCACGACGCCGAACGGACAGGCAGACACGCAGTACCGGCAGCCGTTGCAGATGTCCTGGTTGATGTTGACGGTCCCGTACTCCGTTCGATAGATCGCGCCCGTCGGGCACGCCTCGAGACAGCCGGCCTGGGCGCAGTGCTTGCATACGTCGGACATCATGTGCCACTGCTTGATCTGCCCCTTGTCGTCGGTTTCCTCGAAGAACCGCACGAGCCGATAGCTCTTGTCCGTGAAGTGGTGATGGTTCTGGTACGTCCCCGTCCACTCCGGCTCCTCGGGCGCGAGTTGGTTCCACTGCTTGCAGGCGACCTGGCAGGCGCGGCACCCGATGCACAACGACACATCCGTGAACATCGCGAGCGTGCGGGCCATCGCTACGCCTCCTTCCGGACGTTGCAGAGGAGGGCTTTCGACTCCTGGATGAACGTCGTCGGGTCGCCGAGGCTCGCGACCAGGTCGTTCGTGACGTCACCGCGCGCGGACTGCATGACACCCTGGTAACCCCAGTGCCACGGGATGCCGACCTGGTAGACCTTCTTGTCGTTGATCATGAAGGGCTGGATCCGCTCGGTGACGAGCGCCCGCACCTTGATCTTGGCGCGCGGCGTCTCGACGGTGACCATGTCACCGTTCCGGATGCCGAGCTCCTTGGCCATCTCGGGCCCGATCTCCGCGAAGTGACCGAAGAAGAGCTCGGAGAGCCACGGCACGTGGCGCGACATGCCGGCCGCGTGGTGCTCGGTGAGCCGATACGTGGTCAGGATGTAGGGGTACCGGTCGGGTGTGCCGAGCTTGTTCAGGTCGCCGATGTTGTACACCTTCGCCAAGGGGTTGGTCTGCACCTTGGACAGGAGATTCTGCGTCGGCGACTCGAACGGCTCGTAGTGCTCGGGGAACGGGCCGTCCACGATCGACGCGAAGAACTGACCGAGGCCGTGAGGGTTCATGATGAAGGCGTCCGTCCCGCTGACCCCCTTGAACGGGCCGTCCTTCGCCCGCGGCGCGTCCGGCGCCATCGTCGGGCTGAAGTCCGGCACGTCGTTGCCCACCCACTTCTTCGCTTCCGCGTCCCACCAGATGAGCTTCTTCTTCTCGCTCCATGGTTTGCCCGAGGGATCGGCGGAGGCGCGATTGTAGATGATCCGTCGGTTCGCCGGCCAGGCGAAGCCCCAACCGTGGCCGAGGTAGTCGCCCGCCTTGGGCTTCTCGCGTCGGAGGGCCATGTTCTTGCCCTCCTCGGGGTAGATGCCGGTGTAGATCCAGTTGCCGCACGCGGTGGACCCGTCGTCGCGCAGGTGGCCGAACGTCTTGAGCGGCTCGCCCTTCTTGTAGAGGGGCGCGCCGTCCTTGTCCGTGAGGTCCTCGGTCGTGTAGCCGTTGCACTCCTTCAGCACCAGCTCCATGTTGGGCTCCTGCTTGGGCCCCTGGGGCTGGTAGTCCCACACCAGATCGAGAACCGGCCGATCCCTCCTGGCCTTGGAGCCCGCGTAGAGCGCCTTGAGGCGAGTGCCCACGTCGACGATGAACGCCGCGTCGGAGCGCGCATCGCCGGGCGGCTCGACGGCCCTCACGTGCCACTGGGCCATCCGCATCGTGTTGGTGATCGAGCCGTCCTTCTCGGCGGCCGGCGCGCCCGGGATGTAGAAGACCTCGACCTGCGAGGACTTCGGATCGATCCCCGGCTCCTTCCAGACGGCGGCGGTGTCGGTCTCGAAGAGGTCGACCACGACCATCCACTCCAGATTTCGGAGCGCCTGCCGCGCCATCTTGGCGTTCGGGCTGTCCACCGCCGGGTTCTGGCCCATGCAGATGAACCCCTTCACCTTCTTCTCGTACATCCCGACGACGAAGTGCTGGTGGGAGTACGCGTCGGCCTTCTCGCGCTTCGGGAGATAGTCGTAGGCGTAGTCGTTCGCCGTCGTCGCCGCCGGCCCCCACCACGCCTTGAGCAGGCTGACGACGAACTTCGGGTTGTTGACCCAGTAGCCGCCCTTCGGCGTCGTCTTCTCGAGGTAATCGGTGAGCGTCGGGTGCGGCCCCTGGAGCGGCGCCGCCGGGTAGCCCGGCAGCATGTGGTAGAGGGTGCCGAAGTCGGTGGCGCCCTGCACGTTCGAGTGGCCGCGGAGGGCGACGACGCCGCCGCCCGGGCGCCCGATATTCCCCAGGATGAGCTGCAGCATGCAGAGGGCACGGATCTGCTGCACGCCGTTCGTCGACTGGTTGAGCTGCAGCGCGTACGAGACCGTCGCCGTCTTGTCGGGCCCCGAGGCCGAGCAGTAGATGTCGGCGACCTTGAGGAACAGCTCCTTCGGGATGCCGCAGACCCGCTCGACCATCTCCGGGGTGTAGCGGCTGTACTGCCGGCGCAGGCGCTGGAACACGCAGTTCGGATCGCGAAGCGTCGGGTCCTTCTTCGGATAGCCGTCGGCGTCCAGCTGGAACTTCCACGTGGACTGGTCGTAGCTCCGGATGGCGGGGTTGAATCCGCTGAAGAGCCCGTCCAGGTCCGTCGGGGTCTTGAACTGGGGGTCGAGGACCAGGGAGGCGTTCGTGTACGCCACGACGTAATCGTGGAAGTATTTCTTGCTCTCGATCGCGTAGTGGATCAGGCCGCCGAAGAACACGATGTTGGTGCCCGATCGGATCGGCACCCAGATGTCCGCCGTGGCCGAGGTCCGGGTGAAGCGCGGGTCGACGTGGATGATCTTCGCGCCGCGCTCCTTGGCCTTCATCACCCACTTGTAGCTGACCGGGTGACACTCGGCCCAGTTCGAGGTCGGCATGATCACGTCCGCGTGCTGGACGTCGATGAGGTTGGTCGTCATCGCGCCGCGGCCGAAGGTCGCCCCGAGGGCGGGCACCGTGGCCGAGTGGCAGAGACGGGCGGAGTTCTCTAGATTCACGAGCCCCAGGCCCCGCGCGAGCTTGGCGATCAGGTAGTTTTCCTCGTTGTCGAGCACCGACGACCCGAGCCAGGCGATACCCTCGCACCGGTTCACGGTGACGTCCCGCGCGCCGACCCGCACCTTCTCGACGAAGCTCGCGTCGCGCGTCTTCTTCACGCGCTGGGCGATCTCGGCCATCATCCAGTCGAGCGGCTTCTCCTCCCACGTGGTCGCGCCCGGCGCGCGGTAGAGGCACTTGGTGATCCGCCGCTCGTTCAGCGACAGCTGGTACGTCGACGAGCCCTTCGGACAGAGCGCGCCCTCGGTGTGGGGCGCGTCGGGGTCACCCTCGATATCGACGATCTTGCCGTCCTTGACGTAGATGAGCTGGGCGCAGCCGACCGCGCAATACGGGCACACACCGGGAAACGCCTTGGCTTCCTTGATCCGTAGCGACGTCGCGGCCGCCTCCACGGGGCTCAGATCGATGGCCCCGGAGGCGACCGCGGTCGAGGCCGCGGCCATGCCGTATCTCAGGAAGTCGCGTCGCGACAGACTCATAGCGACACTCCTCTGCGCACGCAGGATTGGAGGGTCAGATCGGACAGCGTCCCCGACTCGGCCCTAGACCTCGGGGCTCGCCAGTTCATCCCATGCCCGGCGCAGCAGGACGATCCTGTCGGGACGCCCGCCCGCCGGTTCGATCTTGATGATGTCCCCAGGGTGCAGCGTGTCGAGACCCGCCTTGGCGTCCTCGTCCGTGACCACGAGCGTCTCTTCGGAACACGAGAGCTCGGCACAGACGTCGGCTTCACCCCTCACGCGCAGTCGGCCCTCGGCACGCTTGACCTCGACGACCACGAGGCGGGAACTCTGTATGTGCTCGGTGAGGCTTTGGGTCATCGCCTGAACCTCCTGGACAGGAGTTGGGCGCAGAAATCGCGGGCATCCTAGGCATGGTCCGACCACCCGTCAAGCCGCACCGCGTCTAACCTGGCTCGCCCGGTAACGGCAGCTCACCCGGCTCGCGCGGCGACATCTTCGGGGGGGCGTCGGGCGGGGCGTAGCGAGCCAGGCAGGAGGCGAGGAGCGCCTGCGCCTCCTCGCGCTGGCCCGCCTCGAGGGCCTCGACGATGGCACGGCGGGTGGCCAGGTCCACGATCGGCGCGTTCGTGAGTGGGTTGTAGCAGCGGCCGAGCTCGAGGAGCATCCGGTCGATGGCGCGGATGTCGACGAGATTCGTCTCGATCCGCCGGAACAGATCGAGGGCGTGGTCGTCTCGCCGACGGGATCGAAGGCCGCGCCGGAGGCTCTTGTACTTGGCGTCGAGGGAATTGTCCTCGCTCACGGGTTCCTCACCGGGCACGCGCGCTCGGGACGCGCTCGAGGCTCTCGAGCGGGTCGGCCTCGAGCGCGGGGTTCTCCGCGACGTAGTGCATAATCACCTCGAGGACCTGGGCGCGTCCGAGCTCCTCCGACGACAAGCGCTGCACGCCCCCGGGCCGTGTCGCGTCAGCGCCGCGTCGCCATGGCCTCCTCCCCCAGCAGGAGCGCGCTCCCGGCGTAGAGGTTGAGGCTGTCCCCCCGGACGTACCCACAGACGGTGACGTTGAGCTGCTCGGCGAGCGCGACCGCCATCTCCGTGGGCGACGTCCGCGACGCGACGAGCGGCACGCCCATTCGCGCGGCCTTGAGCAGCATCTCGGAGGAGACGCGGCCAGTGGACAGGAGGATGCGGCCCTCGGTGGGGATCCCGCGCGTGAGCGCCTCGCCTTTGACCTTGTCCACCGCGTTGTGGCGCCCGACGTCCTCGGCGACGACGAGCAGCCGCTCCCCGTCGGACAGCGCCGCGCCGTGGATCCCGCGCGAGACCCTGTAGTGGACCGCGGCGGCGAAGAGCTCCTTCATCCTGAGCGCCAGCGTCTCCGGCGCTACGCGGAGCGTCGCGCGAAGCCTGGGAAACAGCCGGTGGTCGATGCGGAACGTGATGCCGCCGCCGCACCCCGAGGTCAGGATCCGCTCGGTCGGCAGCGTCACGGGACGGGCCAGCGTGACGTCGGCGCGACCGTCCACGGCGGACACGTCGAGCCGGGTGATGTCGGCGGCATCCTCGATCACCTTCTCCATCCAGAGGTAGCCAACGACGAGCGCCTCGAGCTTGATCGGCGAGCAGAGGAGGGTGAGGAACTTCTCGCCGTTCACCCAGAGCGTGAGCGGCTGCTCGCGCACGACCTCGCCGGTGACCTCGTCGGCGCGATTGGCCCGGACTCGGAGGTAGGTTCGCATCGGAACGTCCCCGCGCGATTCTAGCGCGGATCTAGAGCGTTGGCACCTCCCTCACGCGAAATCGGCAAGTTCCAGTGCGCCAAGTGCGCCGGGTGCGATGCGGAATCCGGAGAGTTCGTCCGCGTGTGGCACCAGA
>QHSA01000182.1 GCA_003220315.1 Candidatus Rokuibacteriota bacterium
TGGCGAGCACGCGCTCGCGCAGGACCCGCCAGCGCGTCTTGAACGCGGTGCCGTGGTCCTCCATCTCCTCGGCGTTCCAGCCGCCGCCGATGCCGAAGAGGACTCGGCCGCCGGACAGCCGGTCGAGCGTGGCGACCTCCTTGGCCGTCGTGATCGGATCGCGCTCGACGACGAGGCAGATGCCGGTCCCGAGCTTGAGGCGCCGGGTCGCCCCGGCCGCCACCATCAGCGCGACGAACGGGTCGTAGGACGACCAGTAGTCGCGGGGAAGCTCGCCGCCGCCGGGCCAGGGGCTCCGTCGGCTCGCGGGGATGTGCGTGTGCTCCGGGAACCACACCGACTCGAAGCCGCGTTCCTCGAGCTCCCGCGCGAGCTCGTCGGGCGCGATCGCGAACTCCGTGGGGAACATCACGACGCCGTAGTCCATAGGGACCTCCTCCTCGTGTCAGCCGCGCCAAGCATACGCCACCCCATCGTGCCTGGCTCCGAGAAGAGTATCCGATCAGCGCCCGCTCTCTCCGCCCGCCTCGCAGGCCGCGAGCCGGGCCGCGAGGAACTTCTGCTCGCGGACGTTGTCGGCGAGCTCGAGCGCGCGGCGGTACTCGACGGCCGCCTCGGCCCATCGCCCGAGCCGGCGGAGGAAATCGGCGCGCGCGGCGGGCCAGAGATGATAGCCGCGCAGCGCCGAGGCGTCGACCGCGTCGAGCGCGGCGAGCCCGGCCGCCGGCCCCTCTGCCAGGCCGATCGCCACCGCCCGGTTCAGCTCGATCACCGGCGACGGCGCGACCTCGGCGAGGGTGCGGTAATGGGCGACGACCTGAGGCCAGTCCGTCGTCTCCCAGGAGACCGCGCGCGCGTGACATGCGGCGATGGCGGCCTGGAGCTGGTACGGGCCCGCGCGCTCCAGTGGGCCGGCGCGATCGAGTGCGGCGAGACCGCGGGCGATGCGGGCCCGATCCCAGCGAGACCGATCTTGATCCGCGAGCAGGACGAGATTGCCGTCGGCGTCGGTCCGCGTCGCCGCCCGCGAGGCCTGAAGCTCCATCAGTGCGAAGAGCCCGAGGACCTCGGGCTCGACGGGCATCAGCTCGGCGAGCATGTGTCCGAGACGGATGGCCTCCTGGCAGAGCTCGTGGCGCACGAGGGCGTCGCCCGTGTGCGCGGCGTAGCCCTCGTTGAAAATCAAATAGACCACCGCGAGCACGGCCGGCAGGCGCGCGGGCAGCTCGACCCCCTGGGGCACCTCGTAGGGAAAGCCGCGATCGCGGATCGTTCGCTTGGCGCGCACGAGCCGCTGGGCGATCGTGGGCTCGGGCGCGAGAAAGGCCCGCGCGATCTCCGCCGTCGAGAGGCCTTCCACCAGCCTGAGCGTCAGCGCCACGCGGCTGTCGGCCGGCAGGCCCGGATGACAGCAGGTGAAGATCAGCCGGAGCCGGTCGTCGGGGATCGCCTCGGGATCGGTCACGTCAGGGCTCTCGTCCATCCGGCCGAGCGCGGCCTCGTAGGCGAGCGCGCCGGCGCGCGCCCCGGCCCGCCGGGCGCGGCGCAGGCGATCCAGCGCGCGCCGCCGTGCCGTCGTGAGGAGCCAGGCGCCCGGGCGGTCCGGCGTTTCGTTCGCGGGCCAGTGATCGAGCGCCTGCGCAAACGCCTCCTGGACGATCTCCTCCGCCGCGTCCATGTCGCGCACGATCCGGAGCACGGAGGCGACCACACGCCCATACTCCAGGCGGAACGCCTCCGCCACGCGCGCGTGCACGCCGTCCGGCGCCTGCCCGCGGTCGGTCGATCCCACGGGCAGAGATGTTACCCGATGCGCCGGCCGTCCTCCGTGCGCCGGAGCCGGCGCCCGTCAGGCTACATGTGCCAGATCGGCCGCACCTCGACGAAGCTCCCCTCGCGAAGCGGGATCTTCTTCGCCCACTCGACCGCTTCCTGCCTGGTGTCGCACTCGACCAGGTAGAAGCCGCCCAGGGCCTCCTTCGTCTCGGTGAAGGGGCCGTCCATGACCTGGCGCTGCCCGGCCTTGAGGCGGATGTGCCAGATCGGCCGCACCTCGACGAAGCTCCCCTCGCGAAGCGGGATCTTCTTCGCCCACTCGACCGCTTCCTGCCTGGTGTCGCACTCGACCAGGTAGAAGCCGCCCAGGGCCTCCTTCGTCTCGGTGAAGGGGCCGTCCATGACCTGGCGCTGCCCGGCCTTGAGGCGGATGCGACTGGCGTCGCCGTCCGGGCGCAGGCGCTCCCCCACGACCATCTTGCCGGCGGCCTGGAGCTCGTCGCTGAAGCGCCGGTGGCCCTGGATGATGGCCTCCATCTCGGCCCTTGGCGCCGGGGGGGCGTTCTTGTCGTCCGAGCAGATCAGCAGCATGTAACGCATGGGGACCTCCTTCCCTCACCATGACGACGCCGATCGAGCCCGGGAATCGACAGTCCCCAATCGTTATACACTACCCGCCGGCACCGGATCGTCGCCCCCCGATTGGAGGAGACCATGTCGAACGTGAGGAGATTCGTCCTCGCCGCGCTGGCCGGCAGCGTCCTCGCCGCCGCCCAGCCCGCGCTCGCCCAAACCACGCTCACGATGTCGTCGTGGGTGTCACCGACGCACCACATCACCGCCGTCGTGCTGCAGGGTTGGGCGACCGAGGCGGAAAAGGCGACGAACGGCCGCGTCAAGTTCCAGATGCTGCCGAAGCACCCCTCGGCGCCGCCGGGGACCTTCGACGCCGTCCGGGACGGCCTCGTCGACCTTTCGTACGTCACTGCGAGCTACACGCCGGCGCGGCACATCCTGCCGATGATCGCGGAGCTCCCCGGCGCGGGCGAGACCTCGCTCGTCAACTCGGTCGCCTACTCGCGGGTCTACTGGAGGCACTTCCACAAAGTCGGCGAGTACAACGGCGTGAAGCTGCTGGGGGTGTTCACCCACGGCCCTGGCCAGCTGTTTACCAAGCGGCCGGTCAACAGCATCAACGATATCCAGGGCCTCAAGATCCGCACCGGGGGCGGCGTGGCCGAGGCGGTGGCCAAGGCCCTCGGCGCCTCGGCGTTCGTGAAGCCAGCGCCCGAGTCCTACGAGCTGCTGAAATCGGGCGTCGCCGACGGCGTGTTCTTCCCGATGGAGTCCATCATCTCGTTCAAGCTCGACACCGTGCTCGAGCAGGCGACACTGTTCCCGGGCGGGATGTACAGCTCGGCGTTCGGCTTCTTCATGAACGAGGACAAGTGGAACAAGCTCCCGAAGCAGGACCAGGAGGCGATCGAGAAGATCTCCGGCGAGTGGATCGCGCGGCACGCCGGGCGGTCCTGGGACGACGCCGACCAGAAGGGCTTCGACGCGCTCAAGAAGTCGGGCGTCAAGATCGTCAACGCCGACGCCGCCCTCGTGGCGGAGGTGAAGAAGCGGTCCGCGCCGATCATCGACGACTGGATCCAGAAGGCCAGCGCCAAGGGCGTGGACGCCGCCAAGATCCTCGCCGAGTTCCGCGAAGAGCTGAAGAAAGTCGCCGCGGGCCGGTGAGCGCTCCCGAGCGCGGGTGGGAGCGGCGCACCGACGCGATTCTCGGCGTCGCCGCCTCCGCCATCCTCCTGGCCATGATGCTCCTCACGTTCGCGGACGTGGTGGCGCGGTACGTCTTCAACCGGCCGGTGAGGGGCGCGTTCGAGGTCACCGAGCTCATGCTGGTGGTGTTGATCTTCGCCGGGCTGCCGCTCGTGTCGTGGGCGGACGAGCACGCGCTCATGGATTTCGTCGATCGGCTCCTCGGCGCCCGCGCTCAGCGCGGGTTGGAGCGCGCGGTGCAGCTGGTGTGCGCGGCCGTCATGTTCCTGCTCACCTGGCTCATGTGGCTCAAGGCCGACCGGATCTGGGCGTACCGCGACGCCACCGACGTGCTGCGCATCGTGTACGGCCCCTTCGTCTACTTCATGGCGGTCACGCTCGGCCTCTCGGGCCTGATCCACCTCTACAAGGTGGCGGAGCGCCGGTGATCGAAGGGGTGGTCGGACTCACGGTGATGATGGCGCTCGCCTTCCTGCGCGTACCCATCGCCTACGCCATGGGCATCGTCGGCGTCGTCGGCTACGCCTACATGCGTGACTGGAACTGGGCCGTAGCGTTCGCGATGACCCAGACGAAGCTCTACGAGACCGGTCGCAGCTACACGCTCTCGGTGGTGCCGCTCTTCATCCTGATGGGCAACTTCGTGACGCGCGCCGGCATGTCGCGGGAGCTCTTCCGCGCCGCCTACGCCTTCATCGGCCACCTGCGCGGCGGGCTCGCGATGGCCACCGTCTGGGCCTCGGCCGGCTTCGGCGGGATCTGCGGCTCCTCCATCGCCACCGCGGCCACCATGGCGAAGGTCGCCTATCCCTCGATGAAGCGGTTCGGCTACTCCGACAAGCTGGCTGCGGGCACCGTCGCCTCGGCGGGCACGCTCGGCATCATGATCCCGCCTTCGACCATCATGGTGATCTACGGTGTCTTCACCGAGACGAACATCGGCAAGCTCTTCATGGCCGGGATCCTGCCCGGCATCCTCGGCGCCCTCCTGCTCTGCCTCGCCATCGTGTACATGACCTGGCGCGAGCCGGGCTCGGGCCCGCCCGGCCCGCGCTCGACCTGGCGCGAGCGCGGACTCGCCCTCAAGGACGTGTGGGGCGTGGCGGCGCTCTTCCTGTTCGTGATGGGCGGCATCTACGGCGGTCTCTTCACCGCCACCGAGGGCGCGGGCATGGGCGCCGCCGGCGCCATGGCCTTCGCGCTGGGGCGCGGCGCGCTCACGTTGAAGACCCTCTACGCCGCGCTCCTCGAGAGCGCCCGCACCACGGCGATGCTGTTCCTGATCCTGATCGGCGCCTTGATGTTCGCGGAGTTCGTCAACATCACGACGATGCCGACCGACCTCAGGGCCTTCGTCGGGCGCCTGGGCCTCTCCCCCATCATGGTGGTGGCGGCGATCTGCGCGATCTACGTGGTGCTCGGCACGGCGATGGAGGAGCTGTCGATGGTCCTGCTCACCATGCCGGTGTTCTTCCCGGTCATCGTGCAACTCGGGTTCGACCCGGTCTGGTTCGGCATCATCATCGTCTGTGTCGTCGAGATCGGGCTGATCAGCCCCCCGGTCGGGATGAACATGTTCGTGCTCAAGACCCTGCTGCCCGAGGTGTCCACGGGGACCGTGTTCAGCGGCGTGATGCCGTTCATGTGGGCGGACGTCATCCGCCTCGCCATCCTGGTCGCGTTTCCCGCGATCTCGCTCTGGCTGCCGAGCCTGATGCGCTGACGGACTCAGTGGCCGCCGGCGATTCTCGCGGCCTCGCCGGTGAGCCGCACGATGTGGAGTCCCGTGTTGGCCCGGTCGGCGAGGTAGACGAATCCGCGCTCGTCCGCCTCGACGTTGTTGGTCTGGATCGCCACCTTGCAGCTCCGCGTCCCGTTCGTCACGCAGCGCTCGGCGGTCCGCTCGGTCGTCGCCGGAATGTAGAACGCGGCCTCGCGCGGCGCATAGGGATTGCGGATGTCCACGGCTCGCACGCCGGCGTTGAAGTAGGCGACGAACACGAGCTTCTTGTAGAACAGGGGCGCGAACGACTCGCTCGACGAGTGGGGGCCGAAACGGCCGCCCCGTCGGCAGAAGCCGCCTTGGGACTCCGGGACCAGGAAGGTGGCCACCGAGAACGGCCTGGTGTCGGTGGTGACGTCGACCATGAACGTGGCGTGCCGGAACTCGCGGCACTCGTTGGCGGTGGCCTCGGAGACGAGGACGACGAAGTCGCGCACACGCCCCTTGGCGTTGGTCGCCCAGTCGGCGATCGCCATGCCCAGCACGGGGAACGCCGTGTGGCCGCCCCAGTTGGGCGACGTGTAGAGCCGGCTGATCTCGGGATAGTTGAGGTTCGCCGCGGTCGGCTCCTTGGGACCGGTGAGCAGCTTCTGCCGGTCGACGATCTGGAGCGCGCCGTCAGCGCTGGTGCCGTGCGCGAAGTACACGCGGTTGCCGACGGCGATGGGCCCATGGGCGCCGTGGGCGATCGTGACCGGTCCGGTCGAGCCGGGCTCCTGGCCGGCCAGTCCGAAGTCGCGGACGAACACGGGTTTCGCGGGGTCGCTGAGGTCGTAGATCTTCGTCATGCGCCACGTGCGCCAGCCCGATGGACCGAGCTCCGGCGGCTCCGCCTTGGCGAGGTCGCCCGAGATCAGGTAGGCGATTCCGGTGTCACATTCCCACCAGTTCTTGTGCGTCGCCGTGAGCCCCGAGACCACCGTGCTCACCTTTTGTGGTCTCGCCGGGTCGGTGACGTCCCACACCTCGTGGCCCGCGCCGGGCCCCGAGTTGCCGAACGTCCGCAAGAGGTAGCTCTTGCCCTGCCGGTCGCACACGCGCGCCATCTGCGCCCCGCCCTGCTCGGGGCCACCGGGCATCCCCGGGATGTGGGCGAGGTAGCGCGGCCGCGCGGGGTCGGTCACATCGACGATCGACGTCCCGTTGTCTTCGTCGGCGCCGGTGAGCGGGTTAGGAGCGCGCCCGCCGTGATGGCCGACGTAAGCGACGAAGCGCCCCCGCTGCTGGTGGATCGTCGGCTGGTAGGCCGACCGGCCCTGCAGGTCGTCGTGGCCAACCAGCTCCATGTCGTGAGCCTCGGCGCCGTGACCGCGTGCCGGCGTCTGAGAGGGCGCGGGCCCGGTCGCGAGCGGCACCAGGACGAGGCCGAGGAGAATCAGCGAGAGTCGGCGTCGCAGCGAAGCCATGAGCGTCTCCCTTCTACTCCAGCACGAAATAGACGCGGCGGTTGGCCTTCCCCTTGTTCTCGGTCTTCGCGAGGACGAGGCGGCCGATCTCGCTCAGCGTGGCGACGTGGCAGCCGCCGTCGGCCTGCGTGTCGAAGCCGACGATCTCGACCAGCCGCAGCTCCGGGAGGTCGTGGCGGAAGGCCGTCTCCAGCTTGAAGAGCTCGGCCTGGGCCCGGGCCCGAGCGGCGGGGACGAAGGAGACGCGCACGGCGAGGTCCTGGGCCACGATGGCGTTGGCGCGGCGAAAGCCCTCCTCCAGCACGTCACGGTCGAACTGCTCGAAGGCAAAGTCCACGCGCCCCTTGTCGGGCGTGAGCTGATTGCCGGTGACGCGAACGTGGAAGTCGTTGAACATCACGCCGGTGAGGACGTGCGTGGCCGTGTGGTAGCGCATCAGCAGGTATCGGCGGGCCCATTCCAGCTCGCCCTGCACGGCATCGTCCACGGCGAGTCCGGCGCGCTCGAGCCTGTGGAGCACGCCGCCCTCGTCCTCCACGGTCTCGACGACACGTGACAGTCCGGAGGGACCTGTCAGCGTGCCGGTATCGCCCAGGACGCCCCCGCCGGTGGGAAAGAACGCGGTGCGGTCCAGGCGCACGCCCTCCGGCCGCACGGCTGTCACGCGCGCGTCGAAGGTCTTCAGATAGCTGTCCCGTTGAAAGAGACGCTCGGTCATCGCCACCGGTGGTGGTGACTCTCGTCAGTCGAGCGTCAGCACGGCCTTGCCCGGGAAGCGTCGCGCGATCAGGTCCTGCGCGACCCGGGCGATCTCCGTCCATGGCCGCTCGAGACTGATGTGGGGCGCGAGCTGCCCCGCCGCGACGAGGTCGGCGAGGCGGCGCAGGCCCACCGACGCCGGCGCGCTCGCGAGCTCCGTGAAGATGTAGAAGCCGTAGAGCGTCGTGCGTCCGGCGACGAAGAACTGCCGCGCGTCGAAGGTGACCTCGGCGGCGGCGGACACTCCGAGGGTGACGCACACGCCGCCACGCTCGAGAGCGGCGAGCGCCGTGCCGAGGGTGCGCCCGCCGACGGACTCGATGATGAGGTCGTACTTGGGCGAGGGCGGAATGTCCTCACCCACCACGACCTCGTGGGCGCCGAGCTGGCGCAGCGTCGGGCCCTGGTCGGCCCGTCGGACGCTCACCGTCACGTGAGCGCCGACGAGCCGCGCGAGCTGCACGGCGAAGTCGCCGACCCCGCCCGTGGCGCCCGTGACGAGCACCCGACGACCGAGGAGCAGCCCTCGCTTCGCGAGCGCGTAGAGCGCGGTGAGCCCGGCCACGGGGAGGGTCGCGGCCTGGGAGAGCGTCACCTTCTCCGGCAGCTCGGCGAGGGCGTGCGTCGGCACTGCCACGCGCTCCGCCCACGCCGCTTCGGGCAGGAGCCCGACGACGCGCGCCCCGACGCGCGGCCCCGAACCGTCGGCGGCGGCGCGCTCGACCTCACCGGCCAGGTCCCAGCCCGGACGCCAGCCGGCCGCGGCCATCCCCGCGCGCCTGACCTCGCCGCGGTTGAGGGAGATCGCTCGCACGCGCACCACCGCTTCACCACGATCGGGGACGGGCGCCGCGACCGGGCTGATGACGAGCCGACCCGGCGCCTCAGGGTCGACGACGACGGCACGATTGTCGCTCACGGATCACCTCCACTCACGTTCTGCGTTGCCCTCCAGGCCGTGCTGCGCTGAACTTCGGCATGACCTCCTCGGCGAACCAGCGGAGCTGCTCGAGCATCACCGCCTTCGGCGTGCCCATGCTGATGCTCATGTTGACGTGCTCGAGCCCCGGGAACCGGGCCTCGAGGTCCTTGAGGTAAGCGACGAGCTCCTCGGGCGGGCCGGCGAACCACGCGCCCGTCTTCATGTAGTGCTCGACGGTGGGGACGCCGGCGGCGCCCCAGCCGCCACGACGCGCCGCCGCCTCGACCTGGGCCGGCGTGATCCCCGGCACGAAGCCCAGGGGCGCGAACATCTTCACGTGCTCCTCGTAGAAGGGCGTGATCTCGCGGATCGCCTTCTCGCGGGTCTCGGCGAGGTAGAAGAAGATGCCGAGGCAGAGGTCCTCCCCGAGGGCGAGATTCCGGCCGGCCCTGGCCGCGGCCTCGCGGTAAGCGTGGAGCGGGCCCTCGGCCATGGTCGCGGCGCCGCCGCCGATCGTGCCCTTGATCCCGTGACGCACCATGAAGTCGAGCCCGCGCCGACTCGCGCTCACGATGGGCTGCCAGCACTCCACGGGCCGGTGGACGGGGCGCGGGACCAGCGTGAGCTCGCGCAGCTCGTAGCCGCGATACGGGACGGCCGGGGGCAGCGTGTAGTGCTTGCCGTGATGCGCGAACGACTCCTCGTTGAACGCCCTGAGGATGATCTCGACCTGCTCCTCGAACAGCTCGCGGTTGGCCTCGGCGTCGAGCATCGGGGCGCCGAAGGTCTCGACCTCGCGGGTGTGGTAGCCGCGGCCCACGCCGAAGATCACCCGGCCGCGCGTCAGGATGTCGGCGGTGGCGAAGTCCTCGGCCAGGCGCAGGGGGTGCCACATCGGCGCGATGTTGAACGCGCAGCCGATGCGGATCCGCGGCGTCACGTGGGCCAGATGCACCGCCGTCATGAGGATGTTCGGCAGGCACTCGTACCCCTCGTGCTGGAAATGGTGCTCGGCCAGCCAGATCGCGTGATAGCCGAGGTCGTCCATGGCCCGCGCCACGGCCTCCGTCTTCTCGAAGACCGTCGCGAGGTGCTCGTTGGGATAGCGCCGCTCGTTGGCCGGCGTGGCGCCCTGCCCCATGTCGGGCAAATCCACGTGGCCGGCGTACACCGTGGCGAACTTGTCGATCATGGCTGCGCCTCACGCCTTCTCGAAGTCGATCCGCTCGTACACGGGGAGCCCCTGGAGGTACCGGCGAAGGCAGTCGAGCCCCATCTCGACCGCTCCCAGGCGGACCCACTCGCGACCGCCGAGGATGCGACTGCGCCGTGAAGCGGCCTCCAGCGAAGTCGCGATCGCCAGACAGATGGTCCCGCCGAGGTCGATCCGGTCCGCGCCGGCGTCGAGATCGATCAGGACCGCCAGCGCGTGCGTGGCGCCGGTCTGACGTCGCGCCGCGCGCGCGACCGCCTCGGCCGTCTCGCGCGTGAGCTCGCCCGCGCCTCCGGCGCCGTCGAGCCCGACGGCCGCGCACACCTCGCCGAGGTCGCGGGCGACGAGGCCGCGGCGAAAGACCCGCTCCGCCCCCGGGAGGTGGGCGACGCGCGCCGCGATCGCGCCGCTCGTGAACGTCTCGACGATCGAGAGCGAGGCCAGCCGACTCGCGAGCTCGCCCAGGACGATCCCCTCCAGCGTCGCATCGTCCTCACTGAGGATGAAGTTGCCGAGGCGCTTGCGTACCTCACGCTCGACCGGCGCGAGCTTCCGGCGGACGTCCTCCATGTCCGTGCCGCGCACCGTCAGCTTGGTCTCGAGCTGCGGGTAGTGGGCCCGGAAGCCGAGCTTCACGCCGCCATCGGGCACGAGCTCCTCCACGCCCCTCAGCAGGGCGTCGACGTGCGATTCGCCGAGCCCGTACGAATGGAACCGCTTCAGATGGATCGCCGGCTGCAGGCCGCTCTTCGCGAGGAGGCGCGGGATGATCTCCGCCTCGAGCATGCGACGGAGCTCGCGCGGCACCCCGGGGGTGAAGAAGAAGCGGGCGCGACCGATATCGAGCGCGAAGCCGCACGCGGTCCCGATCGGATTGTCGATCAGCTCCGCGGTGGCGGGCAGCATGGCCTGCTTCTGGTTGTTGGGCGGCATGACGCGGCTCCGCCGACGGAAGAACTCTTCCATCCGGCCGAGCCACTCCTCGTTGAGGACGAGCGCGACGCCGGCGGCCTGGGCCGCAACGTCCTGGGACAGGTCGTCGACGGTGGGCCCCAGGCCCCCGTTGACGATGACCGCGTCGGCGCGCTCGCCGGCCAGCTGAAACGCCCGCAGCAGGCTCTCGCGGTCGTCGCCGACCGTCGTCTCCCACTGGACCGAGAGCCCGACGTCCTCCAGCTTCTGACTCATGTAGCTGAAGTTGGTGTTGACGATCTTACCGGTCAGGACTTCGTCGCCCGTGCAGATGATCTCGATGCGCATGCTCATGAAGACAGCATGATACACGGTGTACCCTGGACAGGCCTATGACCGCCGCCGAGGCCCAGTCCCCGCTCGATGCGGCCCGCAAGCTGGCTCCCCAGATCCGGGCCTGCGCCGACGCGATCGAGGCCGCGCGGGAGCTCCCGCGACCGCTCTTCGAGGCGCTGGCGGACGCCGGGTTGTTCCACCTGGCCGTTCCGCGCGCCCTCGGCTGCCCGGAGCTCGACCTGCCGACCTACATCCAGGTGATCGAGGAGCTCGGCAAGGCCGACGCGAGCACGGCCTGGGCGGTCAACCAGGGCGCCATCTTCGCCACCTACGCGGCGCGGATGCCGCGCGATGTCGCCCGCTCGATCTGGATCGACACGCCGCGCGGCGTCGTCGCCAACAGCCCGGCCCCGAGCGCCACGGCCGTCGTGGTCCCCGGCGGTTACCGGGTCACGGGCCGCCAGGGCTTCAGCACCGGGTGCCGACACGCGGCATGGGTGGCGGCGCACGCCCAGGTCGTCGACAACGGCCGGCTCAGACTGGAGTCGGACGGCCAACCGGAGCGGCGCTACTTCTTCGTCCCGGTCGCCGAAGCCGAGCTCCTCGACACCTGGCACGTCCGGGGCATGCGCGGCACGGGGACCCACCACTTTGCCGTGAACGATGTCTTCGTCCCCGCGGACCGCACGGTTCTGTCCGCCACGGCACCGTTGCTGGAGGCCAGGCCGCTCTACCAGATTCCCCGGACACTGCTGTTCGCCTCGGGCGATGCCGCGGTTGCCGTGGGAATGGCCCGCGCCTGCCTGGACGCGTTCTTCGAGCTGGCCGGCGTGAAGACACCGCGGGCGATGGCGGGGCTGCTACGCGACCAGCCGATGGTCCAGGCGGACGTCGGCCATGCCGAAGCCGACCTCCGCGCCGGCCGGGCGCTCCTGACCGAAACGGTCCGCGACGTCTGGGCGGAGGTGAGCGCCACGAACACGATCAGCCTGGACCAGCGCGCGGCCCTGCGCCTCGCCACGACGCACGCGATTCGGCTGGCGGTCAAGGTCGTCGACGCCGCCTACAACGCCGCCGGTGCCACGGCGGTCTACGAGAGTCACCTGCTCCAGCGCCATTTCCAGGACATTCACGTGATCAGCCAGCACCTGCAGGGGCGCCTCTCCCACTACGAGCTGGTCGGGCGACACTGGCTGGGACTCCCCGTCGACGAGACGAGACTCTAGCGAGTATAATCCCGGGCCACATAGTTCTACGTCGAGGGGGATCCCATGAAAGACAGTCTCCGCTTCGTCGACTCCGACATGCACATCATGGAACCGCCCGACCTCTTCGAGCGCTACCTGGACCCGAAGTTCAAGGACCGGGTCAGCGTACCGGTGGGAGCCGACGGCCGACCGACTCGGGGCTGGGCTGCCGGCTTGATCATCGTCGACGGGGTGCCGATCTCGGACGCCGACCTGCAGCAGTACCGGAAGCGGCACCGTTCCGGCTCGACGCAGAGCAGCCAGCCACTCTCGGGCTCGCGGATCTTCGACACGGGTCGGCTGGATTTCGCGGTCGAGCGCGACTACAACGCCGAGGCCCAGGTGATGGGCATGGAGATGGAGGGCGTCGACATCGCCGTGCTCTACCCCACCAGCGGCCTGGCGCTCCTCGGCCGCAACGAGATGGATCCCCGGCTCTCGCTGGCCCTCTGCCAGGCGTACAACAACTGGATCCACGAGTTCTGCCAGTACAGTCCCGACCGCCTGAAGTTCGTGGCGATGCTGCCCGTGCACGACGTGCACCTGGCGTGTCAGGAGCTGGTTCGGTGCGTGAGGGAGCTCGGCGCCGTCGGGTCCTTCATCCGGCCGAACCTCGTCAACGGCCGCTACTGGCACTCGAACTACTGGGAGCCGCTCTACCGCCTGCACGAAGAGCTCGACGTGACCTGGGGATTCCACGAGGGTGTGAGCGCCCTGTACTCACGCATGATCGAGCTCTACGGCGAGAACCGGTTCTACCGCCACGTCGCGAGCCACTGGATCGAGATGCAGCAGGCGATGATCGCGATGGTCATCGGCGGCGTGTTCGAGTTCCACCCGAAGCTCCGCGTCGGCTTCCTCGAAGCCCAGAACTCCTGGGTGCCCGGACTCCTGTCCCGCATCGAGTGGGACTATCCCCAGTACCGGGACTCGCACGCCCCGTACCTCAGCCTCACCCCGAGAGAGTACTTCCGGCGCAACTGCTGGGCCGCGGTCGAGGGCAGCGAGCCAGAGATCGAGGCGACGGCCGGCCTGCTCGGCGCCGACCGGATGTGCGTGTCGACGGACTACCCGCACTTCGACTCGAACTTCCCCCACGTCGCCGAGAACCTCCTGAAGAACGTCCCGCGGGCGATCGCCGCGCAGATCCTCATGGGGGGCGCGCACCTCTACGGCTTCACGGAGGCCGACTTCAAGAAGGCCGACGCGGCGGCCCGCGGCTAGTCGGCGAGCGCGCCCATGCGCTCCCGGATCGCCGGATCCGGCAGCGCCCCCACGCCCGCCTTCATATTGTCGACGAGGTGCTGCGGCTGGCTCGTGGCGGGGATCACGCAGGTGACGGCCGGGTGGGCCAGGATCCACTTCAGGAAGAACTGGGCCCAGCTCGCGCAGTCGAACTCGGCGGCCCACGACGGAAGCGGTCGCCCGCGCACTCGCCGGAACAGGTCGCCCTCCGAGAAGGGGCGGTTCACCAGCACGGCGATGCCGCGGTCGCGGGCGAGTGGCAGGATGCGCCGGTCGGCCGCGCGCTCGCCCAGTGAGTAGTTGACCTGCACGAAATCGAGCGGCTCGCTCCGCAGCACCCGCTCCAGCTCGTCGTAGGCGCTCGCCGCGTAATGGGTGACGCCGAGGTAGCGGATGCGGCCGGCCTCCTTCCAGTCCCGCAGGGTGCGGAGGTGGGTTCGCCAGTCGAGCAGGTTGTGGATCTGCATCAGGTCGAGGCGCCTGCGCCGGAGGTGCCGCAGCGACTGCTCCATCTGGGCGACACCGGCGTCGCGCCCGGTCGTCCAGACCTTGGTGGCGAGAAAGAGTGCGTCGAGGATCCCAAGCTCCGCCCCGAGGTCGCCCACCACGCCTTCGGCCGCCCCGTACATCGGCGACGAATCGATCACACGCCCGCCCAGCTCGAAAAAGCGCTGCAGGACTTCCCTGAGCGGCTCGCGCGGAGCCGCTGACGCGCCGACGTCGAAAGTGCGCCACGTCCCGAGACCGACCGCCGGGATCGTCTCGCCACCCTGCGGGATGGGACGCAGGCGCATCGTGGCCGCCGCCTCGGTGCCTCGAGGCCGCGCGCCGGCCGCCGCCGCCATCAGGCGGAGCACGGCTCGCCGCGAGAGCGGCGCCGGGGCCTGCCCCACGGAGCCGTCGGCGCGCCTACCGGAACGCCGGGGCGATCTCGGCAATAAACCGATCCAGGTCGCGGCGCAGCTCGGCCAGGGGACGGAACAGGCTCGGGATGAACAGCACGCCCGCCCCGGCCTCGCGGAGCTGGTGGAGCCGGTCGCGGATCTCGTCCGGAGTGCCCGCCAGGCAGGTGTCGCGCGCGTCGGCGGCGTGGCGGCCGAGGCGCGTGGCGATCGTCTCGGCCAGACGCTCGACCTCGTCCTTCCGGTCGGTGATGAGCAGTACCATGTTGGCCGAGCGCGTGATGGTCTTCGGATCGCGGCCGACGGCGGCGCAATGCGCGTCGAGGACCGCTCCCTTCCGGGCCAGGACCCCCGGGCCCCCCCAGATATTCCAGTGGTCGGCGTGCTTGGCCACGATGCGCAGGGTGACGCGCTCGCCGCCGCCGCCGATCATCAGCTCGGGATGGGGCGTCTGCACGGGCTTGGGATCGAGCGGAGCATCCGCGAGCTGGTAGTAGCGCCCCTTGAAGTCGCTGCGGCGCTGGGACCACAAGGCCTTCATCACCTGGCACGCCTCGTCCAGACGCTCCAACCGCTCGCGCATCGTCCCGAATGGGATGCCGTAGGCCTCGTGCTCGTTCTGCTGCCAGCCCGCGCCGAGCCCCAGGAGGAGCCGGCCGCCCGAGATGATGTCGACCTGCGCGGCCATCTTCGCGACCACCGCCGGGTGGCGGTAGGTGTTGCCCAGCACGATGGTGCCCACGCGGACGCGGGGCACCAGAGCGGCCAGCGCGCTGAGCGTGCTCCACGATTCGAGCATGGCCCCCTCGCGCTCCTTCGTGTTCGGCATGAAGTGGTCGGTCACGCAGCCGATGTCCCATCCCGTGGCCTCGATGTGTCGCCACAGGTCCAGCACGCCGGACCAGGTCTGGGCGCCCATGCTCGTGAACAGGCCGAAGCGCATGTCAGTCTCCTCCTCGAGGCTCTGCCGCGGTGCCGCGGCTCGCGCACCGGGGGCGATAGTGCGCTGGCCCCGCCGCCGGGTCAAGCGGCGCGGCCGCGGCTTGACGGTGGCGCCGTCGCGGGAGCAGTATCGCCCCCGGCACAGCTCATCGACCTCCAGAGGGAGGAGCACATGGTGTACGACATTCGCATCGAAGACGTCGAGTATGTCCGCCACGGGGACAAGCCCCTGCTGGCGCGCCTCTTCAAGCCGCGCGGCTCAGGGCCGTTCCCGCTCGTCGTCGAGCTACACGGCGGCGCCTGGTGCCGGGGCGACCGCCTGAACGACACCGCCATCAACGAGCCGCTCGCGAAGAGCGGCGTGGTGGTGGCGGCCCTGGATTTCCGCATGCCGCCCGAGGCACCCTACCCCGCGTCGCTCGCCGATATCAACTACGCGATCCGCTGGCTCAAGACGCGGGCCACGGCCCTGGGCAGCCGCCCGGATCTGGTCGGCGTCCTCGGGACCTCGAGCGGTGCCCACCAGGCCATGCTGGGCGGGATGAGACCGCACGATCGCCGGTACGCGGCGGTCCCGCTCCCGGCGGGTCTGCCGGCCGTCGATGCCAGCGTGCGGTGCGCCGTCCTGTGCTGGCCCGTCATCGATCCGCTCGCGCGCTACCACTACGCCAAGAGGCTCAGGGCGAGCGGCCCGCCGTACCCGGAGGTCGTGGACCGTGTGCTGCCCTGCCACGACCGGTTCTGGCAGACCGAGGAGGCGATGGCCGAGGGCAGCCCGGTGCAGGCGCTGGAGCGCGGCGAGCGGGTCGCGTTGCCGCCCGTGCTCTACATCCAAGGCACCCGCGACCAGGCGCACCCCCGCGCGGACCTCGACCGGTTCGTTGCGCGATACCGCGCCGCAGGGGGCGAGGTCGAGCTGGAACTGTTCGAGGGCGAGGCCGAAGGGTTCGTCGTCAGGAACCCGACGTCGCCGGCCGCCACGCGGGCGGCGGAGAAGATCGTCGAGTTCGTCCACAAGCGGATCTGGTGACGTCGCTCCTCGACTCCCGCACCCGCTCGGCCCGTGAGGGCTTCGGCAAGCCCGTCCGCCGCCGCGAAGACGCGCGCCTCATCACGGGTACGGGGTGCTACAGCGACGACGTCAACGTCCCCGGCCAGGCCTACGCGAGCCTGGTCCGTTCGCCGCACGCGCACGCGCGCCTCCGACGCATCGACGGCGCGGGCGCCCTGACGGTGCCGGGGGTGATCGCGGTGCTCACGGGCGCCGACGCCGCCGCCGATGGCCTGCGCCCCATCCCGCACCGCCCGGTGCCGACGAACCCGCACGAGGTCCCGCTCCGGAGCCGCGCGGGCGCCGAGTTCTTCATCGCGCCGCACGCGCCGTTGCCCGCCGACACGACCCGCTTCGTCGGTGACGCCGTGGCCATGGTGATCGCCGAGACGCCCGCGGCCGCGCGGGACGGCGCCGAGCGCGTGGTGGTGGACTACGAGCCCCTGCCGGCGGTGACCGCCACCGGCGATGCGGTTGCAACGGGGGCGCCGCTCGTGTGGAAGGAGACCGCGTCGAACGTCTGTGTCGACTCCGAGGCCGGCGATCGGGCCGCCACGGACGCCGCCTTCGGGCGCGCCGCGCACGTGGTGCGGCTCGAGACGCGGATCAACCGCGTCACCGGCGTGCCGATGGAGCCGCGCGCCGCCCTGGGCGTCTGGGACGAGGCGAGCGGCCGCTACACGCTCTACGCGGGCTCCGGCGGCTCGGTGCGCATCAAGAGCGATCTCGCCGCGACGCTCGGCGTGCCGGAGCGCGCGGTCCGTGTCGTCGCGCGCGAGGTCGGCGGCAACTACGGAACCCGGAACGCCTCCTACCCCGAGTTCGCGCTGGTCGCCTGGGCGGCGAAGCGCCTGCGCCGCCCGGTCAAGTGGACGTGTCACCGGACCGAAGCATTCCTCACCGACTACCAGGCGCGCGATCTCGTCTCCGAGGTCGAGCTCGCGCTCGAGGCTGACGGCACCTTCCTCGCGCTCCGCGGCACCAACACGAGCAACGTCGGCGCGTACGCCGTTTCGTTCATCCCGCTCGCCAAGGGTGTCGCGGTGCTGCCGAGCCTCTACCGCATTCCCGCCGCGTCCCTGCGCGGCCGCGCGGCGCTCAGTCACACGGCGCCCACGTACCCGTACCGCAGCGCCGGCCGGCCCGAGGTCATGTACGTGATCGAGCGCCTGATCGACCTCGCCGCGCGCCGCCATGGGTTCGATCGCGTGGAGCTCCGGCGGCGCAATCTCGTGCCGCCGAGCGCGATGCCGTACCGCAACCCGCTCGGGCTCCTCCACGACAGCGGCGACTACGTGGCGGCGCAGGACCGCGCACTCGCGCTCGCGGACTGGGCGGGGTTCGAGGCGCGGCGGGCCGAGGCCCACCGGCGCGGTCGTTATCGCGGCATCGGCCTGGCCAACTACCTCGAGCTCAACACCGGCATGCCGCACGAGCGCGCGGAGATCACCGTGCGGCCCCAGGGCCGCGTCGACGTCGTGATGGGCACGCTATCGGCCGGCCAGGGCCACGAGACGAGCTTCGCGCAGCTCCTCGCCGAGTGGCTCGGCGTCGAGCTGGACCAGGTGCGCCTGATCACCGGGGACACCGACGTGGCGTCCGTCGGCGGAGGCTCGCACTCCGGCCGCTCGATGCGCCTCGGCGCCGTCGTGCTCGCGAAGGCGTCGGACGCGATCGTCGACCGCGGCAAGCGGATCGCGGCGTGGCTCCTCGAGGCGGCGGAGGCGGACATCGAGTTCGCGCCGCGTCGGTTCCGCGTCACGGGCACCGACCGCTCCCTCGACCTGTTCGCGGTCGCGGCGGCCGCCCTACGCGACGACGTTCCCGAGGGGCTGCGCGGGCCGCTCGCGGGCGTGAGCGACGAGACGGTGAGCGTGCCCTCCTTTCCCTACGGCTGCGCCGTGTGCGAGGTCGAGGTCGATCCCGAGACCGGCGTGGTGGAAGTCCCGCGGTACACGTCGGTCGACGATTGCGGCCGCGCCGTCAATCCGATGATCCTCCACGGCCAGACGCACGGCGGGATCGCGGCGGGCGTGGGGCAGGCGCTGTGGGAGCAGTGTGTGTACGACCCCGCGACGGGGCAGCCGCAGTCGGCGACCCTCATGGACTACGTCGTGCCACGCGCCGATCGGCTCCCGAGCTTCACGACCGAGATCAGCGAGGTGCCCTCGACGTCGAACCCGCTCGGCCTCCGGGGCGGGGGCGAGGGCGGTACGACGCCGGCGCTCGGCGCCGTCGTCAACGCGATCGTCGACGCGCTGGCCGAGCTGGGCGTGGAGCACATCGAGATGCCGGCGACCCCGGAGCGCGTCTGGCGCGCCATCCGCGCGGCGCAAGCGCGCTGATCGCCGGGTCAGCGCGACGGGACGATGCGCAGGGCCCGATACCGCTCCGTCCGCAGTCGCGTGTACCTGGCGAGCACCTCGTAATCGAGGTCGTTGTGGAGGACCGTCACCTTCTCCCGGATGGCGACGGCGGCGATCAGACAATCCATCAGCTTTCGGACGGTGGCGCCCCGGCTGCGGCAGGTGCGATACAGCTCGGCGGCCGACTCGAAGTCGGCCAGCCCTCGCAGCGTCAAGCGTGGGAGCGCGATCAGCCTCGCGCGTAGCCTCGCGCGCTCACCGCCGCTTCGCGTCCCGGCAAGGAGCTCCATGATGATCGG
>QHSA01000226.1 GCA_003220315.1 Candidatus Rokuibacteriota bacterium
TAAGGGGAAATTCATGGCACAGCCCGCACAGTCGAAGGCCACCCGTCGTGCTTTTCTGAGGCTCGCCGCCGGGGTCGCAGGCGTTGCCGGGGCTCCCTGGATCGCGCGCAACGTCCAGGCCAAGCCGTTGTCCATCACGTTCGCGCGCGAAAGCTCCTACGTGAAGCTCTTCGACGAGCACTTCCAGAAAGTGATGGCGCCTGCCTACGAAAAGGCTACGGGCATCAAGATCGAATACCAGATCCAGGCCGCCGGGGGTGGTGCCGTGCCCCAGCTGGTCTCGATGGTCGAGAACAAGTCCGGCGCCGACCTGGCCTGGGTTCAGCAGGAGTGGCTCTACCGCGACGCCCTGGTGGACGTGTCCGACATCGCCGAGGCGGTCGGCAAGCAGCAAGGGGGCTGGTACGACGAGATCAAGCACCTGTCAATCGACAACGGCAAGTGGAAGTCCGTGCCCCACTCGAACATCGGCCAGTGCATGGTCTACCGAAAGGATTGGTTCGACGAGGTCGGGGTCAGGAGATTCCCCGAGACCTGGGACGAGTTCCTGGAAGCCGGCATCAAGCTCAAGGCCAAGGGCCACCCGTACGGAATGTCCATGGGGCACGGCTTCGCGGACAACTACTCCTGGCTCTACCCCCTCCTGTGGTCCTACGGGGCGACGGTCATGGACAAGGACGGCAAGAAGGTCGCGCTCGACACCAGTGAAACCGCGCGCGCCGTGGATTTCGTGCGCAAGCTGTACAAGGAGGCCTGCATCGAAGACTGCGTGGGGTGGCTGGATCCGGCGAACAACAAGGCCTTCCTGACCAGCCAGATCTCGTGTACCAACAATGCCTACAGCATCATGGTCTCCGCCAAGCGCGACCTGCCGGAAATGGGGAAGGTGATCGACCACGCCCTCAATCCCAAGGGGCCCAATGGCCAGCGCTACCATGCGCTCGTGCCCGTGACGCACGGCGTGTTCGCCCACAGCCCCGACGTGGCGGCAGCCAAGGATTTCCTGCGCTGGACCATGGACCCGAAGCAGTTCCGCCCGTGGATCGCCTCCGGCGACATGTATTTCGCTCCGTACCTACACGGCTTCGACAAGGTGCCCGAATGGGACATCGAGCCGCGCGTGAAGCCGTATCAGAAAGTGCTCGAAACCGGGAAACTCACGTCGTGGCCGGCGCCTGCCAACCGCGCCCACGGGGCGGTGGTCAATCGCTGGGTGGTGATCGACATGTTCTCCAAGGCCTGCACGGGCGCGCCGACCAAGACCGTCATCGCGGAGGCCGTCCAGCAGCTCAAGCAGATCTACGGATAGGCATGAACGAGGTCGTCGAGGCATCACGGGCGACCGCGCTGGCAGCGCCGGCCCAGGGGTCGTTCCGGTTGGGCCGGCTCGGCGCGCTTGTGCAGCGCGAGTCTGTTTTCAGCTGGCTCATGCTCACGCCGCCCGTGCTGTTCCTGCTGGCATTCCTGGGGTACCCGTTCTTCTACGGCGTGTACCTGAGCTTCTTCCGTAGGGAGGTGGCCGGCCCCGCCTCCTTCGTGGGCCTGGGCAATTTCGTGACCCTCTCGAAGGACCCGATCTTTTGGCAGTCGGTCGGCAACACGATCAAGTTCACAGCGGTGGCGACCCTGCTGAAGGCGGCCGGCGGGTTGGGCATGGCCCTGGTGATGAACCAGAACTTCCGGATGAAGGCCCTCACCCGCGCCATGCTGCTGCTCCCGTTCATCGTGCCCACGGTGCTCAGCACCGTGGCGTGGCAGTGGATCCTGGACCCCGGCATGGGTCTGTTCAACCGCCTGCTCGTGGTGAGCGGACTGGCGACGACGGGGCCGTCCTGGCTCGGCACGCCGACCATGGCCATGGTTTCGATCATCATGGTCAACACGTGGCGCGGCCTGCCGTTCTTCGGCATTTCGATCCTCGCGGGCCTGCAGACCATTCCCCTCGAGCTGCATGAGTCGGCGACCATTGATGGCGCGGGCACCTGGGGCCGCTTCCGTTACGTCACGCTGCCCTCGCTGCTGCCCGTGATCCTCATCGTGACCACGTTCTCGATCATTTTCACCTTCTTCGACTTCCAGCTTGTCTATGTGCTCACCGGCGGCGGCCCCGCCAATTCCACGCACCTGATGGCGACCTATGCCTACAGCCTGAGCATGGGTGCGGGCCAGATGGGACTCGGGTCCGCTGTGGCGCTCAGCATGGTGCCGGTGCTGGGCCTCGTGCTGGTGCTGCTCACCTTGTACGTGCGCAAGGACTGACATGGTCGGCGAATTGACATGGCGCCGCCGCCTCTTGGGACTGTGGGTGCCGCTGGCGGTGTTTTACGTGGTGGCGCTGTTTCCGTTTACATGGATGGCGGCCACGTCGCTCAAAACCAATGCCGAGCTCTACGACCCCAAGGCCATGCCGCTGGCCATCCGGCACCCGTCCCTGGTCCACTACATCGACCTCCTCCGGGAGACCAACTTCCTGACCTGGACGGCCAACACGATGCTGGTCGCCGTGGTCGCTACCGGCATCTCCCTGCTGCTCGGGAGCATGTTGGCCTACCCGCTCGCACGCATGCGGTTTCGCGGCGCGGCGATGCTGGCCGTCACCGTTGCCGTGACCTATCTGGTGCCGCAGACGCTGCTGTTCGTGCCGATGGCCGATCTCATCGGTCGGCTGAAGCTGGGCAATACGCTCAGCGCCGTGATGTTGACCTATCCCACGCTGCTCGTGCCCTTCATCGCCTGGCTGCTGATGGGCTACTTCAAGACGGTGCCGAAGGAACTGGAGGAGCAGGCGCTGATCGACGGTGCCGGCCGCTTTGGCGCCATGACCCGGGTGATTCTTCCCCTCTGCATGCCCGGCTTCATTTCCGCCGGCATCTTCGCCTTCACGCTGGCGCAGAACGAGTTCCTCTACGCGCTGCTCTTTCTCAGCCGTTCGAGCGTGCGAACCGTGCCGATCGGAGTCGTGGGCGAGCTGATCCGGGGGGACGCCTTCTACTGGGGCCAGCTGATGGCCGGGGCGCTGCTGGGCTCTATTCCCGTCGCCCTCATCTATTCGTTCTTCGTGAAATACT